>MFUJ01000039.1 GCA_001785675.1 Candidatus Nomurabacteria bacterium RIFCSPHIGHO2_12_FULL_37_29 | reverse complement strand
CACACAGCAGGAGTACCACCAGTCTGCTGTGCAAACGCCACAACAGGCGCTAAACCTAAAACAAAACCTGACAATGTAATTAATTTATTTTTCATATGATTTTACGAAATCATGTCGCGCAATCGTCCATTCGAGCACGACGTTAATAATAATTCTTTTAATTAAACGACCTAATAATAAATGATAAACCTTATAATGCTAATATTATACCACTAACACAATTAAAACAAAAGCTATGGCTGGATCTGTGGAAGAACGTTTGTTCTAAGATTAAAGGTAGTCCCAAGAACATTAACCAAGCCCCAAACAGAAATCATCACAGTTAGGGCTATAATCCCCCAGATCATAAACTGCTTACCTTGCGCTCTTTTAGCCTCTTCATCAGCATCAATGATAAAGAACTTCACTGCACCCCAAACGAACATAACCATAGCTATAGCAAAAATAAAGGGAATTACTGACTTGCCAATAATGCAAGTAGCATAATCGAGGAGACCTTGAAATTTGGTACCCAGAGTACAACCAGCGCTTGATGTTGAAGTAACGACCAAACTACTAACATCAGGAGCAGTATTGTTACTATCAAGATTGAAAGTTGTAACCACTATGTTTACAAGCCCCCATAAACTCACAATAATTGCTAAACCAATGATGCCGTAAATTATCCTCTCTCGTCCTTTCTTTTTGACTTCCTCCTCATTGGCGATAACATACTGAACCACACCCCAAACAAAATAAACTACCCCCAAAGCAAGCAAGACTGGAATAATTGAATTAAGAAGTTCGTTTAATTTACACAATAAACCTCCCAGACCAGTAGCTCCGACACATGGACCCGTAGGAACTAAAGCTAAAACTGTAACTGGAGAAAAAATAATGAGAGCGGGTATTAAAAATAATTTCAATTTATTTTTCATATGATTTTACGAAATCATGTCGCGCAATCGTCCGAGCGCGACACTGCTAATAATTTATAATGCAAACACGGTATCTGATATAAGCTTGGCGATAGCCCACGACCCTAATAGTACCGCTGCGCCAATCAAAGTATAAAGTAGAGCGTCTTTGGCTTTGGTTATTTTTTCCGAATTACCTCTCGCCGATACAAAAAGGAAACCGCAGTAAATGATACTCAATGCGACAAGTGGTATGCCGATTCTAAGTACTCCCTCTAAAAGAGTTTTAATCAAGCCATTGAGACTATCTTGACTTATAGGATTGCAGATTGTGCCAGGCGGACACGGCTTGACCTCTGCATAGATTAAAGAAAAAGGCAAAGAAAAAAGATAAACAAGTAAAACAAATTTCTGTAAATTTTTCTTAAAAAGAATCATGCTGTTATTATAACATAAGTATTAAAAACCAATCCAAGTTCCATCATAACCCAATATTGATAATATCGTCCTAATAATAAGCCATGCAGCTGCTGCAAGGGCTAAGCCAATAATTGCATTGGTGAAAATGGTCTTGGCTTTTGTTCTGGCACCAGCCGCTTCTCCCCCTGCGGTGACAAGAAGAAAACCGGCGTAAACGAACATGATAGCGGCAATGGGTATAGCCATATCAAAGAGGATGAATTTGATTACTTTGTCTATGAGCGCCAAGAAGGCATTGAAGTCGCAAGGTTGAGCTATTACCCCTTTACTATCTGGTGTATTATTACAAGGAACTAAGCCAGTATTTGATGACGACGTCTCAGAAAGATTGCAGAAGTTGCGTGCTGTATCAGTAGGTATATTACTATTTTGCATCCTCGTCATACATTCTTGGAATGTTTCTGCATAAACTTTAACTATTGGACTAAATAATCCAATTAGTATTAAAAATGTATAGGAGAAAATTATAATTTTTTTCATCATTCTATTAGTTTTCTATTATCTTAACAATAAAAGATCAAGCTTGCTATTGGCGTCTTGTATGGCATTTTCCACGGACATGCTATTCGAAAGCACCCCATCCACCATTCTTCTCCAAATATCGTCTGTATTCTTGGGCGACGGATCAAGCCAACTTTTTGCAAAAAGCGCTGAATTATAAAAAATCGGCGAGTAAGCGTTTTCTGGTTTTATTTGCAGTAAATCTCGGCGCGCGGGCGCCACTCCTGTCGCAAGAGCGAATTTGGAAGCGAAGTCACCTGTCGTTATCAAATTGGCCACAGTAAAAGCTGTGTCAAAATTTCTAGAAGAAGAGAGAAGGGCAAGACCCGTTACATGAGCATTCGTTAACTTTGAATTTAAATTCCTATTTTGAGGAACTGGGGAAACGAAAAAGTTCTGATTGGGATTGGCATTTACGAGTGAAGCAAGTTCGCTTGCAAAACCAAAATAAAATGCCAAAGCTTCCCTAGAAAAAGCAACATTGGAATTGGGAAATGATTTATTCCAAGAATAAATACTACTATTCGGATCGGCAAAATCTGTGTAGAATTTTAAAATCGAGGCAAGATTGTATTTTGAACTGGATGTACTTAAGGCGGAAATAAAATTTCCATCCCTCTCTGTCACTATTTCATTACCTACCTGCATAAAGAGGGTAGAGATTATGTCTTTGGCATGATTAACATTAGAGAAGTGTCCCATGGCAACTGTGCTTTTTATTATTCTATTTAATTCATCTCTCTTTGTAAGAACGGGAACAAGCAGAGAGACTTCATCCCAGAAAGCTGGAGGGTAAACAACGCCATTGGCATCTAAAGTGCTTCTATTGTAATACATTACAAGCGGATCAATGGAAATAGGAATAGCCAAAATGCCTTTTGAAGTTAGAAATACTTCCCCTGCGCCAGCAAAAGTATTCTTAAAAGAAGAGAGTGGATAACTCTGATACGGAATAGTAGCAATTTTATTAGCATAACGAAATACTAGATTATCCGGTAAAAAGAACATGTCCGGACCTGTGCCCTCTGCCAGAGCTTCTAGTAAATCTTGGTCGAAGGTATCCATGGACTTTTGTATGTATTGCACGGTAAAAGTCGGATTAGTATTACGAAATTCCTCTAAGAGATTTGACATTATTCCAGCTTTAACTGTCCCCCACAAGACAACAGTTCCTTGACCTCCTACTTCATTTTTATTACCAATGGGTATCGCGCCAGAAAAAACCAAAACACCAAAAATGGCCAGAGCGATAAATACAATTATAGTTATGATCTGAAAATTTCCTTTCATCCCGTTAATCCTTAATTAGTATCATACCATAATGATGCGTCCCGGCATCAATGTCACGTTCTAGAACAAAACCTTTCTGTTCAAACATCTCTTGTGCCTTACCTTTAGGAATAGCGCCTTTCAACTTCATTGAAGGAGAATCTGGTAACCAATCAATAAGAAGGACCCTGCCTTTGGGTTTTAAAATTCTCTTGGTTTCTAGAATAAAATTTTCTTTGTCTTCTAGCTGAAAAAGAATATTGGAAGCAATGACTGCGTCCACAATGCCGTCTCCTATCTTTGTGCCACCCCGTTTCTCAATATTTCCCCAAAGAATTTCCACGTTATTTACATGAGCCTCTTTTGCTTTATTTTTTATCGTTGAGAGATATTCTTTATCTATCTCAACTGCATAGACTTTACCCTTCGGCACCATATGACCTGCAGCAATAGAATAAAATCCGGTTCCCGCGCCTAGGTCTGCTACGATGCTATTTTCTCGAAGTCCTAAAGCTTTTAAATTTTTTACCGGATCGGAGAACATCCCTACATTATAGTATGAAAATAATTTCTTTTCATGATAGTTATCAACTTGCTGTCAAAGGGCATCTTTGACATAATGAACGAATGAGTAAAAGAGACTATAAAAATTTTGCCCCTGGAACCATCTTTCATGTTTATAACAGAGGGAATAATAAGGAAAACATATTTTTTGATAATCAGGATTACAAAGCTTTTGTTTTTAGGATTGGATTATGTTTAGGTTTTACCGAAGAAGAATTAAATAAAGAAAAATTCATGGCCATGCCTTATTCTAGAATAAGGATTACTGAAACAAAAAGAAATGATTTTAAACTTCATGCCTTTTGTCTGATGCCAAATCATTTTCATCTACTAATTGAACAATGCGATGATATATCTATTTCAAAACTTATGTCAAAACTTTGCACCAGTTATTCTAAGTATATAAACAAAAAATATAAAAGAGTTGGGCACATTTTTCAAGATCAATTCAAGGCAGTACTGATTGAAAATAACCCACAGTTAATGTGGACCTCAGCTTACATCCATATGAACGCAGTAAAAGATAGAATTGTAAAGCATCCATCCGAATACATGTGGAGTAGTTATAATGATTACGCTCTAGGCAGAAATTTGCCAATTATTAACAAAGAATTTCTGCTATCAACTTTTGAAAATCAAGAAAACTTCATAGAACAAACACTTATTTTTGATGTCAAAGGGCATCTTTGACATCTAGGATTTTTGGTAAAGATGGCGAAAAATGTTATCCTCTCCTGGTTTTATTAGTTCAGTAAAACCTTCTATGGGTGAAGCTTTAATTTTGGCGAGTCCATAACCAAGATAAAGCCCTTTTGGTTTTAAAACTCTATAAATTTCACGTATCATGAGATCGTGATCCTGATCATAAACCATTTGGTCAAAAACATTACCTAACGATAAAACAAGATCAAATTCATCACTCTTAAGAGGTATCTGTTCTATGCGAGCAGCCACTTGAGGTGATCCATGCCCCCCCCCTTGGCCTGACATTAAGCCCAACAGCATTTACTCCTTTTTTTCTAAGAAAATCAAGAAATATACCATTCCCGCTACCTATTTCTAAAACTTTCAAATTTTTTATTTCCACACTTTGTTCTTTTAGAATATTTTTTACATGTTCATAATAAGCATCAGCGCTATCCTTATCTATGTGATCTTGTAAAACATCAGTAAAACTATGAGGTCTCTTACGAACTTCTCTTGGAAAATTTTGTGGTAATTCTCTCATTAATTTTTGATGGTGTCAAAGGGCATCTTTGACATGTTATATTATATACAAGTCAGAGAGGCAATACCATCGCCGGCACGAAGACGCATGATAGTCACGCCTTGTGTCTGACGACCGAGAGATGAAATATCTCGGAGCGCGGTACGAATGACTTGACCTTTTTTTGACATTGCGATCAATTCTTCTTCAATACCCGACAATACTTTGGCAACAATAAGCTTACCTGTTTTTTGAGTAACTTTTGCAGTTTTCACCCCGGAGCCTCCGCGTCGTTGAACTTTATATTCTTTTAGATTAGTCTTTTTGCCGAAACCATTCGCACTCATTGTAAGAAATGAGCCGGCCTGCAGGTCTTTCTCGACATTCTTTTTTACCACATCAACGCCGATAACCTCATCAACTTTACTTAATTTTATTCCCGTCACTCCCCCGGCTGTCCTGCCCATTTCACGAACATCAGATTCTTTAAATCTTATAGATTGCCCCAGAGCTGTCGCAATCATGACTTCGTCTCCTTTACTTGTCATTAGAGCCGAAATAAGCTTATCGCCTTTGTCTAGACGAATAGCAATGATACCACTACGGCGTACATCTTTAAAAGAAGCGCTCGCCATTTTTTTGGCGGTGCCATCTTTTGTAACAAGCATAAGTGAAGACGAAGCAATGTCTTTCTGTTTTGGCATAGCCAAAATGGAGGTGACTTTCTCGTCCGCTCCGAGTGAGAGAAAATTCATAATGGATTTACCACGCGTAGCGCGACGACCTTCTGGGATGTCATACATTTTCATCTGATAAACTTTGCCCAAATTTGTAAAGAAAAGTAAATTGCTGTGCGTAGAACCAGAAACAAGCATCGTTACGAAATCTTCTTCTTTCGTCTCAAGATCAATAACGCCGACTCCGCCTCGCTTCTGCGCGTGGTATTCAGAGGGGTCTGTGCATTTTACATATCCACCGGCAGTCAAGACTAGCATGGTTTCTTTTTCCGGTATTAGATCTTCATCAGAAATTTCTTTTATTCCGCCTTTCACTATTTTTGTTCTTCTTTCATCCGCGTATTTGGCGCGAATTTCTACTAATTCATCGGTTATAATTTTCAACACTTTTTTGGGATTCGCTAAAATATCTTTCATTTCTTTGATAAATTTCTGTTTTTCTTCTAATTCATCTAGGACTGCCTTTCTCTCGAGTCCCGCCAGCTTGGACAACTTCATCTCAAGAATTGACGTTGCCTGCAGATCTGAAAATTTAAACTCCTTCATTAAATTAACTTTGGCAATTTGAGAATCTTTTGAGGCACGAATTATTGTGATTACACGATCTATTTTATCAAGCGCTTTCTTTAGTCCGAGCAGGATGTGTTCACGCTCTTCTGCTTTGCGTAAGTCATATGCGCTTCTTCTTTTAACTACTTCTTTCCTGTGAGAAATAAATTCTAAGAGAATGGACTTTAAAGAAAGAGTCTGCGGTATACCATCTACTAATGCGACAATATTAAAATTAAAATTTGATTCAAGTTGAGTATTTTTGTAAATATAATTTAAAACTTTCTCTGGATGGGCACTATTTTTCAAATCAATCACAATGCGAATATCTTTTGTTGATTCATCTCGAAGTCCTTTTATACCTTCAAGCTTTTTTTCTTGCACCAATTCGGCTATCGCCATTATTAAATTAGCCTTATTCACTCGAAAAGGAATAGAGGTGATGACAATCTGCAGATTTTCATTTTTGTCTTCCGTAATTTCTGCCTCACCTCGACACACTACTCCGCCGCGCCCAGATGAATATGCATGCAATATGTCCTTATATCCGTAGGCTATCCCGCCAGTAGGAAAATCCGGACCTTTTATGAATTGCATTAGATCTTCAGTCGTAGCATTTTCGTTTTCTATTAAATATTTCGTGGCATCTAGCACTTCAGCTAAATTATGCGAAGGAATATTTGTGGCCATGCCAACAGCAATACCTAAAGTGCCGTTTAAAAGTAGTGCTGGCACACTTGAAGGAAATACGATGGGCTCCTTGCGAGTCTGATCATAATTTGGACGGAATGGAACTGTATCTTTCTCTAAATCACGTAAAAGCTCACTAGAGATTTTAGACATTTTCGCTTCGGTGTAACGCATCGCCGCGGCATTGTCTCCATCAATAGAACCGAAGTTACCTTGCCCCAAAATGAAAGGGTAACGATAAGAAAATTCCTGCGCCATACCAACCATAGAGTCATAGACTGCCACATCTCCATGTGGATGATATTTCCCGAGCACATCTCCAACCACCGCCGCTGACTTTCTGAAGCGAGCCGATGCTGTGAGTCCCATCTCATGCATAGCAAAAAGTATCCTCCTGTGCACAGGCTTCAATCCATCTTTGACATCTGGTAGAGCGCGTGAAGTAATAACTGACATGGCATATGCCAAATAAGATTCTTTCATTTCTGTCACGACATCAACTGGGAGAATTGTTTCTCTCACTTCTGCTTTATTTGTTTCTAAAGATTTTTTCGCCATCTTGTTGTAAAATAACTATTCGCTAATATTTTTATACCCTCCAACGAGGTTATCCTTTAATGCGGACAAAGGTTCTAAGTCATTATTTATTTTTATTCGTGTGTCAGAACTAGCTATACTTGTTCCCAGGGAATAAGCCCAAAGAGATAATAGAATTATGCCGAAGACAATGGTAATGAAATGCAAGATGTGTCTTCTCGTTTCTTCCGACTGTTTCCTTATATGATGAATAATTTTTTTCATAATCTTTTATAGCTTTTCCGCCCAAAGCGGATTAGCCTAGGGCTGATAATACAACCACTTCCCCTTCTTTGTTTTCTAAATCTTTCAATTTGAGCGTCAACTTATCTACTACTTCGGCTTTTTCTTCTCCAGCTTCTTTCAAAAAGGCTTTTAAGCTAGTCGAATCATAATCCATTGGGATGATTAGCTTGGGTTCGAAAGATAGTGCCAGCTTGGCGGCAGTCTTGGCATCAAGTAAGTCTTTGCCTCCGACTGGAATAAAAAGAATGTCTGGACTATTTATAGCTTCATGCGCTTCTTTTGAAATTTCTACATCTGATAATGCACCCAGAAATACAATATTAATGTTATCCAACGAAAGAGAATAAATCGTATTGATATATTTTTTGCCTTCTAGCAGCGAATTGGATATTACGCCTTTAATAAAAATTTCTTTAACTTCATAGTCACCAGGACCGCTAATAGAAAAAGGTACGCGCTCGCCATGTTCGAGTTGTTCTAAGCCATTATAATCAGGGTGGTTGGTGGTAACAAGACCAATGTCTGCGCCAAAATGTGCGGAAACACCTATTTTAGAGCTTTTACTGACGGGATTAAAGGCAAGAACCATTTCTCCCTTCTGAATCTTGAAAAACTGCTTGCCGAAATATGTGATTATCATCAGTTGTATTATAGCAAAATTTTAAAGAAAATACATCTTTCCTGGACAATTGCCCCACTTGGCAGTTAAACCGCCAAGTGTCCGCCAAGTGTTCTACTTGCAATTTTAGACATTTATAGTAGTATCATTTGTGTAAGTAAATACTTATTAAAAGCATGGATTTAGGGTAACCTTGTCTTCGGGAAAACAAACCAAAGCAAAACCTAAGCCTTATGTCCGCTTTAGAGCGGATTTTTTATTGAAGATATTTTATGATAAAAGACGAAACATTAGTGGAAGAAAATCTAATTTTAAAATCCATTCTTGACCGAAGCATAAACAAGCCCGAGGCGGATTCCCTAGTAGAAGGCATAGTGATTAGTGTAGAGAAATCATCAGTTTATGTTGATCTAGCACCTTTCGGTGCGGGTATCATTTACGGTCGCGAATTTATTAATGCAAAAGACATAATAAAAAAAATAAGTCCGGGCGATATTATAAAAGCAAAAATTGTTGAAACAGAAAACAAAGAGGGCTATATAGAACTTTCTCTTAAAGAAGCAAAGCAGGCGCTCACTTGGAGTGAAGCGGAAAAAGCTATCAAAGAAAAAACGGTGATGAGTTTAGAAATAAAAGATGCAAACAAAGGCGGACTTATCTTGGAGTGGCAAGGCATACAAGGCTTCCTGCCCGCGTCCCAGCTCAAAGCTGATCACTACCCTCGTGTCTTGGATTCCGACAAAGATAAAATATTAAAAGAACTTAAGAAACTGGTCGGAGAGCATATTTCTGTGATGATTATTTCCACGCTTCCAAAAGAAGGCAAATTAATATTCTCCGAGAAAGACAATAACCCTGAAGAGAAAAAGGAAATTTTAAGTAAATATAGTGTCGGAGATGAATTAAATTGTACGGTTGCGGGACTGGTAGACTTCGGTGTTTTTCTAAAACTCGAAGACGGACTAGAAGGTCTTGTGCACATTTCTGAGCTTGATTGGGGACTAGTAGAAGATCTTCGAAGTATGTTTAAGGTGGGAGACAATGTCAAAGCAAAAGTGATAGAAATAAAAGACGGCAAAATATCACTCTCTATCAAAGCCCTAAAGGAAAATCCTTGGAAAGAATTTGAAGGAAAATTGAAAAAAGGAGACATTATTAAGGGCGTCGTAATAAAATACAACAAACACGGCGCACTCGTCTCTATTAAGGAAGGTGTAGCCGGATTGGTACACAATTCAACTTTCAGCTCGGAAACCAAACTACGTGAAAAACTAGAACTTGGGAAAAATTATAATTTCCAAATTACACTTTTTGAACCAAGGGATCAGAAGATGACTTTAATACATTTGGAGTAATTTCTGCCATACCAATTGAATTCATAATAGACATCACCTGCTCGGCGTAAAGAGGAACAATTGAAGGCGGGTTGTAGGCGCGAAGAATTTGCTTGGTAGTTTTTTCGTCGTAATGATGCGCGGTCTTTGGGTTGTTGCCGCCTAAATTTCTGGCAACAGTTTCAATCGCCTCAACATTAGATTTAAAACCGATTTTACAAGAACCCCAACCAAAAGAATTAAATTTAACTTTGATGCAGGCGTTTTTACCACCAGTTGATTCTCTGATACCAATCGCGGGCAACAAGCGCCAATCAAGGTCGTTCTTCTCTGCTTCCAGAACCATAGCCAAGCCAGTACCCGTAAGTGGCATGTTACGCGCCTTGAAATACTCGTCAATAACTAGAGCTTTGGTTTCCCGAATTGTTTGCAAAGGATCCGGATCGTTTGGCTGGTTAATTGCCAACAGGGCCGAAACTTCGATATTTAATTTTTGAACTAAGACGCTTTGCGGAATCTCGTTACCCTGAACGCCTCCAAATAAGATAGGCATAGTCATAACAGGTAAAAAAACAAGAGACTGAACAAAACGTATCAAATTATTCTTTTTCATATTTGAGCGGTTATGCTCCGCCAACATCAGATCTATCTGTAAAACCTTTTGGACTAAAAACTAAAAAACCCTTAATTTATAAGGCTTACGCCTACTAAATAAGGACATGCTTTAATACTAGCATATTAAAGACAGAAAGTCAATGGTTAAACAATGATTTTGGTATATGTCAAATACAAAATATCTTACAAAATAAGGATATTTTGTAAATGTCTATTTGACAAATAAGGTCAAAAATAGGATAATTTTAGATCCTGTCTTAGCTTTTATGTAAACTTGAGCACTTTATCCGAAATCTTATAAGCTTCCCCTGCTCCCATTGTCACAAATATGTCTTTTGAACCAAGTTTTAGGGCTACAACTGCATTTTCTGCAGATTTAAAGTCAGGATATGCTCGTGCATCGTCCCCTTCTTTATTTATAGTCTTATTAATCGCATTGACTAGCTTCTCGCTTGAAACACTTTCATCTTTAGCTTCTCGGGCAAAATAAATCGGCAAAAGAAGAACCTTGTCTGCATCTTTAAAGCTTTTGGCAAAATCATCGAAAAGAGCTTTGGTTCGACTATACAGGTGAGGTTGAAAAAGCACTGTTATTTTTTTCTCAGACTTTGGGTAAAGCTCGCGCAATGCTTGCAAACTCGCTTTGATTTCTGTCGGATGATGGGCATAGTCGTCATATATAATTGTACCCTCTTTTGTCTCTCCTTTTTTCTCAAGACGTCGCCAAGTACCTGAAAATTCGGCTAAAGATTTTTGAGAAATTTCTTCTTTTATACCTAAAATATCTGCTACCGCTAAAGCTGCAGCCGCATTCATACGATTATGTTCTCCCGGGACAGAAAGCTTCGGGACTTTTTCTAAATATTTTATATAATCTACCGCTTCCCCCTTATACTCGCGTGCTAGTGTGCTGATATTCGTATCGTTTCCATTGTAAATAACCACATTTTCTGTTTGTAAAATCAGTTGCCAAAAAGCATTTTTAATATCTTCTATGTCTTTATAATAATCCAAATGGTCAGGTTCAATATTTGTAATAACTAAAATTTTTGGTTTTATATTTAAAAATGATCTTTCATATTCACAAGCTTCAACCACGAAAAATTCGCTCTTACCCACGACCAAATTTGATTTGTAATCTTTGAGCAGTGATCCTACTATCACAGATGGATCACGCCCAGCATCGATCAAAATTTTGGCTATCATTGCTGTCGTGGTTGTTTTGCCGTGCGTACCGGAAACTGCAATAGCGTACTTGTCCGCCGTCACAATACCAAGTATTTCCGGATAATTCAAAAGTTTTAGCCCCAAGCTCTGCAACTTTTTGAAAAATTCTGGGTCGTATTTCGGAATTGCAATGGAATAAACAATCAGATCCACGCCTTTCGGAATCAAATCCACCGCCTGTCCTAGGGTTATATTCGCGCCCAGATTTTCTAATTCAGTCGTAATACCACTTGCCGATATATCAGATCCAAAAACCTGCTTGCCTTCCATGAGCATCATTCTGGCAATAGCTGAAATACCAATACCACCAATGCCGATAAAAAAAACTTTTTTAATTTTTGATAAGTCTAAATTCATAAAATTATTTAAAACTAATTACTGTTACCAGTCTTTTAGAGGTTTTATATCTACGGAAACTTGGCAGCGATAAATCTTCTAATGTATTTCTAGCATCCATTTGAGTATTCTGTGGCAATA
>MFUJ01000038.1 GCA_001785675.1 Candidatus Nomurabacteria bacterium RIFCSPHIGHO2_12_FULL_37_29 | reverse complement strand
TTGAAAAAGATGTAGAGCGAGATTTCTTCATGGATGCCTCCGAGGCCAAAAATTACGGAATTGTTGATGAAATAGTCACCAAATCCAAAACCCAAATATCTAAAGTAAGCGCTTAGATAAAAAAATATTTTAATAATTATTTAGCGCATTAAATTCTCTAATTTTTTTTCTTTATCAGATATTTGTGTTTCGATTTTTGCAGCTACGCTCTCACCATTATAAAGAGGACGTTCTAAACCCTCATAAGGTAATGCAAGATTATCTTCAAGCCCTTTTAGTCTTTCTTGAAGAGCCTTGATTTCTTGAACTAAATCTTTCCTTTTTTGAACGTTAGGATGTTTATGTCCTGTAAGAGTTTCTATTGCTTGATTGAATAATCCACCTTCTTTCATAATTTTATATTATTAAAACTAATAATACTTGATTATAACACACTATACTAATATTATCTACACAACTAGACACCTTATTCTTTATCTGTTATACTAAACAAGTTACATTTTACAAATTTATTTCGCTTAATTTATAGTCAGGCTTAGAGGAATATTCCATATATTATGAAGTTTCTAGGAGAAAATTTTCAAATCTTTTGTATTGAAGAAAGAAAACCGCAAATATAGTGGCATGTTCTTGTAAGCTGACTTAAAGCTTATGAGTATAACATTAATTACAATTCTATTCAGCGCCGGGGCGCTTCTCTTTGGTGTTGTTGTAGGATATTACCTGCGAGTGATAGTCGCATTGGGAAAGAGGAGATCTATTGAAATAGACATCAAGCAAATGATGGTTGGCGCCAAGGAAGAAGCGCAGAGAATTACGGACGAGGCAAAGAAAATGTCAGAAGGGAAGCTCGTGGAATTAAAAGAGGAAGAAAAAAAGAAAGAACATGAGTGGAAAGATAAGGAACTAAGACTTATCAAAAAAGATGAGTTTCTGGACGCAAGGCAAGTAGAGATAGATAAGGAAATTGATAATATAAAAATAAAAGTAGAAGAAGTAAAAAAAATTCAGGAAAAAGTCGTAAAAATAGAAGAGGAAAAAAGAACAGAATTAGAAAGAGTAGCGAAGTTGAGTGAGACAGAAGCCAAAGAAGAACTCTTGCGGGATATTGAGAAAAAATACGAAGAAGATATTTTGATTAGAATTCAAAAACTGGAAAATAGCAACGAGGAAAAACTGGATCGCAGAGCCAAAGACATACTAGCAACCTCTATTCAGCGCTTGGCTTCAAGCACAGCTTCTGAGCTTATGACAACAGTGGTATCTATCCCGAATAATGAAATCAAAGGTAAGATAATAGGAAAAGAGGGCAGGAATATCAGAGCTTTTGAGCGAGCGTCAGGTGTTGAGCTTATTGTGGATGATACTCCGGGGTCTATTGTCATTTCTTCATTTGATCCAATCAGAAGACAGGTCGCGCGACTTGCGTTGGAGAATTTAATCCTAGACGGACGTATTCAGCCAGCAAAAATAGAGGAACTAGTAGAAAAAGCAAAGGAGGAAATAAATAAAATAATTAAAGAAAAAGGTGAACAGGCAGTCTATGAATGTGGGATATTTAACTTTGATCCGCGTATCGTAGCCATTATCGGACGATTGTATTTCCGTACTAGTTATGGACAAAATGTTCTTCAGCATTCTATCGAAATGGCGCACATTGCCGGCATGCTGGCCGAAGAACTTGGCGCGGATGTCGCGATAGCGAAAGCCGGAGCATTAGTGCACGATATCGGCAAGGCACTCGATCACGAAGTACAAGGCACGCACATTGAGATAGGTATTAGAATTTTACAAAAATTTAGCGCTGATGAACGCATCATCACTGCGATGAAAAGCCATCATGAGGATTACCCTTATGAGACAATCGAAGCAATAATCGTTCAAACAGCTGACTCCATCTCTGGTGGCCGTCCTGGCGCGCGCCGAGACTCGGTAGAAAACTATCTAAAGAGACTCCAAGAACTTGAAGCATTAGTAAACACTTTCCCTGCTGTGGAGAAATCCTACGCGCTTCAGGCTGGTCGCGAAATCCGCATCTTCGTCACTCCAGAAAAAATCTCCGACGCCGAAGCCAAGCTAATGGCTCGTGATATTGCTCTAAAAATAGAACAAGAACTCAAATATCCAGGAGAAATAAAGGTAACGATGATACGAGAAACAAGAATCATTGAGTACGCAAGATAAAATTAATCAATTTTATAACACTTGCCTAAAAAAACCCTTGATATATAATGCAAGGAGACTACAGGGGTAGTAATTATAAGGGCAAACTGGTCGAAAGAATTATAAAAATAACTAAAAAACATATGAATAAACAAGCATTAGCTGACTGGGTACATGGAAAGCTTGGCGGTACAAAGGTACAGGCTGAAGAAATCGTTGACGGATTGTTTGGAGCTATCATTGACACCCTTAAAAAGGGCGGTGAAGTTTCAATCGCTGGCTTTGGAATCTTCTCTGTAAAGGCTCGCGCAGCTCGCATGGCTCGTAACCCAAAAACTGGAGAACAAGTCAAGGTAGCGGCAAAGAAAGTTCCAAAATTTCGACCTGCAAAAGGTTTGAAAGATACGGTTGCATAATTTTATACCGACGAACGAGGAGCGTCTGAAAAAATAACTTTTTTAGGACGTCCGAGTCAACGTCGCATCAAGAGGTTCACCTTTTATCTCGAGATAAAAAACAAAAATCCCCCAATAGGGATTTTTGTTTTTTATGTATACTAATATTTCCTAATTACCGCCTTCAATATAGCTATAACATTCAAGCTATGTTCTGGATATATCATTTGATAATTTTTATTCGCCGGTTCAAGCCAAACTGTAGTATTATTTTTACGGAAATATTTCATAGTAAATTCCCCGTCCACTTCGGCAATGACTATATCCCCGTCCTTGGCTTGATTCGCACGCTCCACCAACACCATATCACCCTTTTCTATATGAGCGTCAATCATAGAATCGCCGTCAACTTCTAGCATATAGGTAAATTCTTTTTTTTGAATTAAAAAATCATCAAGATTTATAGTATCAGTCAATTCTTCATCCACAGTAGCTGGTAATCCTGCAGTAACAAATCCAAGCATGGGAATTTCCCCAAATGATTCAGTCGGAATCAATCTTCCTAAATGATCTTTGGCTACAAATCCTGCCTCTACAAGTTTTTTTACAATTTTATAAACAGCATTCTTGGATTTGAAACCAAAAAGCTTCATCATTTCAGAATACGTGGGCATTCTTTTCTCTCGCCCATAAAAAGATTCAATTTGAATTTGGTGCGGGTTACGCATAGATATTGGTTCTAAAAAACAGATTAATTAGTCTACTTATAAAACCCCTTCTAGTGTGGTAACGAACTTTTCTCAAAAGCAATTTGTGGTCTTGCGCTTCTTTCCAGTACGTTTCTCCTTGGAGAATTTTAAAATCAATTTTTCTATTGATCTTCTGTATCTCCTTTTCTAACATTTTTAAATATTGTGTTTGCGACATATGATTTTATGTTGAGGTGCTCTGGCAAGAATTCTAAGCGTCGTGAGTACCCTGACCTTTTGTCTCCGAGGGCGAAGACGCAAAAATTTTTGCCGGAGCACCTATTTACAAAGATTAATTTATAACGACCGACCTAAATAGTATAAGTGAACGAGCGTTCACTGTCAATAATATAACTGTGGATAACTTCCAGAACGGTCACTCCACGACTTTCGGCCGATATTGTATCGCCTCAAGGATATGATTCGCTTTTATTTCGGAAGAATTCTCTAAATCGGCAATGGTGCGGGCGATTTTGATCACGCGATGATACGCACGCGCGGAAAGTGCGAGCCTTTCCGCACTGTCATTTAAAAGTTGTTTAACAGAAGGCGTAAGCGACGCAAAAATACCAAGCTCTTTGACATTCATATCGCTATTTGTTTGCAGTTTTCTTGAAGACTGCTTTCCGCCAAAGGTGGATCCGCCTCGGGTAGAAAATCTTTTTTCTTGAATGAATCGCGCATCTTTTACGCGCTTTTTTATTGTTTGCGTTTTTTCCCCTGTTCCAGCTTCGTCACTTAATTTTCTATAATCCACATTCCCTACTGTAACCCATAAATCAATACGATCAATAATAGGGCCTGAGATGCGACGTGCATATCTTTCTAAATCATTTGGTCTACAAATGCAATTTTTATCTTTATTCCCCTTATTCCCACACGGACAAGGATTCATGGCTGCTACTAAAATAAAATTCGAAGGGAAAATTGCTGAACCTCGCGCTCGAGAGATAGAAACAATATTATCTTCGAGTGGCTGACGAAGCGCCTCCAGTACCCTTTTTTCAAATTCTGGGAATTCATCTAGAAAAAGCACACCTTTATGCGCCAATGTCACTTCTCCAGGTTTTGGATTTGATCCACCACCTATCATGGATACATAACTTGCAGTATGGTGTGGCGCACGAAATGGTGGCTCTGTTACAAGCGTATTTTCCAATAATCCTACAATAGAATGAATACCTGTAATTTCTAAAATGTCATCGTTCCCAAGCTCTGGCAATATATGTGAAAATACTCTCGCCAGCATAGTTTTTCCTGTACCGGGTGGTCCAGAAAATGCAATATTATGTCCTCCAGCAGCTGCAATTTCAAGTCCACGTTTTGCACTCTCTTGTCCTCTAATGTCAGAAAAATCTATGTCATGAATTGTGTCTTTGTGAATTATTTCTGTCGGCCTTTGTGCTAAAATTTTCGGTCTTTCTTTTTCGGTAGATTTTCCTTTCTTGTCATAATTTATTTTAGAAATATGGTCAATAACTTCTTTTAGCGTCTTTGCTCCATATATCGTAATCCCTTGCACAAGCGCTGCTTCCGAAGCATTTGCAATTGGTACAAATATTTCTTGGAAACCTTGTCGTACTGCTTGTTCTGTAAGTGGAAGTACTCCTTTAATAGGCTGAAGTTCCCCATTTAATGAAAGTTCTCCTAAAAATATTTTTCCTTTTGGGTTAAAATCTATTTCTTCGGCTGAAAGTAAATACGCAAGAGCAATTGCTAAGTCAAAATACGGACCTTCTTTTTTTAGGTCGGCCGGAGATAACGATATGACTATTTTTTGATTTTGATTTTTAGGAGACTTAAAACCAGAGTTCTTTAAGGCCGAGCTCATGCGATCTTTCGATTCATCCACGGCTTTGTCAGGAAGTCCAACAAGAGTAAAAGCATGTAATGTGTTTTTTGTAATGTCAACTTCTACAGTAACAATTTTACCTTTTAACAGGTGTGTTTGCGCAGAATATACTCTAGAGAAGCTCATAATGTTGAATTACGAAAATTAAAAAATTTATAGCGTCGTGGGTTCCCTGTCCTGACAACTCCGGGGGCGAAGACGCAAAAATTTTTTGAATTTTTGTAATTCATCTTAATTTTCTAGATGTTCTTTGCAAGTTCTTGCTGCAGGATTAGCTTCCATGCGCGCTGATTCAATATCTTTTTTACATATTTCACACTTGCCAAAAGATTCTCTATTTAATCTCTTCAACACTTTCAAAATATTATTTAATCTGGGCTCTAAGGTTCGAATCATGGAGCTTCTCGCCTCAAAGTTTTCAAATCGATCCGCCATATCATTCTGGTCCGATTCCGGAGCACTCAACTCTTCTGGAGTAGCCTCCCACTCATTCGTTTCAGTATTTAATTTACCCATATCTCGTAATCCTTCAAGAAGTACATCTCTTTCTTTCTCTAATTTTTCTTTAATTTTTTTCTTATCTAACATGGCACCTAAATCATAGCACTTTAAATTTGCAAAGCAATGAGTTTACAGCTTTGTGATTTTTTATTTCAGCTTTTATATAGTTTATTTTTTGACTCGACTTGAAGCGAGACGAAGCATTATTTCATGCGCGGCATTTTCGGTGTTCGTGACAATGACAGAGTTATCGTCTGCAAAGATATATGCCATGACAATTTTGGCATCTTGACTGTAGAGAATACGCGCGTTTTTATTTTCCACAATTCCATCTTCAAAATCTTTAGTAAGAAGATACTCAACCTCACTAGATAGACTCATGCCAAATAATTCATGCAGATCAAAAAACATTTTCTTTTCCCAAAGACGAAAAGAATCGAAAACATCGGGTACGGAACGCACTTTAATAAGAACAAAAAAGTCCCTGTCCGCCTCCGAAGAAGATTTTTTTTCACCAACCACAACACCCATCAAAAAATCGTCCTGTACAAGCACATTGTTAATTGCAATATCAGCTCGAGACTGATCATCCTTTGGTTGGAAATTGCCTTTTATAAGTTTTATAAATTCTCGGAGACCTATTATCTTTTTATCGTGGGTAAGATAAATCCCCTCCACTCCTCCATTTCGGATTTCAACTTTTTCAACTTCATTTAAAACAGTTTGAACTATTTCATCTTTATTGAAATCTTTTACTTCCAAAAAGGTGTTTTTGTCGTTGAAAATCAAAGGTGTGAATTTCTTCTCCGGTGTAATAGTGGATATGTCTTTATTAAAAAAAAGAAAAAACAAAGTAACCACACTAATTACAACAAAAAGAGCGCCAATCAGTATAAAGAATCTATTTTGGGCTGACTCTGGAGATAAATTTCTTTTTTCTCTCTGATATTCTTCTTCTCCGTGAATAATTTTTTTAATCAATCCTCCTTTTTGATCCTCTTCAAGCACCTTTGCCATATCTTCGGCATAAGTTGTAGTAATCTTTGGTTTTATTTCATTATCTTTTTCCATTGAAGAAATTCATGTCGGCTTCTTTAATAGATAAACTTATCCTGCCCATATCTCTATCAACTTTTATAACCTTAACCGGCACAATCATCCCTTCTTTTATTATATCGCTAACTCTCTCTACGCGGAATGGGGCCAATTCCGAGATATGCACCATGCCGTCCGTAGAAGCATTGAGCCGTACAAATGCCCCAAAGTCTGCAATCTTCACCACCTCGCCATTTAGCGTATCGCCCACTTGATATTCATGAGTAATTTCTTCAACTATTTTTTTTGCTGCCTCAGCTGAACCAGCTTTGCCAGTGAAATACACAGTACCATCATCTTCAATAGTTATTTCAGCACCGGTCTTTTCTTTAATTTCTTTAATAACCTTACCTCCGCTACCTATAACCATTCCTATCTGGTCTGGCTTTATTTTAATAATAAGTATTTTCGGCGCATTAGTAGATATGTCTTTACGCGGAGATGGAATTTCTTTTTCAATTCTATCTATGATGGCTACCCGCGCGGATTTAGATTGCTTCATCGCCTCACCCAATATCTTTATCGGTACTCCTTCCACCTTCACATCAAGCTGTATCGCTGTAACCCCATCCTTCGTACCTGCAATTTTGAAATCCATATCGCCGTGATGATCTTCTGGCCCCTGGATGTCTGTCAAAATTTTATATTTATCATCTGATTCATACATCAGACCCATTGCTATCCCCGCCACGGGCGCTTTTATTGGCACTCCGCCATCCATTAAGGCAAGAGTTCCAGCACAAATTGAAGCTTGAGAGGTAGAACCATTTGAGGCCATGGATTCAGAGACTACACGGATAGTGTATGGAAAGTCCATAGGAGAAGGCAGTACCATCGCGAGCGCTTTTTCGGCCAGAGCTCCATGCCCGACTTCTCGACGATTAGTGAAACCTGCTCGACCTGTCTCCCCCGCTGAATAAGGCGGAAAATTATAATGATGCATAAATCTTTTTTCAGTTTTTGTTTGCATACCATCAATTAAATTTCTGTCTTCCGGACCACCAAGAGTCAGTACTGAAAGAACGTGCGTACCTCCACGATAGAAAATTCCTGAACCATGTAGAATGGCAGATAGTCCGCCAGCTTGCGCAAATAAAATACGAAGCTCGTCCATTTTTCTTCCATCCGCTCTTTTGTTTTCTTTTATCGCTTTTTTATGCAGTATTTCATTTTCCGTATTATCGAACAAATCATCTTCCATTACAAAGTCTTCTCGCTCGGGATATTTTCCGCTATAATGTTCTTTGACCATCTTGTTCCAAACATTATGCAAGTCATCTATTTTCTTTTTACCTGCCCCGGCGAAAATAGCTTCGGGCATTTGAGGTAATATTTTTTCATTAAATAAAGCCAAGGACTCTGGGTCAATAGTCTCCTTTTCTATTACCCTTTTCTCGTGACCTATTTCCGTAACAATTTTCTTTTGAAAATCTTCTAATTTAGTAATTTCTTCACTGGCTTTCTTAAGGGCCTCTTCTAATTCTTCCTCTTTGGTCTGATGCGCAGAAGCTTCAATCATATTTATATTGCCATCTTTACCACAAACAGTCAGGTCAAATTTATATTGAGAATCATCTAGGTGGAGATTTTGTGATGGATTAATTTTAAGATCTTCGTTATCGTATTTACCAATTCGGACACATCCAACAGGACCATTCCACGGAATATTTGAGACTGCGAGAGCAAGAGAGGCGGCATTTACCGCGAGAATTGTAGGATCATTATCATCAACGGAAATCACTGTCACAATCAACTGCACCGCGTGGCGAATTGAGTGGTCAAAAAGTGGGCGAAGAGTACGGTCAATGACTCGGCTCGTCAAGATTGCCTCTTCAGAGGGCTTGCTTTCTCTCTTCATAAAACGAGAACCAGAAATTTTACCCGAGGCATAGAACTTCTCCATGTAATCCACTGTTAAATTAAAGAATCCGAGACCGTTCTGCTTGTCCTTGGACATACACGCCGTTGCGAGGACTATCGTTTCCCCATATTTCAACATCACTGAACCATGCGCTTGTTCTGCCAAATCTGTGAAAATAGCTGTTAAAACTTTTCCACCAATCTCTACCGAGTATTCTTTTTTTTGCATAAATTTTTGTATAAATTTACAAAATATAAATTTCTGAAGGATTGTCGAGTCGGACGGGGCGAGAATTTCAGGTCATTCGACTCTGAGAGTTTCAAACTCGATGAGATTTTTTAAGCTTCAAAAAATCCGTACCGAAAGAAAATTAATATTTTGTAAATTTACATTAGTTCGTATCCAGACTACAGTGTTGTTTCATAATTTTGAAACACTACTTTGTGTCTAGACGCGAACGGATTAACTGATAAATATTACTACAGTGTAGCATTTTTATATCAAAAAGCAACGGACTTCGATGTTATTCACTTGCAATAATAATATTGCTACAAATCCTATTTTATCCCTATCAAATATTTCCTAGGATTAAGAGAGAGATCTACAAAGTCATCAGCTACTTCGCGTAAGCGAGAAGAAGTAGATTTGCCAAAAGAAATTACTTCCACTTGAGTCATGGTTTGTAAATATTCCACTAGTGGCACAAAATCGCCATCACCAGAGACAATAACGACAGTATCTAAGCGGGGTGCAGTTTTAATAGCATCAACAGCTAGCCCCACATCCCAGTCCCCTTTTTTAGTTCCAGAATGAAAAACTTGCAAATCTTTAGTTTTAGTTTCAATGCCGAGCTTTTGCAGCGCTTCAAAGAAATTCTTTTCATCCCCTGCTTCCGTACTAATAACATAGGCTACTGCATGAACAAGTTTCCTACCGGCAACTGCATCTTTCAAAACCGCGCCGAAATTAACTCGTGCCTTATATAAATTGCGAGCCGAGTGATATAAATTTTGAGTATCAATAAAAACACCAACTCTTTGTTCTTTATGTTTTATGACTGTCATATATATAAGTATAGCAGATTTTTTAAATTTGTCGCAGGCGTACTTTTGAGAAAGCCTTGTGTGGCACGACAGCCCGAACAGAGCAAATTTTTAGTAAAAAATTATGTGTGCTTTATAAAAAGTACGCGAAGAAAGAGTTTTAAAAATCTTCCTTTTAAACGAGTTCCATTTTCTTCATTAGAGCGTTGTAACGAGACTTACTTGTTCGTTCTAGGTATTTTAAATGAGTACGTCTATCAGCCACCATCTTGATAAGTCCACGGCGAGAGTGATTGTCCTTTTTATGTTTCTTTAGGTGTTTCGCCAATTCATCAATAGCAGAGGACAAAACAGCCACCTGCACTTCTGGGGAGCCTGTATCTTTATCATGTATCTGATTTTTCTTTATAATTCCTTGCTTTTTCTTAGTAGCTAACATATACACATATTAGCACAAAACAATCAAAATTGCAATCCTCAGGATTTTATATGACAAAGTTATTTGTTGTATAAATATATTGTGCGACATTACATAAATGCTAGAATATCCGTATGGCATCTCTTAAACAGCTAAAAACTCAATTCTTGGAATACATAGAAATAGAAAGGGGTCGTTCATTTCACACTGTGGAGAATTATGACCGGTATCTCACTCGTTTTTTGAATTTTATAAAAAATGACAATCCTGCCAACATCACTGATTCTTCTGTGCGGAAATTTCGTCTTTGGCTCAATCGGCAACCCACCTTCACTAAAGCTACAGCGGGCAAAGAGAGAGAAACATTGTCTAAGAAAACTCAAAATTATTATCTCATTGCTCTAAGAGCATTTCTTAAATATCTCGCCCGACAAGAAGTAAAATCTATGCCGGCAGAACGGATAGAATTAGCTAAAGTTTCTGAGAGATCGCTCGACCTCATCACTCATTTTGAACTAGAAAGACTACTGAACTCTCCAAATGGTAGCGATCTAAAAGACCTTCGCGATAAAGCCATACTGGAGCTTTTGTTTTCTACGGGTCTTCGTGTTTCAGAATTATGTTCGTTGACTTCTGATATTAATCTGCGTTCAGACGAATTATCTATTCGTGGAAAAGGCGGAAAAGTACGTGTAGTTTTTATTTCGGATGAAGCAAAAAAAGCTATCAAAAAATATCTGAGCAACCGTAAAGATATGAGTGAAGCCCTTTTTGTACAAATTGATAATGAGATTTCAAAAAAAGGAAAAAACAAAATAAGCGGTCCGTTAACCAGAAGGTCTATCGAACGGATCGTAAAGAAGCACGCCATCAAATCCGGAATTTCTAAAAAAGTAACCCCGCACACGATGCGTCACCTTTTCGCCACGGACTTACTTAGTAACGGCGCAGACATCCGTTCTGTTCAATCACTACTTGGACATTCTAGTATAGTTACGACACAGATTTATACACATGTTACAGACAAACACCTGCGAGACATCCATAAGAAATTTCACAATAAGAAGTAAACTACGTTTTAGATATTGTATGTTATCATTATTTAATATGAAAATAATTTCTTGGAACACCCGGAAGGAGATCAAAATATCGAATGCATATTTTGCTCCCTACGGGGCAGGATGTGGTATTGTCAACCTATTATTTATAAATTAACTTATATGGATTAGTGAATATGCGTATTATCAGCTGGAACACAAACGGATTACGGGCTACAGCTAAACAAGGTTTTTTTACTCCTCTATTTAAAAAAGGGAAACCAGATATTCTATGTTTACAAGAAACAAAAGCGGAGCCAGATCAACTTAGAGAGGATGTGCGAAATATTCCAGGATATTTTTCTTATTTTTCGCATCCTAAAATCAAAAAGGGGTATAGCGGGGTCGCAATTTATTCCAAAGAAAAACCTAGGGAGGTTTTTTATGGGATGGGTATAAAAAAATTAGACGATGAGGGAAGATTGATAGGTATGAAGTATAAGGATTTTACACTTATAAACTTATATTTCCCGAACGGTGGTCAAGGACCAGATAGATTAAAATATAAATTAGAATTTTATGAAGCATTTTTAAAATTTACCTTAAGGCTACGAAGAGCTGGTGAAAATGTAATTTTTTGCGGTGATGTAAACACCGCCCACGAAGCCATTGATCTTGCCCGTCCAAAAGCAAATGAAGAGAATACCGGCTTCTTGCCCATTGAGCGAGCTTGGATTGATAAAGTAGTAAAAAATAAATTTATTGATGTGTGGAGAAAGTTTAATCCAAATAAAAAAGATGTCTACACATACTGGGATATAAAAACTGGGGCTCGTGATAGAAATGTGGGCTGGAGAATTGATTACTTTTTTGTAGACGCAAAAATTTTATCTAAAATAAAAGACACAGGAATGATTCATGACTACATGGGCTCAGACCACTGCCCGATTTGGCTTGAAATAAAAAACTCGTCGTAGGCATGATTTTTAGAAAGCCTTGCGTAGCAGGACGGCGCGAGCAGTTCGCTGGTAGAACGCTGCCAAATAGATTGCTTTATAAAAAGTATGCCAAGAAAAGAGTTTTATGTTAAAATAGTCTCATGAGCCACACTAGGCTAGATCAGCTCTCAGACGGAATTTTCGCGATAGTTATGACTATTCTAGTTTTTCAAATTAAAGTACCAACGATCTGGGGACCAATAAATAATGAGCAACTTTGGCTTGAAATTGAAAAATTAATCCCTCTATTTTTGAGTTATGTTTTGAGTTTTGCTTTACTTTTCACCTATTGGCGAGCGCATCATTTTTTTGTTTCCATTTACGCTAAAAATATAGATTCCAAGCTCACAAATATCAATGCTCTATTCTTTATGTTGATAAGTTTAATACCCTTCTCAGCCAGCATTCTTGGGCAATTTAATAAAAATGAATTATCTATTGTTATATTTGGTATACATATAATTTTAATAGGCTTAACTTTATATTGGATGCGAGTCTATGTATTATATTCCGAACACATCAAAAATCCTGAAATAAGCAAGAGAGAAATCCGTGGTAGCACAGTTCGTACTCTGGCTCCCGTCATCTTTGCATTGATTGCCATACCTTTATCTTTCTTTAGTATAAAACTTTCATTAAGCGTATTTACTTTGGCCGTTGCTTTCAATCTGTCTTCTTCCAGCACCCGTCTTTTTGAGAAAATGTTTGATTTTGTCGAAAATTAAATCCTTTTCAATTCTTCATCTAATCTTTTCGCCTCTGCCCAAGCAAGTTCAAAAACTTTTTTCATTGCATCAGCTATCTCATGACTCTCAATGATGATGCCGAGCTTTTCTTTCCATGAAGCGATCATGACTTTATTGTCATATATGTTTATCTCTGGAGAAAAATAATATTTGTCCGCGGGAACCATTGCTGTCTCTCTTTTTTGCTCTTTGTTGTAGCCACTTAGGTCAATACCTGCCTGTGTGTAAGGGAAAATAGCTCGGATACTGATGCCCTTCTTTGCTCTGCGATAAAAATATTCTGGGAAATACCCCGGTAAAGCAACTTGCATATCATCATATGTCGCATAAGCACGAATTTCCTCATGAGAAGTTAGGGTATCTTCGTAGACTTTCTCTAGACCCTCTTTCCCTTCATAGAATAAAACCTTTGGGCGGTCAGAAACATTGTGCATCGACTTTAATTCTGGAATAATTTTGCGCGCTTCTTTAATAAAAGCTTGGTCGCTCTCGATTTTTTTTACCAATAATTTTTCAATCTGATCCGGCGACTCGGCCACATATTCTTGCTTTGGCTCTTTACCAGAAACTCGTACGAGTTCTTTTACTTCTAGTGAAGCGAGTACATGGTACCCCGTCGGTCTATTAATTCCTGCTTTGCGAGAAATCTGTGTAACAGTGCCTTTCCCTAATTCAAGAAGTGCCAAATACACCAAAACTTCTTTCTCACTAAAACCGATAAATTCCAATGTTTTAACCAATTTTAAATTTTCATTTTGCATAATTTAAGTATACAATAAAGCCTATTAATTTGTCAATCTAGATGAACAAAATATCTGTTAATAACTTTTAACCTTATAAAAAGGCTTATTTATCCACATATTTTGGTCATAATGCTTGACAAATTTAATTAATATACTATACTTCGCGTATGGAAATTTTATTACAGTTGTGGGGAGGCCTTTTTTATCTTTTTGCAAAAATTTTTCTTGCACGAGCAGAAGGAGAAGAAAATTCTAAGTGGCGAACATGGGGATGGATTACATATCTTCTCGGAGTTCCACCATGGGTTATTATATTGGCATTGAACCAAAATTGGATTGCTATGGCTCTTGAAGCAGGTGGTATTCCTGCAATAATTCTCGGCATAATAATTTCAGTTAAACAACTTGAGCAAGCACCCCGTGTTATTGATAAGGGAACTAAAATATTTACTTGGATATTAATAATTATTGGAACCATGTATAGTGTTTATGATTTCGGTGGCGTCACTGCTTTCTCACAAATACTAGAGCTTGGTGTAACTGTAGGATTTCTTTTGGGTACATATTTACTTGCCAAAAAAGACGGAAAGGGTTGGCTTTGTTTTATACTTATGAATGTAAGTATGGGAACCTTAATGTTGATACAAGAAAAGTGGATTTTTGCTATTCTTCAAGCTATTTCTATTTGTTTTGTAATCTATGGTTTTATAAAATCAAAAAAAATTCGTGCTATTATTAATAATACATAGATTGTATGCAAAAAACCTGCAAAAATTGTAAAAAGGATTTTGAAATAGAACAAGAAGATTTGAATTTCTACGAAAAGATGAAATCCCCATCTCCGAATTATTGTCCAGGCTGCCGAATGGCTCGTCGACTTTGTTTTCGCAACGAAAGAACTCTGTATAAAAGAACTTGTAGTAAAAGTGGTAAGCCAATAATTTCTATCTACCCAGAGAATACACTTTTCCCCGTTTATGACCAGCATATTTGGTGGGGTGATGAATGGGAAGGTTTGGATTATGGGCAAGGGTATGACCTAAGCCGACCATTTTTTGATCAGTGGCTTGAGCTACGCAATAAAGTCCCGCGCATTTCGATGTTAAACATAAATTCCGTAAACAGCGACTACTGCCAAAACGCCGAAGATATGAAAAATTGCTATCTGATTTTCGCCGCCCAGAAAAATGAGGATTGCATGTACGGAAGACTGGTTTACCGAAGCAAGTTCGCCATAGATTGTGATTTTGTGCAAGATTCCGAGCTCTGTTATGAATGCATCGACTGCCGAAAATGCCATAAATGTTTCTTTTCGGAAAATTGCGAGGCGAGTATTGACCTTTTTTTCTGTTTGAATATGCGGGATTGTCAAAACTGCATGTTCTCAACCAACTTGCGACATAAAAGTTATCACATTTTTAACAAGCCGGTTTCCAAAGATGAATATGAAGCAAAGAAAAAAGAAATTTTCTCTTCTTTTGAAGCGTTAGAGAAAGCAAAAAAAGAATTTGAGGAATTAAAAAAAGATGCTCTTGTAAAATTCTCTCATCAGATAAAATGTAAAAACGCCACTGGGGACTACATGTACAATTGCCATGATGTGGTCTCCGGATACGACACAGAAGACGCAAAAAACTGTAAATATGTAGCTGATGCCGAGGGGCCAATAGATTCCATGGATTTAAACAATACTTATTACAAGCCAGAACTTTGTCTCGACTCAATGGGGATGCTCCAGACTTATGGTGTAAAATACTGTGTATATACTTTATATTCCAGCCACACTGAATATTCTGATGGCCTGACAAATTGCGAAAGTTGTTTCGGTTGCGTCGGCTTGCGTAAGAAAAAATATTGTATCTTGAACAAACAATACGAAAAAGCTGAATACGAAAAACTAAAAGAAGAAATAGTTGCGCAGATGAAAAAAGACGGGGTGTATGGCGACTTTTTGCCTCCCGCGCTCTCTCCTTTTGGCTATAATGAAACCTTGGCTCAAGAATACTATCCGATGGACGAGAAAGGGGCTAAAGAAAAAGGTTTTAACTGGCAAGAGCAAACCAGTGGCACATATGGCAAAGAAACAATAAAAGAAGAGAATATGCCGAAAACAATCGGAGAAGTAACAGAAGATATTTTAAAAGAAGTTTTAATATGTAAAGATTGTAAAAAGAATTTCCGCATCACCAAGTCCGAGTTGGATTTCTATAAGCGAATGAATCTGCCCTTACCGCATAAAGATTTTGAGTGCCGCCATCAAGACAGAATGAAAAAACGCAATCCGCGCAAACTTTGGCACCGTTCCTGCATGTGTGAGCTGAAAAATCACCTACACAGCATAAAAAAATGTGAGAACGAATTTGAAACTTCATATTCCCCTGACCGCCCCGAGGTAGTTTATTGTGAAACTTGCTATCAACAAGAAGTATCATAGCGAGATAATTACTTTATCTAATTTGTTTGTATTTTAAAAAATGTTATATTATTATCATGAGCAATATTGAAGGAACTAGTCCACTAAAAAATCGTATTGACGGGATGCCATTTTTGAAGAAGAAAAGGCTAAGGTTAGTCAAGAAGAAGAGTACCGGCTAGATCCTGGTTATGCTGGTAGTACCGCGACAATGGAGATGCACAGGCGAGCAGAAAATAGAGTGATCAAGGAAGCTGTAGAGCAAGCTTTTTCAGATAGAGATTTACAAGTGCCTGAAACAGCTATTTGGATGTTGGTTAACGGCTACGTTAGCGCACTTTTTAATTGGGATACTGGGTTATCTTTACCTTGGCGTACTTTAGGAATAACTGCCAAGCCAGGAGTAAATATCCCCCAAGCTGTAAGAGAGAGTCTCATTACAGCACCTGCAAAAATTGATAATTATAACAGTCACGGAGAAATGAGAGTTAGTATTGAGGGAGATAATTTGAGAATCTACCAAGAAAAACCTACCTACCCACCACTTCCCGAATAAAAATTAAAAAACCTATTTATAAAGCTCGCTGTGAGAACCGATATGGAAAAAATGTGCCATATTGTTTTTCAATTCGTACAACGCGCGAATGTCCCCAGTTATATTTATGCTCCTACATCCATCGTAAGGATGGTGGATAGAATGGTTATTTAAAACATAATTGAATGGGTCGTTTTGAAAAATTCTAAGCTTAATCTGAAACTTTCCCCGAATTTTTGAGTCAAGTTTCTTGTAATCTTTTCTAAAAGAGTTGGAATAACTGACTTCCATTTTAAGAATTTAAACTTTTTATCATTTCATCCGCTGTTTTAAAAGGACCAAAGAATTTTCCTGCTTGATATTCTTTCCTTGCTTGCTCTATTATTTTAATTGTCTTTCTATTTGGCATCGGCGCATTAAATACTACTCGCCTTTCAATAATAAAATCCCTTAAGTAATTATTTATCAATGTACCCAGGGGCAGACCCATTTCTTTCGCTAATTTTTGAGCCCTAGTTTTAAGAACTTTATTTGTTTTTATAAGCATTGTTGTATCCATATACTAAAGTATATATTTTAGTATAAAAAAGTCAAGCTATTTTCTCACTCCATGCTTGGTGTGCAACTTCTCTATTTCTTTTTCTTCGAGTTCTTCTTTTTTTTCTTTCCCGCGATCGCCGAAAGCTTTCAGTTCAGCATCGCCGAGCATGTTAAGAGACTTCACGAGTTCCGACAAATGCTCTACTGTATTTTTCTCCGGAGCATCCAACACTTCTTCAAGCAAGGAATTTAAAATCCACCCCATTCTAGGCCCAGGTTTTATACCAAGTTCTTTAATCATAAATTCCCCATCAATTTTAAGCGCGCGGGCAGATATTGGGTCCCGTAAAGCCTCCTCTATCATGGCGAAGTACTTACGTAGTCTGTATGGCGCTTCTTTTTTCTTCATCCCTACCCTATCGCATTCACGGACATTCATTAAGAGCCAAATATTGGGTATCCCCACTTTTGTAATTATTCTGCGTACAGCAGAAAGAGTAATTAATTCTGTGTCAGAGAAAAACATATGATTGCGTACGAGTTTTTCCACCAATTCAATTTCTTTTTTGGGAAATTTCAATCTCTCCATTATTTTTTTTACCATCCGCGCGCCCACGACTTCGTGACCGTAGAATGTGTACTTCTTTTTTGCGGAGCGAGTTGATGATTTGTCATGGTCTGGCTGGGAGAGGGACCCAGAGAACCGAGGACCTGACAAATCATCAACTCGTGTAGCAACATGTCTAGTTTTAGGCTTCCCAATATCATGAAAAAGCGCTGCGAGCCTTATCTCTAAAGGCCAATCTTTATCCGCTGCATGTTGCAAGGCATGCAGTAAATGCTCCCAAACATCATAAATGTGTTCACCTAATTGCTCACAACCTATCCCCTCTTCTAACTCTGGAATTATATTTTTTAATAATCCGAATTTTTGTAGCATCACAATTCCACTTGCAGGATTTGATGACATAATTATTTTTACAAATTCAGTACGAATTCTCTCAGACGAAATCTCTTTTATTAAATTTGAATTTTTCAAAATACTTTCCGAAGTTTCATATGACACAGAAAAATTAAGTTGGCAAGCGAAACGAACAGCTCGCAACATTCGTAAAGCATCTTCTCCGAAACGATCTTCCGGATTCCCCACTGTTCTCAATGTTTTAGTTTCTATGTCCTTTATACCACCAAACATGTCCTTTATACTGCTATTCCTAAAGGACATAGCATTAATGGTAAAATCACGTCTTTTTAGATCATCTTCTATATTTTCACTAAACCTCACTTCGTCTGGATGCCTAAAATCACTATATTTTGCCTCCAACCTATATGGTGTTACTTCAATAACAATATATTCGAATGTTTCATGACTAACACT
>MFUJ01000037.1 GCA_001785675.1 Candidatus Nomurabacteria bacterium RIFCSPHIGHO2_12_FULL_37_29 | reverse complement strand
CGGGCTTCGATGGAGCTCGTCTAACAAAAAAATCAAGGCATCCTTGGTAACCCGAAAAGGCGTTCCATCGATGCCTTTTCTCTTTGTTTACTTTAGAATTACGAAACTCTTTCTTGATATAAGTTTTTGCTTTTTAATATAAGGAAGTTTATAGAACTAGAGCGTTCATCTCTGTTTTTGTTTTTTCTCCAATCAAACCATCAGCTACCAGACCATGATTGCTTTGCCATTCTTTTGTCGCGGCAATTGTTTTTGGACCCAGATTGCCATCAATGGCAAGGTCAAGATTTAAAGAATTATTTAGAAATCTTTGAAGTTCTCTGACTGATTCACCCTGGCTCCCGTTCCTGAGAGTTTCAGTACCAAAGTTGTAAGCCGTAGCTATTGTAGTTCCTGTAGGAGTTGTTAGATTTCGTCCAGTAGTATATAGAGCGACTTGGTTCCACCAATCACTCGAACCATTTAGTAGAAACTCTGCGCCGACGATAGATTTGCCGTTTAGATTACATTCAATATCATAATAATAACTAAGCCCTGTGCTTGGATCTAGTCCAGGTCTAGAAGGAACATATCTTGCAGAACAAATTGTCGTATAACCTTTTATTTTACCAAGGGCTACTGCTCGTTTAGCAACACCGGCTGCCGCATACGGATTTACTCTCTCAGGACGACAAGACCCATTGGTCATACTGCTATTGCAAATACTACCTCCTCCCCATTCTGGATGACAATTGGCGGTACTTTCATAGCCAGTGCATGCAGTTGTTGGATCTGTTGATTGAATAGAAGCAAATTGATTCTCTTCATCAACAACGCTGGAATAAGAAAAATTTCTGTAATACCAACCGTTACTAGAAGTACCAGATAGAGAGGTACCCGCATTTGTTGCTAAGCTTGTTCGAATTCCTGGGTTTGTAGTAGTTAGTCTTCCCTTTGCTTGCGCGGTAGCTGTGTTCCAAGTCGCCGGATTATTGCTACCAAAATATGAGGCAGCTCCGGATGTGCAAGAAACACTTCCTGTTAAAGTGCTACCTAATACTCCCCCTCCTGCTTGACCTGAGATCTCATCAGCTAGCGAACAAGGAAGGCTATTCCACATAGCGCTTCTTTGAAAATTACTTCCATAAATGTAGTCGTTGGCGTCATAGCCAGTTTTCCCTGGGTATCTTTGTACTGCAGAGCCTGTACCTGTATATCCAACTAAGTCTATTCCATATAATCCTGATACGCCATTCACAGTACAAGTATCAAAGTAAACAGTGACTGATTCGCCTGTCGGGTTTGCATTTTTTGATAGACTTTCATTCGCTGCTGTTACACCACATTGTATGTCGTATCCAAGAGCTTTACCTTGTTTCATAGCTAGGTCTGCGCAAGCCTTTGCGTCTGCCTGGTTGTATCTTATATTTCCGGTACATTGTTCTCCGAAGCTACTGTTATTGGTAGAAGGCACGGAAGAAGTTGTTCCACTTGGTGTGGTACCACCTGTATTGAGCCCTCCTCCCCAACTTTGATCACAAATTGATGCATTGTTTGTGCAAGATCCATTGTTGCACATATAAGGAGCGATACTCGGGCAGGAGCTATTTGTAGTTTGAGCCCCTATCCCCTGAGCAGATAATAAGCTTAGAAAAATCGCAAATATTGAAAGTGTAATTATTTTTTTCATTGTTCATTAATACACATTTATTACTCACAAAGTATAACACTATAAATATAAAAAATAAACGCTTGTGGATAACTCAATATCTCAAGCTCTACTATCTGTATAAGACCTCCTGATCTCTCCAGTATTCGCATCCACCTCTACTCCAAAATACAGATCATCTATGATCTTAGAACTTACCTCTATTATCCACAGGCCCAATTGTAAAGTTCTATTTATTGCTTCTCCATCTAGAAAATTATTTTGACGAGCTTCTTCCAGGGCAATTCTTACCGCTTCCTCCTCTAGAATTTTTGTGTTTATTTCTTTAGGAATTATTACTAGTTTTATATTTCTAATATTTCCTTCAATATTCATTTCAAGTAAAGATATTTGATATCTATGAAATATCTTCAGAGATGACTTTTTGTTTATAGGAAAATGAAGAGTATCTTCATTTTCAGATACTTCTATTTGCGGATAAATAAATTCTTCCTTATCTCCCGTGTAAGATTTTGGAGGAAAAGATGTGTTTTTGTAATAGATAGAAAGACCCCCAAGCTTTACACCATATCCTTCTTTTAATACAAATTCTTCATTCAAGGCAACTTTTATATTAGCTACTTCTTGCTTATCAGCCTCTTTACCACCTTTAAATAAATTAAATAATGAAAACATAATTAGAATTATAACTGTTAAAATTAAAAATAAATAGGTCTTTTTCATGGGGTGATTATAACATGGGAATCTTGGCGGTGTATTCTTGAAATAGCTCGAACGGAATTCTGTCCTCGTCCGCGATTGCTTCGCAATCGGGACTCGGATTGGGCGGGCAAGCAAAAATGAGTGGCTTCACCGCAAACATTAACAATTTCAAGTTTTTAGCGGCAAATTTTCTAAGGGAAGATCTTTGATTACGTACCAATATGAACAAAAAATTGTCGCAAGAAAAATGAAGAAATCTAACGGAAATGGCAAGATTATTTCGGCAATAGGGACTAATATTGCCGCCGAAAGCAGTAATTTCATCTTTGGAGGATATCCCATTGCCCGAAAGAAGAAACTTATAATAACTGAATAAACTAAAACCCAACTGGCGATGGTAAAAACCAAAAGAAGTCCTTTAGTTGGGTCAATATTAAGAAGAATGACACTTCCTATTATCATCAAGATAGCGGTCCCAACGACAAAACCCAGTAGTTTCATTCGGATTGGTTTCGCTTGCTCTAAAATGAACAGCGCCGGAGCTCCAAAAACTACAGCCCAGTATACAAACATGCCATACTGTATCGCACTACTCCAGGGAGGATGATTAATCAAAATCCATTCAAATAATAATCCGATAACCCCCCAGGTTGTAAATTGAAAAATAAGGGTTTTTGTCGGACTGTATTTTTTATTTAGATATCTAAACGATAAATAGGCGAACAACAAAAGAACAGCATTTAATCGCAGAGTACTAAAGTATCCTACCCATCCAGACACCTCCGCGTTCATAAGAACATTATTCTGCCACTCCGGCACAGCAGTCATAAGCAAGCCGATTCCAACAAAAACAATTAGTTGTAAAAAAAATTTAATCATCTTCATTTCCTAACTGGCGGAAGGGACAGGAGTCGAACCTGCAAGAGCTTTCGCTCGCTCGCTTTCCAAGCGAGTACCTTACCATTCGGTACACCCTTCCTTTTATTTTAACTAGTCTAGCATATTTAAAAACTCTTTTTCATCTATCACTTTTACTCCGAGTTTTTGAGCAGACTTAAATTTTGACCCGGGAAGAGCGCCTGCCACAACGTATGAAGTATTTTTTGAAACAGATCCCACTACTTTTCCACCAAGAGAAAGAATTTTTTCTTTAGCAACTTCACGTGACATAAGAGACAATGTGCCAGTCAGCACAAAATTGAATCCAGCAAATTTACCCGCTTTTTTCTTTTCTGCTTTTTCTATAATTACGCCGTTTTTCTCTAATTTTTTAATAAAATTTAGATTATTTTTATCATGAAAAAAATCAAAGAGGCTCTTTGACACAGCCGGACCAATATTTTCTATGTCCAGGTAAAAATTTGAAAAATTTTTACCTGGATTGGTAGAAAGTATAATCTTTTCCAATGTTCCGAAATGTATAGCGATGTCGCGCGCTGTCTCCTCTCCTACGTGCAGTATTCCAAGCGCCCAAAGAAATCTAGAGAGTGGAATTTTCTTTTTGTTTTCTATTTCTTGCACAATGTTCTCTGCTGATTTTTCTCCAAAACGTGGAAGAGAGGCAATGTCTTCTTTTGTAAGCAAGAAAATATCCGCCGCGTCCGTTATGAACCCCTCGTCTTTGAATCGTCTTAAAATCTTTGGGCCCAGCTCGTATATTTCAAATACAGACACAAAATGCTCTAAATATCTTTCATTTTTTGCGGAACATTTAGGGTTAAGACAAAAATACGCTACTGATGACTGATTAATTAATTGCTTTTTTACTATCTTACTTTTACAAACAGGACATAATGCCGGAATTTTAAATTTTTTTTCTTTACCGGTACGCAACCCTGTCAATACTTCTACAACTTTTGGAATTACATCGCCTGCTTTTTCTACAACCACGGTATCCCCTATACGTAAACCGAGACGCTCTATTTGATCCATATTATGTAGAGTCGCTTTTGACACAGTAGAACCTGCGACAGATACCGGCTCAAATATGGCAAGAGGTGTCAACACCCCAGTACGTCCGATATTTATCAACACATTCTTTACCATTGTTGTTACTCTTTCAGCTGGATATTTAAATGCCACCATGAAGCGTGGAGCCTTCCCAACAACACCTAAAATTTCCTGCATTTTTAAATCATCAAGAGATACAACAATGCCATCCGTACCATATGGGAAACCGGGTCTTATTTTTTCAAATTTTTTTATGAAAGCTATAACTTCTTCCAAGTTTTCGGCTTTGACTTCTATTTTTTCAACTTTAAACCCTAGTTTGCGGAGTATCTCATGTTTAGCAGAATGCGTTTCAAGTCGTGAGGCAAGACCTAACGCGTTAGGTCTTGCCTCACGACGGTTTACTATGTCGTAAGCAAAAAAATCCAATTTTCTTTCTGCCGCTAATCTGGGATCAAGTTGACGAAGGCTTCCAGCGGCGACATTCCTAGTATTGGCGAAAACTGGCTTACCTTCGCGTATGTTTATTTTGTTTAATTTATCAAGATTTGCTTTTGATAAAAGTGCCTCACCACGAACTTCTAGAGATAGAGGATAAGGTTTTTTTAATTTAAGTGGAATTGAATTTATAGTCTTAAGATTTTGAGTTATATCTTCTCCGATAAATCCATCACCCCTGGTCGCACCCTGTACAAATTTACCTTTTTTGTAAATTAAAGACACAGCTAGACCATCAAATTTGACTTCGCAAAAATAACGGAAAGATGATCCTTGCAATTTTTCGGCAGGCAGGAGTTTTTTAATTCTTTTCTCCCAGTCGTATAGCTCTTCATAAGAAAAAGCATCATTTAAAGAAAGCATTCTGTTCTGATGCTTTACTTTGACAAATTTATCAAGTGGTTTACCTGCTACTCTATGCTCTCGCGCATTAGCATCGTAAAATTCAGGATATTCTTCTAGTAATGCTTTAAGCTCGCGAGTTAAAGAATCATAAACATCATCGGTAATGTTGGGCGCATTTTCTACGTGATATGCATTTCTTAATCGTGCGATTTCTCGTCTTAATTTTATTATCCTTTTTTGGGTTTCAGATTTATCCATATCCATATCAAACCTGCCAGAAGCAGTTAATAAGTTGTCAAAATTTCACGCTCAATACGGTCTGGATTAGATGACGAACAAGTTGCATCACCAATGTTGTATCCCTTGGAAATAATTTCCGTACTTACATATGGGGGATTACTATCGCCATCTTTAAAAACACTCACCTTGGCGCAACTCGTCCCATTATTACCCAAGCCGGTAACCACAAAACTATAAAGCCCAGTATTAGTACCACTTGAATAAGTAGGGATACTAGACGCGCAGGTTAATGCCGTCGCTGGTCCAGCTACGGGAAAAGAGCTGGGGGGTCTATCACTAAAAAGGGCACATTCAATGCCGGTATCAGCCGCAAAAAAAGCATTATTCGTATCTCGAGCGTTGGTGCCAAACTTTATTTCCTTCAGAGCAATGTTGGCAATGCCTAGTGATATTGCCAGAATAATACTTGAAAGCATAACTGCAAAAAGTATTACGAATCCATTATTTTTCTTTATTTTTTGAAAATCTTTATATTTCATTTTTTTACTTTATGAACTTTATAACTTTCTACTTTATATCTACCTTGTTTTATTGAATCCAATTAAATAAATTCTCAGAAAAAACCACACTATAGTTACCAGAAGGATGTGTCCAAGTAATAGTTGAGAAAATCTTTACTTCATTGGCGCTGATTTGAGTCATTCCGGTCTTCCTTATATAACCAGAGCTTGTACCAGACGCATAACCGTACTTTCCTGTTGCTCCATTATACAAAAGCGTGGGACAGGACGCACCACAAGCCGTGAGAGTAATACCTGCCATGGGCTGGGAATTATTTGTGTAGTTTAAGTTTTGATCATCAAAATAACAACCATTGGCTAATTGGCATCCACTGGATGTAAGTTTATTTTTGAAGCCATCCCAACCAGCTTGACTACTAGCCGGATCATAAAGAACAAAAGTGTCGCGCATATTTCTCATATATTCAATACCTTCTTGCGCCAGATATGAAGCTGTTATTTTCCTTTTAACGTAATTATTGTTGGAAATACCTTGAGTAAGAACTGCGAATAAAGCCAAAATCGAAGTAGTGAAAATTGAAATAGCCACAAGCGTCTCTACTAGGGTAAACCCAGAATTCTTATTATTTTTTTTTCTTAAATATTTCTGTATCATAAAAAATTAAACATCGATTAATCTTTGAGATATTGAAGTTTGCAAAGAGAAGGGTGTGATAATATTTTTAAAAGTTATACTGCCAACTAATTTAATACCGACAAAAGGTTGTTGTTGGTTGGTTGAGATAGATTCTGCGCCCAGTACTGAGAAAGAAGATACTGAATTAATAACCACTTCATCGGGAGTCAGTTGAACAAAATTAGACACAACATAGGGACCTTGGGTTGATTTAAAAATCTTACCAAAATTGTCTATGTAATAAACCCATTGATCATTGGGATTGGAAGTACTACCTGCTGCAGATTCAAATGCAACTCCCCAACAACTTTGACCACTTTTTCTCGTACTAACATTAGATAAGTCATCACTTCCGGTAATGCAGTAATAATTGTAGCCGGTTCTTAAGTTTTTAGATATGTCTTCCATGATAAAACTCAAATTATCCATAACCGAACGCATACTCTGTGATTTTTGGTGAAGTAAATTAGCATTCAAAAGAGCATTCATTCCCGACATAACAATAATTATAAAAAGAGAAACAGCAACCATTGTTTCTATTATCATATACCCTCTCTTCATTTTTAAAAATATTTTTTTCATGGTTCGATTTTACTCATCATGACCCTGAATTTATTGAAGGGTCATAACATTAATTTACCTGCACCCTGCCGGAAGGATATAGTTTAATCTTTGCAATGGGAGATTTGGGTGAAAGAACCGTAATTTGAATATAAGAAATTATCAAGGTTATGTTAATTTGCGTGGATTTTATGACTGCGCTCGAATTAGGCCTTGAAAAAATTACAGTTAGATCATTTAAGCTATGAGGGGTTACATCCCCCTGATAAAAAACATCTAAGCTGGAAATACTATTATTCTTTGTAATAGTGATTTTCTCCAGACATTCCCCGACTCCAGGACAACTGGAAGCATTGTATATACCATTTTGTGTGGGACTATTAAGATCAGTAAAGTAAATGAAGCTCTTATTGTCAGCAACTCGATCTATATAAACTCCATAAGAAGGCTTCCAAGTTGAATTTATTTGTGACTGTTGCGCAAGTGGGGGTAATTTACCAGAAAGGGATGCTTTCTGCGCTTCAACAATCTTTAAAGCAAACTCGCTCGCCAAATTTTTAATATCTACTTTTGCTTGAAATCCTCCATAATTAAAAAGAACGATGGAAGCTATGACAGAAAAGATACCTAAAACAACAATGAGCTCTACATAGGTCATGCCACGACAGAGCTTATGGCTTTTAGCTTTCAACTTACTAGCTTTAAATTTTTTAAAATCGAAAATCATTTTAAAAATTAAATAAATTAAAATTAAAAATAAATACCAAAAGCGTTCCAAGAATCAAGTATGGAGCGAAAGGAATTTCACTTTTGAAGCCATATTTTTTAGAGAAAATTACTAGACCCAAGCCCACAACAGCGCCGATCCAGAAAGCGAGCACCAGAGCCGAGAACCCCATAGATAATCCGAGAAACCACCCGAGACCGAGAGCTAATTTTGCATCTCCGAATCCCATCCATACACCACGAGACACCAGCCAAAGTAAAGCGAAGGGCAATGCGACAAGTAAGCCCGACAAGAATTCAAAAAATGATGGTATATGTGGAGAAAAACCGTAAAAAATACTATTAGTAAAGAAAAATAAACCAATAAATGCCAAAACGTCAAAAGTAAAAGAAAGTACGTCTGGAATTATTTTATGCCTTAGGTCATAAATGGTAATAACTATGAGAAGTGAAAACATGAGAGCATAATATAGATAAGTAATAGAGAATATTGGTAAAGAAAAAAAGAAAATATTTCGAAACTTTAAAAACAAGCTGAGAAAAATCAAGCCAGTTACAAACTCTACTAACGGATATTGAATAGAGATTTTTGCTTTACAATTTCTGCATCTTCCCTGAAGGCCAAAAAAACTAAAGAGTGGTATAAGCTCATACCAGCAAAGTTTGTTTTGGCACGACATACAGGCGCTTCTGCCACTGAGAGACCTTGCAGTATTCATTCGATAAATTACAACATTTAAGAAGCTCCCAATAATGAGACCAAACACAAAGAAAAAGAAAACTGGGGTCATATTGGTTTTGTCTTTAATATTAATTATCTGCAAACAGAAACGTTGATAGAATTGGTAATTGTTTGCAGCGCAGCCCATGTATATGCCTTACTTGACCCCGAAGCGTCTACACACCATGAATCTGGTATTGCATCGCCTGCTGTTCCGCCAGTTTTAAGCTGGACTGCAACTGCCCAAGCTCCAGATGCTGAGTAACACCTAGTAGATGCAACTCCGGCACCAGCATTATATGCTGAGGATATTTGACCCCAAATATTAGTGTTAGAAAAAAGAGTATCCGCAGTATTGGCGCATTGAGCAAGAAGAAAATATGTAGGCGTAGCGTCCACAGCATAATTCCCCCATGTGTCGTAAAGGAGTTCTGCTTGCGCTCTAATATTTGCTAAGTTCGCTTTAATGGCTGCATCACCACCTTTACCTCGAGCAGTATTGAGCGACGCAAGCACCACCGAAGCCAAAATACCGATTATAGCGACCACAACCAAAAGCTCAATCAATGTGAAACCTTTTTTAAAATTCATTTTTATAATATATTTTTTGAATAATAATAATTCAACTTATTTTTAATCTAAAAATACTATGGACAAGCAGTCACACCAGCATCTAGAGATGTTGATTCTTGAGAAGCTCCAGTAGAATCAACACACCAACCACTAGCATAAGGGCCTCCCACCGGTAAGGTAGGATTTTTTAAAGATACAATGGCTGCCCAGGCCGTATCCTCATCATGGCATACTGCAGAATTAAGGCCACCAGCGGCATCATAAACAAAGCCATCGGTGTCAATACCAACGGAGGGAGCCGCGGAGTTAAGTTTTTCGGCAGCACTTAATATCATTCCAGCAATACCAGTTGGGTCGATACATACATTTTCATATATTTGGCCAGTATCATAAAACAAGGCAGCTTGTGCGCGAGAATTCGCCAAAGTAGCCTTGATAGCCACATCTACCGATTTATTTCTAGCACTATTAAGTGATGCGAGAACAACCGAAGCTAAGATGCCAATAATAGCTATAACAACCAGCAGTTCAATTAATGTAAAACCTTTTTTAAGATTATTTTTCATATAAACTATAAAATCATGCTGGGCACAACTTTAAAATTATTCATTTATAATAAAGGATAAATATATTATATCACATCTATTAAAACAAAAACCACCCTGTGGATAAACCAAGGGGTGATTTTTGAAGTCTAAGCTAAAACAGAATAAATTATGTAGCTGGACAAGCAGCTGTTGATGCAGCAAGAGGACTTACTCTACCCGTAGAAGTACCTAGGCTATCTACACACCAGTAAAGCAATGGGCCTTCAGGGGCTTTAAGGGGGGTTGAAATTGCCCACGCAGCTGATGTCGCATGACAATTAGAAGTCGAAATAATCTGCGCTGTAGTATATGTAAGAACTATAGCGCCAGAGGCACCACTCGTCGTATGAGCAGCTGCTAGGGCTTTGGCAATGTTTGCATCCTGCGTTCCATTACAAACAGTATCGTAACTGTTTGGTGCCGCTCCGTCATATACAAGTTCAGCTTGCGCTCTAATATTTGCTAAGTTCGCCTTAATGGCTGCATTAGCGCCCTTGGAACGAGCAGTGTTTAGAGATGCAAGCACCACTGAAGCCAAAATACCGATAATAGCGACCACAACCAAAAGCTCAATCAATGTGAAACCTTTTTTAAAATTCATTTTTTATAATATATTTTTTTAATAATAATAATAATAATTCGACTTATTTTTAATCTATTCATTATAACATAAATACAAGAAAGTTATCCACACCTGCCCGTAATGCTAAAGCATAGCTTTTTCAGGAGGATCCGCCTTTAACTAATTCCACCCGCAAGATTGTAAATCGGGATCAAAACAGAAACCAGAAGCAACCCCACACCCAAACCTAAAACCACAATCATTATCGGCTCTATTAGACCAATCAATGTATCAATAGCGCCGTCTACTTCACGTCGGTAGAAAGTGGTCAAAGTTCTCAAAACAGCTCCCAATGAACCAGCTTCTTCACCCACCAATACCATCTGGATCAGAATGCCAGGTATTTTTTCTCCATGTTTTTGAAGCGCAGCGGAAAAAGCCAAGCCAGATTTTACTCCATCTGCCACTTCTAGCAAGATTGCTCTATATATGCGACTATCAACAACATTGGCGGTAATGTCTATTGCTCGTACTATAGGAACACCAGAAGAAAGCATCGTATCCATGTTGTCCGTTATTCTGGAAAGGTAAAGTTTTTTATATAAATTACCTATGATTGGCATATTGAGACGTGTTTCGTCCAAATACGCTTTCCCTTTTTCGGTGGAGGATAACCGCCAAAGCCAGATGCCAAGAAGCACTAATAAAATTGCAACAATAAAACCATAGTCAACAAAAAAATTGGAAAATCCAATGACTACTTTGGTATAAAAGGGCACTTCTTGACCAGAGTCTAATATGATTGCAGATAGTTTCGGAATCACCAACCCAAACATTAAACCCATTACTATAAAAAAAGTAAAAATGACAAAGGCCGGATAAATGAGCGCATTCCTAGCCTTGGAAGTAAGAGAATATTGACGATCTAAGTATTCTGCTAAATTTAAAAATGTTTGGTTAAGTTTACCGGTTTCTTCGCCCACCTTAACCATGTTTATATAAAAATCTGAAAATACATCTGGGTGACGAGCAAGAGCGCCAGAGATAGAAACTCCCGCTTGCAGGTCGTCGCCAACAATGGTCAACTTCTGACCCAGAAGTTTGTTTTCTGTATTAGCCGCAAGCATAGTGAAGGCTTTGAGCGCGGAGACTTGTGCTTCAAACAAAGTCGCAATCTGACGAGAAAGAATCACTATATCTTTCATGGATACTCTTTCAAAAAAAGACATTGAGAGAAGTGATGTCTTCTGTGTCTCATCTTTCATAGAAATAACCACGAGCCCCCTACGCTGAAGTCCGCTAATGGCCATGTCACGATTAGGCGCATCAATTTCTCCTTCCTTATTTGCTCCTTCGTCATCTATGGCTTTATATTTGAATAGCATAATTTTTTATTTTGTTCCACAAATCTGACATGTAATCTTTCTATATCATACGTTCGAGTCCTTTTGGATTAAGGGAATATTGATAAGCATTTTCTATTGAAATTTCGCCAGCACGCACAAGATCTATGAGCGAATGATTTAAGTCGATCATCCCAGATTCTGACCCTGTTTCTATAACCACGTCTATTTCGTGTGTACGTTTTTCACGAATTAAATTTGATACAGCATTATTATTTAAAAGAAGCTCGTATGCGGGAATTAGCCCACCTGTAATACGTGGAATTAATCTCTGAGAAAAAATGCCAAGAAGTGATGCCGCAAGCTGAGCGCGAATTTGATCCTGCTGTTCGCCTGGAAAGGAATCGATTATTCTATCTATTGTCTGAGAAGCATTATTAGTATGCAAAGTTGAGAGCACAAGGTGCCCTGTTTCGGCAGCAGTCACGGCAGTAGCTATGGTTTCTGGCGTACGCATTTCCCCAATCATTATCACATTCACATCTTCACGAAAAACAGATTTAAGCGCTACGTGAAAATCTTTGGTATCAATACCGACTTCACGCTGATTAATAATAGACTTATTGGGTATATATACATGTTCAATTGGATCCTCAATGGTTATAATATTGCGTGCTTGTTCATTGTTAATCAAATCAATCATAGCTGAAAGGGTGGTGGATTTCCCTTGTCCGACAGGACCAACCACCAGGAAAAATCCCTGTTTTTTGCGTGCTAGATCACCAAGGATAACCGGCAAATGTAATTCTTTAATAGTTCTTACTTTTGGCACCAATCGAAAAACAAGACACATCAAACCTTTTTGGAAAAAAGCGTTACCCCGAAGACGTGCCTCCCCACGAAAATCATAAGAGAAATCCGCTTCTTGATTTTCCATAAATTTTTCAATTTGCGCCTTTTGAAATATTTCACCTAAAATTCCAAGCATGTCTTTGTCCGTAAAAACCTGATGCTTGGCAAGAAATATCAACTCTCCAGACACACGAATAACTGGCATGCGCCCGGCACCTAAATGTAAATCTGACCCACCTTCACGAATAACGGTTAAAATAAGTTCTTCAAGTTTTTTCTTATAATCCATTGTATTCAATTACAAATTTAAAATTACGAATTTTTAATTACTTTTGAGACTTTTTTAGATAAGATTTCCATCACCTGATTAATCACTTCTACTGGGGTAGAATTCGCCTTAACAATATACCCAGCGACCCCCAAGCTATTACCCCGATCAATGTCTGACTGTTGACTCTTGTTAGACAAAATTACTTTCGTAGAGTTTGGAGATAGATTGTTCTGATTTATTTTTTCCAACATTTCAAAACCATCCATTTCGGGCATAATTATGTCTAATAATATAACGTCAAAAATAAGCCCGCTTTTGAGTTTCTCCAGAGCCTGCATGCCACTATCCGCCACACAAACCTCAAAATTACTCTGACTGAACTTGAGAGCATACATATCTAAAAGAAAATGATCATCATCAACTATTAAAATTTTTCTTTTTCCTCCTTCCATATATTTCTACCCTCTATTAATTAATAATATCACAAAATATTTTACAAATCTATTCATTCTCATTGCTAAAGCTATATACTTCTGTGAAAGGAATAACGCCTTCTATGGATTTCATCATTGCATCTTCTCTCATCATCAGCATTCCTTTTCTACGAGCTATTTTGTAAATTTCCCCATTAGTAGGACTTTTTAATATTACACCTTGCATTTCTTTATCTACTTTGAACATTTCAAAAACGGCAATACGCCCTTTGGTGCCAGATGGACATTCGCTTGAAGGCACAGTATCATACATCTGCCCTTTGATTCCAATTTCTTTTTTAAATTCACTCGGCAAATCTTTCATTTGCTCTTCAATTTGTATTCTAATATTCTCGTCCATTGGTATAAGTTTTCGTGAAGAAGGGCAAGTCATTCTAGCTAGACGCTGAGCGACAGATAAAATGAGAGTCGGCGCAATCAGATATGGATCAACACCCATGTCAACCAAACGAGGCACAGCGCCGATAGCATTATTGGTATGCAAAGTGGAGAGAACAAGGTGTCCGGTTAAGGCCGCTTGAATAGCGAGTTGCGCTGTCTCTTTATCGCGTATTTCTCCAACCATTATTATGTCTGGATCTTGACGAAAAATAGAACGCAGTCCTGAGGCAAAAGTATATCCGATCTCTGGCATTACCTGCGACTGATTAACATCGGGCATATGATATTCCACAGGATCTTCTAAGGATACGATATTGCTTTTTTCTTTATCAAGCTCATTCATCATTGAGTATAGAGTCGTAGATTTACCAGACCCTGTTGGACCAGTAATTAAAATAAGTCCGTAAGGCTTATTTATCGCTTCTCTGATTAAACTAAGATTAGTTTCTGATAGACCTAATTGGTCAAGCGGCCTAACTCCCTTGTCGGCATCTAAGATACGCATAACAACTTTTTCGCCATAATATGCCGGCATGATAGAAACACGAAAATCAATCTTACGTCCACCGATATTGGCGCTGAATGATCCATCTTGAGGTTTTCTTTTTTCATCCAATCGCAGCTTGGCTAAGATTTTTACACGCGCCACTATTCCACTATAAATAGTAGACGGCAAAACTATGGTAGTACGTAAATTACCATCCACGCGAAAACGCACCTTTACTTTTTCTCCGGTGTATTCAATGTGTATATCAGAAGCACCTCCTTCTATAGCATTACTCAATATGACGGCAACAATCTTTATAACCGGGGCATCTTCCACTATTTTTACTTCTTCACCCGGTTTTATATTTTTAATTTCTTTAGTTAAATTTTCCTCACTGAGGTTTTTGTTTTCAGATGTTTCATCTTGATCTAACTGATCGAGCGCCTCGCCCACTTGGTTCGATATGCCTTTATAAGTTTCCATCATCGCTTGATAATCACTTTTGGAGATCAGATATATTTTGAAAGGAATACCAAGCTTGGCAGAAATAAACTGCAGAGCATCGAGTGCTTGCACATCTTCTCCGTCGGTGACGCCCACCTCTAATATTCCATCTCTCAATTCAATCGGAACAAAATGATAATGCGTCGCGGAATCTTCTGAAATATACTCAAAAACATTAAAAGAGACTTTTTGCGTATTTATTTTTTTGGTCGGCATTTTAAGATACTGCCCTTTGGCCTCCAGAATTTTTTCTTCTGTTACCCCAGATTCAATCAAAGCGTCGTCAATATCTCCATTGTACTTCTCTTTGGCACGATTTTTTATATCACCTATTTGGTTCTTGTTGATGATACCTTCTTTAGCTAACTCTTCTAAAAAACTCATAGTTAGATTAGGGTTTTACGGGTGTTGTAATATCGGCATTCGGGGTATTGGAAGTATCAGTAATATTGACTACTGAGGCAATAATATCGTTTCCAATCGGAGCGAATGGATTTGGTCTACCTTCATTACCATCTGGGATAAGCGTGATACTGGAATCATGTAAAGAGTTGAATGCCATATCAGAAAAAATAGCGTCATTTAATTTTATATTTGTAACATTAAG
>MFUJ01000036.1 GCA_001785675.1 Candidatus Nomurabacteria bacterium RIFCSPHIGHO2_12_FULL_37_29 | reverse complement strand
GCAATTCAAAGTTCCACAATTTTTAGACATAGAGGATAAAATTTTTGGCCCATTTACCTTTAAGGAGTTTGTTTATTTGGCGGGTGGAGCGGGTTTATGCTTTGTGTCTTATAAAATCCTTGGGTTTTTCTGGGGTCTACTACCCATCTTAGCCATAGCAGGATTTTCGCTTGCACTTACTTTTTATCGACCCAATAATAAACCTTTCATAAATATGATTGAAGCTGGATTTAATTTTTTCATACAAGACAAACTTTATATTTGGAAAAGACGTAAAATGCCAGAACAGCGATCTGCCAAAGAGGCAGAAATGTCGGAGGTAAAATCAAGGGAAGCCTTGGAAAATACGGTAAGGCTTGGAGGAAATAAATTGCGTGATCTAGCTTGGAGCTTGGATGTTTTAGATTTAAATAAACATGAAGGAAATTAAAAATTTATGGCATTAAATGCAAAAGCAACTCAAGAGTTTGTACCAATCAAGGAAATCCGTGATGGCATAATCGTGCTAAAAGATGGGGGACTTAGGGCAATAGTATTGGCAAATTCCATCAACTTGTCTTTAAAATCATCCGATGAACAAAGGGCAACAATTTTCCAATTCCAGAGTTTTCTTAATACCCTGGATTTTCCTGTCCAGATATCGGTACAATCAAGAAAATTAGACATACGACCTTATCTTTTGCTTTTAGAAGACAGAATAAAGGTACAAAATGAACCCCTGCTTAAATTACAAACAAAAGAATATATGGAATTCATTAGAAATTTTACTGAGACAGTAAGTATTATGACAAAGAATTTTTTTGTTGTAATTCCATATACGCATACTATATTAAAATCCGATTCAGCAATATTCACAAAAATATCTGGGATATTCAACAAAAAAAATAGAGAGGAAGTAAAGATGGCAAAACAAGAAGACTTTGAGGAAAAAAGGTCTCAACTAGAACAGCGAGTGGATGTCATACAGCAAGGGTTGGGCCGTTGTGGTATAAAGTCAGTGGAGTTGGGTACTGAAGAAATCGTGGAAGTATTTTATAAAGTTTTCAATCCTGGAGAAGTGGAAGGGAAAATTAGATTAGAATAAATATTATGTCAATTTTTGATACATTATTGGGAAGAAATAAGAGACTCAAGAGTAGCGAAGTAAATACTTCCATGTTGGCAATATTGCCAGAACAAATCTATGAATCCGCCAGCCTAGAGCTACAGGATGTCATCGCTCCTTCGGCTTTGAAAATAGAGTCCAAGTCTATAAGCTTGGGTGACAAGATTGCTCGTACATTTTTTATAATATCTTATCCTAGATTTCTCTCCGACAATTGGTTTTCACCAATAATTAATTTAGATAAAATTTTTGACATTTCAATTTTTATTCATCCGATAGATACGTCACTCATATTGAGACAATTTCAAAAAAAAGTCGCCGAAGTACAGAGCCAGATCTCGGTTCGAGAGAGTAAAGGTATGGTACGCGACCCGATGCTTGACACAGCGAATCTCGACCTAGAAGGACTGCGTGATAATTTAATCCAAGCGCAAGAAAAGATGTTTGATGTGGGTATTTACATCACAATTTATGGTAACAACGACCTGGAACTTTTTAAACTTGAAAATGAAATAAAATCAATGCTGGAGTCAAAGCTGATATACATCAAACCAGCGCTTTTTCAGCAAGAAGACGGTTTTAAAAGTGTTATTCCAACCAATACTGACCTGTTAAATATTCATCAAAAATTGAATTCTGAACCATTGTCAAGCATTTTCCCTTTTATTTCTTTTGACTTAACTTCTGATAAAGGCATTCTCTACGGCATCAACAGGCATAATTCAAGTTTGGTTATCTTTGACAGATTTTCTCTTGAAAATTACAATTCCGTAACATTCGCCAAGGCAGGTTCAGGGAAATCATATGCCGCGAAATTAGAAATTTTAAGATCTTTAATGTTTGATATTGACGTCATCGTGATAGACCCGGAAAGGGAATATGAATTTTTGTCTGAAGCTGTGGGTGGAAAATATTTTAATATATCTCTCTCTTCAGACCACCACATGAATCCTTTTGACTTGCCAATACCACGCGAAGATGAAACAGCAGAAGATGTTTTGCGATCAAATATTATTAATTTAGTCGGACTTTTCCGATTGATGCTGGGAGGACTCACGCCCGAAGAAGATTCAATGGTGGACCGAGCCATTTCAGAAACTTATGCCATAAAAGACATCACTCCCGAATCTGATTTCTCCAACATTGAACCTCCGCTTCTTTCAGATTTTGAAATGGTACTTTCTGGAATGGATAATAGCGATTCTGTTGTACAAAGACTGGCAAAATATACTAAGGGGTCTTGGGCGACATTTTTAAACAGACCAAGCAATGTGGATATAGATAAAAAGTTTATTGTTTTTTCTATTCGCGACATGGAAGACGAATTGAAACCAGTTGCAATGTATATAATAATGCATTACATCTGGAACGTTATAAGAAAAAATCTAAAAAAGAGATTGCTGGTTGTAGACGAAGCATGGTGGATGATGAAATCCGAAGACACAGCGTCTTTCCTTTATTCTATGGCCAAAAGAGGCAGAAAGTATTATTTAGGTCTTTCTACTATTACTCAAGACGCGGCAGACTTTCTGAATTCTCCATATGGTGTACCAATCATTACCAATTCTTCAATTCAGCTTCTCTTAAAACAATCGCCCACTACTATTGATATTCTACAGAAAACTTTCAATCTTACTGACGAAGAGAAGTATCTTCTCTTGGAGTCTAGTGTGGGAGAAGGCATATTTTTCGCAGGCTTAAAGCACGTTGCTATAAAGATTATCTCTTCTTATACGGAAGACCAGATCATTACCTCTGATCCTTCGCAAATACTATTAAACAGAAAGGCTAAAGAGGAACACGAAGAAGCAGAAATGAATCCGAAAACATAAATATGGTATAATTAAATTATGAGGCTTCGATTTTTATCATTATACTTAATAATAACACTTGTATTCTTTGGGATAATTTTTGCATCAAAAGCAAACGCCGCTTCATCTTCTAGTATATTGGTTGATATGGTGCCTCCCAATCCAGCTCCATTTGAAGATGTAAGCATTAGTCTAAACAGCTACGCAAATAATTTAGATAATGTTTTCATAAAGTGGTCCGTCAGTAATAAGAGTGTTTTATCTGGAATTGGTAGAAAATCATTTTCTTTAAAAGCTGGAGCAGCCGGCTCTCTAACCTTGGTTGGAGTCGTCATATCTCTGCCCGACGGTAATGTAGAAACTAGAATAACAATAAAACCAGCGGTAATGGTGTTGCTCTGGCAAGCGAATGATTCCTACGTTCCACCATTTTACAAGGGCAAGGCAATGCCCTCACCAGACAGTGAAATAAAAGTAGTAGCTATGCCAGAAAACAAAACAAGCTCTCCCCAAAATATGACTTATGCTTGGAAAAAAGATTACACCAACGATCAAGGGGCTTCAGGTTACGGTAAAAATTTCTATCTTTATACAAATGATTATTTAGAAGATGCGAATAACATATCAGTGGTAGCTGAAACCATAGACCAGGGATATCAAAGTGAAGCAAATATAGACATAGGAGCAACACAACCAAAAATTTTATTCTATAAAAACGACATAAACATCGGAACAATGTGGGAAAGAACATTTTCTAATACACACAAAATACAAGGCAGTGAAATAGTAGAAGCGGTACCTTATTTTATTTCACCAAAAGAAATACAAAACCCGAGATTGATATGGAGTTGGTTTATTAATGATAATATAATAAATGTGCCAAGTTTTAAAAAGAATTTTATGCCCATCCGAGCAGAGAGTGGAACTTCTGGAATATCTCGATTAAAATTAGAAATTACAAATAAAGATAGAATGTTTCAGACAGCCAATAAAGAGATAAATATAGAATTCTGAGTAGTTGTAAAGTTGATAAAGAAAAAAATTACAATAGATGCGAAAATACATACCATACATTTTAATACTCATCATACTAGTAGGAATGTTTAGTCCGTTGACATTAGTACACGCGGTTACATGCGATGACAATGGTTTACCAGCTGGATGCACTATACCAACAAATACAACTTGTGCCCCCGATGACAATGGTGTAGCTCCACCAGGATGCTATCAACTTTTAGCTCCGCTCCCTGGGATGACAGACTTTGATCCTGGTACAAAAGTTGGAGATAATGGTGCTTTGGGTAGATATCTAAACCTAATAATAAAACTAGTCATCGGCATCTCGGCAGCTTTGGCTGTGGTGATGATTGTAATAGGCGGGATAGAATACATGACAAGTGAATTGATATCAGGCAAAGAATCAGGCAAGGAAAGAATGACCCAAGCGGTTCTAGGACTTCTTATAGCCCTTGGCGCTTACGCGCTTCTTTTTACAATAAATCCCGACTTGCTTAGTACTAGATTGAACATATCGGATGCAACCGTTAAGGTAGACTTAGAGGAAGAGATAAAAGGTCTCTTAGGACAAGGAAAATGTGAACCTGTTACTAATGCTTCTAACCCATGCAGCCCGACCAATCTGATAGCTGCTGGATTCGTTGAGCCGAGAGCAACTCAGGCTTCTTCTATATGTAATGGAGAAAGTGGGGGGGAAACGAACAGTGCAAGTAAGACAGATGTATGCAGTGACGGAAGGACTTCTTTTTCTCTAGGTCTATTCCAAATAAATGTACTTGCGAATGGAAATGCCATACCCGCATGTAGTAATATATTTCAGACTAATGGCAGTGGACCACAGGGAAATTGTTTAGACAGACCAGCAGACGGTATCTGTAGAAAGTGGGATTGTAGTGTAAAAGATACAACAAAATATCAATCATGTGTTAATTTTATTACAAATACAGCAAATAACATCTCATTTGCTAAAAATTTACAGGCCAGTCGCGGATGGGGACAGTGGGGATTTAATAGATCTTGTAGATTTCCATAGTTATTTATGTCAAAAAGAAATTTTATACTTTTAATAATAATCTTGATTCTAGTGGTGATTGCATTCGTGGTATTTTTATATTCTCGTCCGGGGACAAATACACCAACGGATAACGGTGATCAGGGCACGAATTTTATTTCAAGATTTAATCCATTCACTAAAAATACGCCACCACCAACCGCAACACCTCCAACAAATATAGGGGAAGATGACACTAATACTATCAAAGAAATACCTAAATTGGTAAAAGTTTCAAGCATGCCCATAGCCGGATTCATTGTGTTTGTAAAAGAAAGATTAAAAGACATACCAGTAGCACCCCCAACACCTGAAACTGAGCAAGGACTACCCCCGCTCAAAACAGCCAAGCCCACTCCGCCACTAACTGAATTTGTGGGAGCTTTAAGGTATGTAGAAAGAGCTACTGGGAATATTTATCAGACTTTCGTAGATAAAATAATTGAGCGAAAATTTTCTACAACTATAATACCAAAAATATACGAGGCATACTTTGGCAATCGTGGAGAATCTGTAGTTATGAGATACCTAAAAGAAAATGACAAAACCATAGAAACTTTTGTTGGCACTTTACCTAAAGAATATTTAGGCGCAGATACAACCGCAAATAATGAAATTAAAGGATACTTTCTCCCCGACAATGTTAAAGATGTAAGTGTATCACCTAATGGTTTAAAAGTTTTCTATTTGTTTGAAACTGTAGATAAAATAGTGGGCACGACATTGAACTTATCAGATGGTAAAAAAGTTCAAGTATTTGATTCTCCTTTTACAGAATGGCTGTCAGGGTGGGCTAGTGATAAAACGATTACTCTCACGACCAAACCATCTGCAAATATTCCTGGATATGTATACACACTAAGCTTGGATAAAAAAAATCTACTAAAAACTTTAGGTGATATAAATGGATTAACCACGCTCGCAAGTCCAGATGGAAAACTAATTCTTTATAGTGATAGAAGCTTGTCATCGTACATCTATCATACAGATAGTAGAAACGTAGACTCATTGGGGATAAAAACTCTACCGGAAAAATGTGTCTGGGGTAAAGGAAATGATGTTGTCTACTGCGCGGTGCCAAAGTTTGCTGACCTAGGACAATATCCGGATTCTTGGTACCAAGGAGAAGTATCTTTCAATGATCAACTTTGGAAAGTAGATATTAAAACTGGCAACACGACGATGATTTCAGATCCGGTTACGGTTGTGGACGGAGAAGAAATTGATGGAATCAAGCTTGCCCTAGACCAAGGTGAGAACTATTTATTTTTTGTGAACAAAAAAGACTCTTTTCTGTGGAAGTTGGAATTAAAATAAAATTTTAATTCCAACTTCCTAGGTGGTTCCAATATATTTTATAACTACCCGGCGAGAAGGCCCGAAACCGACTGATTCAGTTTTTAAATCAGTTGCGTCTGATAAAAATTCATGCACAATTCTGCGCTCAAAAGACGACATCGGATCAACTTCTATATTCGATTTAAAATATCTTGCGCGTTCGGACATCATGTGAGCCACTACACGAACATTTTCTACACGCTTTTTTTGAAAATCATTAATATCAACCAAAATTCCATTTCGTTCTCCGAGGACGGTCATAGGGGAAGTTCTACTTTCAACTATTCTACGAATAAGATGATTTAAGGCATAGAGAGCTTCACCGTCATGCGAAACAAAAAAGTGCGGTTCGTTAACTTCAACCGAAAACCAAGTATTAATACCATTATCTTCTGTAACAGTAATTTGATTTGTTTTTACCGTGGTTTTTTCAATTAATTCTTTTATTAAATTTTGTATTTCTTGTTTGTCCATAAAATTATGCAACGTACAACTTAGACCTTATTTTTACTTGGAGGCAAAATCTCTAAGTTCTTCTTTTTGTTCACATAAATTTGCTGACCTACTGCAAAGATGTTGCTAGTAATCCAATACAACGCAATTGCCCCGGAAATAGTATAAGCGATAAAAGCAACAATAAATGGGAAAACATATTTCATCTGCATATGCATACTTTTACCAAAACTTTCCCCAAAAGAGGGAGTAGCGGAAGTGGTAGAAGTAGTACCAGGGGATTGGGGCATAAAATATGCTTGAAGATATTGAGATACACCGGCCAAAATTGCTAATATTATACTTTTCTTACTAATGTCAAGAATCCCCAAGAAAATCATGTTGATTTTTGTTGGAATGTGAATAAAAGAATAGAGCAACCCACTCTCAAAATTTATACCTTTAAAAAAAACATAATATAAGGCAAAAATAATGGGAATCTGTATAAGAACCAAGAGACAGCCAGAAAAAGGATTCGTTTTGTGTTTTTTATAAAGCTCAAAAGTAAGTCTGGCTTGTTCTTCCTTACTTGTACCACCCTTTTTTATCTTCTCAAGTTCCGGAGCAAGCATACTCATAACTGCCTGGCTCTTAATGGATTTATGAGAAAGGGGAAAGAGTGCCACTTTAACAAGTATGGTCAAAATAATAACTGCCACACCCACATCTCCACCAGGTATAACTGAGACTAAAAAAGCCAAGGCGTTCAGTAATGGCTTATATAAAACAACATCCCAAATATTTGAAAGCATTCTTCCATTCTATATGAAAACAGAGAAAAATCAAACGACGGGATTAATTCCGCCAGAGATAGAGATTTGCTTACGTACCCTCGCAATCTCTAAACGGGATCAATGTGATTCTTCTGCCACGGATGACAGCGTAAGATACGAAAAAACCCTAAGTAAATTCCATAAAATACACCGTATTTTTCTATAGCTTGTTTTGTGTACTCCGAACAAGATGGATAAAATACACATTTATTGTCAGGAGACAAAAATTTCTGATAAAAATTAATTAATTTTAATGAGTATGTTTTTAATTTCATTTTCAATTATTAAAATATCGTCTTGGTATTTTTTAAAAATAAAGACCCCCATGAACCCAGGAGGGAACTTGAAGAGATGTTTTTCTAAAACAGAATACCCGCGTCGTCTTAATAAATTTCTTTTAACCGCAAGTCTAGCTACACTCTTCGGCGCGATAAAGGAAATTTGTGGCGTAGTAGAATCACTATTTAATTTAAATCTAAAAGTAAAAAAAGAAGAATTAACAGATCTTCCATACTTAAATATCTTTTCTACCTCCTTTTTGTTAGTTCTATTCTTTTTTGGAAGCATGTTAAACGGACAATTTTTTTCTGCCCTTTTGACGCCTTCTTGAGAGAACTCTTTGGCCAGTTGTTGTTCTGGATCTAACTAAAAATCCATGCGTTCTGGCTCTTTTTCTCTTTTTTGGTTGATATGTTTGCGACATAATGTATAGCATATAACATTATCCACAGTTTATCAACATGGTTAGTAAGTTTTTGCAGGTTTTATTTATTAAGTAAGTAGTATACTATGAAACAATGAATACGAAACAGCTTTGGAAAAATTGTCTAATGGAGATGGAGGCAGGTATGTCAAAAGCAAATTTCAGCACTTGGTTTAAAAATACATCTATTCTAAAAGAAGACACTGGTATTATTTACATAGGTGTCCCAAATGAATTCGTCCGTGATTGGCTTATAAACAAATATCATAAATTGATTACGAAAACCATCGCCAATGCTTATGAAAACATGCGCGCAGTAGAATATACTATCACTAAAACGGAAAACAACAGGCAGGAAATCTCTTCAATAGACAAAACGTATATAAATAAAGAACTACCCCTAAAAGACCTCTACACCAACCCAGAAGATAACTTAAATCCACGTTATCATTTTGATTCTTTCATTGTGGGATCTTTTAATGAGCTTGCATACGCTGCAGCTCAGGCGATAATAGATAATCCCGGCACTAAATATAATCCATTTTTTATTTATGGGGGTACTGGTTTGGGTAAAACTCATTTAATTCAAGCTGTGGGTAATAAAATAAAGGAAAAATATCCAAATAAAAAAGTACATTACATGACTCTGGAGAAATTCGCCACTGATTTTATCAGCTCTCTGCAGAGCAATAAAGCAAATTCTTTTAAAGAAAAATACCGCAAATATGATCTGTTAATCATAGATGACATCCAATTCATCGGTAAAATGGAAAAGATACAAGAAGAACTTTTTCATACATTTAATACTTTTCACGAAAACAACAAGCAAATTATTTTTTCTTCCGATAAGCACCCTAACTACATACCCGAGCTAGCAGACCGTTTGAAGTCTCGTTTTGCCGCTGGAATGATAGTGGATATCTCGGCGCCTGAATACGAACCTCGTTTGGCAATTTTAAAAGTAAAATTAAAAGAATTTGATATTGATCTAGGCCAGGAAATATTAGAATACGTAGCTCTGGCCGTCGACGGCAATATTAGAGAACTTGAAGGAAGCTTAAATATTATAGTTTGTCAATATCGCTTGAAAAATAGGCCCCTGACGCTGGTAGAAGTAAAGAATCTTCTAAAAAACAACATGCGACCAAAGAAAAATATGGCAATAAAAGATGTTGTAAAAATAGTAAGTGAACATTATAAATTAGAAGAGATGTCAATTTATGAAAAAACTAGAAAAAAAGAAATAGTCAAAGCAAGGCAAGTAGTAATGTATTTACTGCGAGAAGACTTTAATGTATCATACCCATTGATTGGACAAAAATTAGGTGGTAAGGATCATACGACAGTGATACATTCCTGTTTGAAAATTAAAGCGGACTTAAAAAGTGATCCGCAATTATTACAAGAATTAGAGCAAATAAGAATAATGTTTAAATGAACTTGATAAATAGTTGAAAACCCAACAATAATCAGTAGAAAATTCGTGAGAAAAATAAAAAAACAAAATAAATAAAAAACATATCAATGAAATAGAATTACTTATTAGACAGAAACTAAATTAAAAATACAAAAATTAACCATATTGAATGACATAAAATCCATTTATCCACTTATAAACACATCTAATAGTATTAATAAATTAAATATATAAAATATAAACACATGAAACTAGAATGCAATATTGAAGAAATTAGAAATAAAATTTCCCAAACAGAAAGAATTACTGGTAAAAATTTAACTTTACCAGTTTTAAACTCGATTTTACTTATTGCTTCTGGAAAATCTTTAAAACTTAGATCTACAAATCTGAGTTTGGGAATCGAAGTTGAAATTCCTGCAAAAATAGAAAAGGAAGGGATGCTCGCTGTTTCTGGATCAGTCCTAGGTGGTATTTTTTCTAATATTTTTCAAAATGAAAATGTTCGACTTGAAAGTGTTGACGGAAATTTATTGGTTGAAACAAAAAAAAGTAAAATAAGATTGAAAGGCCAGCCACACGAAGATTTCCCTACAATACCAAAAGTTGTTGGTGTGAGTTTTGATATAGAATCAAAAAAACTAATAGATGGTATAAAGTCAGTTTACTACAGCTCATCTCCATCTGACATAAAACCAGAAATTTCAAGTGTCTTTATGTATACCAATGAAGACAATTTGGTTTTTGTTTCCACCGATTCTTTTAGATTAGCTGAGAAAAAAATAAAAATAAAAGGGCTAGAAGAAATTCCTGGAATTCTTATCCCATTTAAAAATATTTCTGAAATTTTGAGAATTTTTGGAGAATTTAATGGCACTATAAAAGTATGTTTCAATAAAAATCAAATTTCCTTCTCATCGGACAATATTTATTTAACTTCACGGGTGATTGATGGGATTTTCCCTGACTATCGTCAAATAATACCAAAAAATTCTGTTACCAATGCCATAATTCTAAAGCAGGATTTATTAAACGCACTGAAACTCTCTAATATCTTTTCAGATAAATTTAATCAAGTGAATTTAGTAATAAAACCCAAAGAGAAAATTTTTGAGCTTTCGTCCGCCAACAATGACATTGGAGAAAACAAAACGTTTCTAGATGCCGCTATGACAGGAGAAAATATTGAACTCGGTTTTAATTATAAATATTTTCTAGATTGTTTTCAGTCGATTACGACTGACAGCATGTCCATAAAGCTCGCCGGAGTCGGGAGTCCTATCGTTGTCTTGCCGGTGGGTGATATCTCATTTATTTATCTTATAATGCCAATGAATAGATAATTAAAATTTAGAATTTCTTTTTCTCACCGGAGATAATCTCTAAATCGCTATTTAACTTGGAATATTAAAGTGGTTTCGTTGTTATTATAAACACTATCATAAGCAATTATTTTCAATTCGTTTTCTGTTTGCAAATTTTCTAATTCGGCGGGAACAAAAGAAAAAGACGAGCCGGAGCTGTATGTTTCTAGATATTTATCATTTATAAAGACATCTACTTTAACGAGAGGGTAAGGACCGGAGCTTGAAATTTTTAGATTTATTTTTTGACTGGGAGAATAAATTGTATTTATATTTGGTTCAATGATTGAAATAATCGGTTTTGATGAATCAGTGTGTACATCATCTATCAAGCTCGGCTTATCAGCCCAGGTTGTTATCGTGTATTTATTTCTATTTTGTTCCCACCAATTCTGCACTGGAATTTCAAAGTGATTAAATTGAGGGTCGTCTCCAGGATTGGGTGGTGCCACGCCCAAGATGTCTTTTTTATTTATCCAATAAAGAATTGAATGCACATTTGTCACAACTTTTTCTTGCAAGGTCTCCCTGGGTGTTAAATTTCCAGCTAATTTTCTAGAAATTTTATCTATAAAAAAGTTTTCATTGCCTTGCCAAAATCCACGCAATGCCGGTTTCACTGTATATGGATCAATTTCTAAATCTGGTTTTTCAAACTTTTCATCCGGTAAAGTTTTTAATGCCTCGTTTATGAATTTATTCCAAATCGGTCCAGCCATAGCTGCCCCTCCTTTTTTCATTGGTTTATTGTCATTATTGCCCGCCCAAACACCCACAACAATAGACGGGGTATAACCGATAGTCCAGGCATCTTTATTGTTATTTGTTGTTCCAGTTTTTGCGGCTACATCTTTATTCGGTATAAAAAGCATGGAGTGCGCGCCAAAGGTTGGGATGCGAGCTTTTTCATCCGACAAAATACTCGAAATAGTTAATGCTGTATTTTTTGGCAAAATTTCTTGGGCAATCGGTCTATATTCTTCTAAAATTTTTCCGCTCGAATCTTCAATTTTTAAAATTCCAGTGTATGGATTTCTTATGCCATTATTGGCGAAAACTCCATAAGCCGACGTTATGTCTAGAAGCATTACTTCTCCACCTCCGATTACGAGGGTAAGCCCATACCTTCCGATATCACTCAAAGTGCTAATACCCATATCTTCTGATGTTTTGAGCGAGTCAGACAGTCCTGCTAAATAAAAAAGTTTTACAGCTATAATGTTTATCGATTGCCCCAAGGCATCTCGCAACGACATTGGCCCACGGAACTTTCCATCATAATTATCAGGCATATAGCAATCTTTTTGATTATGACCCGCAAAAGCCCTACCTTGCGCATTGCAAGTTGTCTGAAACTCTGTAGGCAGGTCAAAGAGCACTGTGTCGGGGGTAAAGCCTTTATTGAAAGCCGTAGCGTAAATAAAGGGTTTGAAAGATGACCCTGGCTGTCTTAAGGCTGTGGCCACATTGTAATTCCCATCAATTGCCTTATCAAAATAATCTCGAGAACCTATCATTGTTAAAATCTGTCCCGTTTTTGGATCTATTGCTACCAGTCCCGCATTTTCCCCATTCCAATCTTTTTCATTTTGCAAGGCGCCTTCTTTTACTATTTTTTCTCCTTTTTCTTGGAAGTCATAGTTCAATGTTGTCGTGACTTTAAGCCCGCCTTTTTCTGCCATTTCACTTCCGTATTTCTTCTCTAAATAATCTTTAATAAAGAAAACAAAATGCGGCGCTTTTATTCCAGTAATCGCTTGTGGGACAAAGACAACAACCTCCTTCTTTACTTTGTCGTATTCTTCTTTTTTAATAAAATCAAGCTCCAACATCCTAGAAAGCACTAGATTTTTCCTAGCATCTAATTTTTCTTTATTTTTTCCATAAGGCGATAATATTGTTGGAGACTGAGGGATTGATGCTAAATACGCCGCTTCGGCCAATGTCAGGTCAGCCGCTTCTTTGTCGAAATAAGTTCTGCTAGCTTCTGATATTCCATAGACATTTCCACCATAAGGCGCTTCATTTAAATAATATTCTAGAATTTTTTCTTTAGGTATCGATCTGTCTATTTTAATAGCCAAGACCCATTCTTTTATTTTTCTGGTGTAAGATTTTTCTTGTGTCAGAAGAGTGTTCTTGACTAGTTGTTGAGTTATGGTTGAGCCACCTTGAGTACGACCGGTGCCAAAGACGTTTGATAATACAGCACGGAGAATAGCAATAATCCTTATTCCACTGTGGTTATAAAATTCCGAATCCTCGATTGCAACCGTTGCATTTTTTATATTCACTCCCATGTCGGAATAGGCGATGTCCGTTCTTTTTGTGTCTTGATGTATGTCATAAAGCAGGATTTTTCCTGTTTGGTCATATATTCTAGTGGAATTTACGATTTTTCTTTTTTCAAAAGACTGAAAATCTGGAATTTTCAAAGAAAAAAGCCAGATGATTATTATTCCAGTTATAAAAATAAAAATACTGGCGCCAAGCAGGATTATATTTTTCAAAAATTTCCTATTTCCGTCTTTTCTCTTCATAATTTCAATTATAGCAAAAAATATGTTATTATTCGACTATGAAAGTAGAAAAGACTATCGACAAAATTGATGAATTGTTGACTCGAGGAGTTGCTAAAATTTACCCTTCCAAGGAAAAATTAGAACAAGTCTTGCGTTCTGGTAAAAAGCTTCGACTTTATCAGGGTTTTGATCCGACGGGGACTAAGTTGCATCTTGGCCATATGGTTGGTCTTCGCAAACACAGACAGTGGCAAGATCTTGGTCACGAAGTGATTTTCCTTATTGGTGATGGTACAGGACAGGCAGGAGATCCGACAGGTAAAAAGAAAACACGAGAGAAATTTTTTACTCAAACAGAACTGCGTGCTAATTCTAAAGACTATCTCTCACAAGCTTCCAAGATAGTTCGTTTTGATGGACCAAATCCTATTAAAATTTTATACAACAGTGACTGGTTGAATAAGTTGACTACAATTGATATTTTAAATATTGCGCAAAATTTTTCCTTACAACAATTAATCGAAAGAGACATGTTTCAAGATCGTCTGAAAATGGGGGAGACAATAAATATGCGTGAATTTCTATACCCTTTTCTTCAGGGTTACGACTCTGTCGCATTGGATGTAGATTTAGAGTTAGGAGGTTCTGACCAAACATTCAACATGCTTGCTGGTCGCACGTTAATGCAGGCAATGAAAGGCAAAGAAAAATTTGTTATGACCACACCACTTTTGTCTGACTCCAAGGGCGCAAAGATTGGAAAAAGTGAGGGTAATGTAATTGGATTGACTGATCCTGCTTCTGAACTCTATGGCAAGATTATGTCTTTAGGAGATGACGCCATTATTCCAATGTTTACTCTTTTAACGGATGTATCTCTAAAAGAGATCGCTAAATTTGATACTCAAAACGATGCAATGACTTTAAAAAAACAGGTAGCATTGATTATAGTGACTCAACTTCATAATGAAACTTTGGCCAAAGAAGCACAGGAGAATTTTGTTCACACTTTTCAAAAAAAAGAAATCCCAGAAGCTATGGAAGAGATAAAATGTAAAAATGGCGAATTGTTGAGTGAAGTTTTGGTGCAAAACAAAATTCTATCTTCAAAAAGTGAATGGCGTCGACTGGTCTTAGAAAACGCCATTCATGATTTATCGGAAAATAAAAACATAAAAGATGTAAACTTAAAAGTTTCAGATAATTTGATATTAAAAATAGGCAAGAAAAAATTCCTTAAAGTTTTTATTCAATAATCTTTAAAGATTATTAAATAAAGTTATCCACATATTCTATTGCCAACCATTTTTTATTTTGTTACAAAATAGCTATTAATAGGTCGCTTAGTAAAATTTAATAAAAAATTTTATTTCGACAAGCGAGGAGCATATGAACAAACTTGTTCATAATGTCCGAGCTGATGTCGAAACAAAGATTCATATCTTTATATGAGTTACGATGAGAACGAGGAAGTAGAAAATAGTTTTAAAATAAGTGGTGGCGATGAAGATGAGCCACTAGATATGCCGGAAGAAATAACTGACTTTGGACTAGATGAAGAAGATCCCGATAAAGATAGCTAGAAAGATAGTTAAAATTAAAATCTTAAGTGCGCAAAAGCAGTCAGAGCTATGGCGATAGCGTCTAGTTCATCGTCAGATTTTTTTGTTTGATCTATATCAACTAATATTTTAACCATTTTATTTATTTGCTCTTTATTTGCTCGTCCGTAGCCTGTGATGGCTATTTTTATTTGTGGTGGTGAAGCCTCAAAAACCCTAAGCCCTGCCACTGCTGCCTCATAGATCACTACCCCTCGCGCCTCTGCGACACGCATGACAGTCTTTTGATTTGTGTTTAAAAACAGGGTTTCAATAGCCAGGACTTCCGGCTTGTATTTTTTTATTACTTTTTTTACTTCTTTACCTATCAGTTGTAGTCGTAGAGGAAACTCTAATTTGGCTGAAGTTTTAAAACATTCAGAGAAAATCACTTTTTCTTTTTTGTTATTTTTTTTATCTTTTTCTATTACAGCCACTCCGAGTCTCTCAAAACCTGGATCTATGCCTAAAATTTTAGTCATAGTGCAATTTTAGCATTTTTTTAAATCTGTGGATAACTCCCTTGTATACATACAAAAAAAGAATATAATTTAAATGGATGCTCGATGTTCTTGAGTGTCTACAGTCAGTGGGGAACTTGCCATGAGGCAAGCTCTCATAAGGAGAATTGAACGCGATGAAACACTTCCGCAAGCTTTCCCTGGTTGCTGATCCGTGCACTGTTGCCAGGATCTCCAGGATCTCCAGGATCTCCAGGATCTCCAGGATCTCCAGGATCTCCAGGATCTCGTAACGGCAAGAAGAGGGGGTTGAGCCTGACCTCAATCTGGAGGAGGCGCCAATTTCGCCTCCCATAATCTGATAGATAAATCTATCATATCGTTTCCCACTGTAGCTTTTAGTTACAGTGTTTTTCGTTTTATAGGAGTCTTTCTTGAACTTTTTTCATATCGAAGCCTAAATGTTCATACGCTTTTTTTGTAGCCACTCTTCCACGCGCAGTACGTTCTAGTAGGCCGAGCTGAATTAGATACGGTTCTATCACTTCTTCCAGTGTAGCCTCTTCCTCTGAAAGGGCCGCTGCCATGGTTTTAAGTCCCACTGGCCCGCCGTTAAACTTTTCAATTAATATTTCTAAGAATTTTCTATCTGAAGAATTTAAACCAATATCATCAACTGCCAGCATATTGAGCGCCTCTTTCACTATACTTTTGTCTAATTTCTCTTTTAAATCTTTTTGGTTACCTTCTTTTTGGCTTTTTTTATTTACTTGAGCATAATCACGGACTCTTTTTAAAAAATAGTTGGCTGTGCGGGGAGTGAATCTGCTTCTTTTAGCAACTTCTTCTAAGGCGTCTTTATCCAGAATAATTTCAAGGAGCTTGCTTGACCTTTCCACTATTTTTGCAATTTCTTCGTTTGAATAAAATTCAAGTCGAAAGACTCCGCCGGAAAACCTCGAGCGAAGAGGCGAGGAGACGAGTGCCACTCGAGTAGTCGCCGCAATCAGCGTAAAAGGTGGCAAATCTAGCTGGATGGTCCGAGCAGATGGACCTTTGCCGATTATAATGTCTAAAACACCGGATTCCATGGCCGGATAAAGTATTTCTTCAACCATTTTATTGAGTCTATGAATTTCGTCTATAAAAAGAATGTCACCTGGAGAAAGATTTGTCAGGACAGAAGCTAAGTCACCCACTTTTTCAATAGCGGGACCCGAAGTAATCTTCATTTGCTTACCTGTTTCTTTAGCAATAAGATGCGCCAGGGTAGTTTTACCTAGTCCTGGAGGTCCGTAAAAAAGAATGTGTTCAGGAATATGTCCGCGCTCTAGTGCGGCCTGTAGTAGTATTTTAATATTGTCTTTTATGTGTTTTTGGCCGATGTATTCATCCCAAGCTCTGGGGCGCAGGGTTTGGTCTAAAAAAGAATCATCCATTTTTTGACTATCTTTCTTGTTTGTTTTTTGGGTTGACATTATTTTCATAATATGCTATACTGTAGAGGTAGTATATTTATCAACACAGTATACACATACATATGAACATTATAGCATTTGTTGCTTTCCCTATGTAGTAAAATGTGTTTAGGTGTTTATTTAAAAAGGCATTAATCTCTAAGCAATCAGCCACCGGTTATACGAGTTTGCATAGGACGTTCTGGCGCTTTAATTAGTTTGCTGGGTCTATCCCATAATAATTTGTTACTCTTCTAGCCCAGCTAGAAAAGGATTGTTTAGAGATTAGTGCTTTTTTTCTTTCTATTCTTCATTTAGATCAACCACGCTTTGCACTTCTTCCATTGAAGTAATTCCGTTTAAAATTTTTACAATACCATCTTGGCGCATAGAGAGTATGCCTTGCATGCGCGCTACTTTTTTAATTTCACGCTCGCTCGGGTTCTCAGGAATTATTTTTTCTATCGTCTCGTCGGTTCTTATTGCCTCAAAGATTCCTATTCGGCCGCTATAGCCAGTTTTATTACATTCTTCGCAACCCACAGTTCCAAAAATCTTGAACGGTTTTTCCTCATTTACATTGTGTTTAGCGAGATCTTTACCCTCTTCCCTCATGTTATTTAATATTGATTTTATTGTTTTAATTTCTTGGTCAGTGGGGGCGTATTCTTTTTTACAGATATTGCAGAGTTTGCGTACCAAGCGCTGGGCCATGGAAAGGGATAAAGCTGATACGAGAATTTTTGGATTTACACCAAGATCAATTAAGCGAGGAATAACACCCGCGGCATTATTGGTGTGGAGTGTTGAGAACACCATCTGGCCAGTTAGGGCTGATTGCGTAACAATTCCCGCAGTTTTCTCGTCACGGATTTCTCCAACCATTATAACGTCCGGGTCTTGGCGCAAGGCAGAACGCAATCCTTCTGGGAAGGTGTATCCTTTTGCTAGATTTATTTGTGTTTGAGTTATGCCTGGCAAATGGTATTCTACCGGGTCTTCAATGGTTATTATATTTATTTCTGTTGAATAGATTTTTCGTAAAAATGCGTAAAGTGTTGTTGTCTTTCCTGATCCAGTTGGGCCAGTGACTAAAATCAAGCCATTGGGTTTTACAATTTCGTTCTTAACGATTTCCAGAAGATAAGGTTCTATTCCCAATTCTTCAAAGTTTACCTGGATGGATTTCGGATCAAGTATACGCATGACTATCGATTCGCCATAAGACCCCGGAATCAGTGAAGTACGAATATTTATCTCTTTGTCGCCTTCCATAATATTAAAACGTCCGTCTTGCGCTATTTGGGAAGTTAATTTCATACCTGAAAGTAATTTAATGCGAGAATTAAGCAATTTATAAACATCGAAATTGAAAAAACTTATATCTTGCAAAACGCCGTCAAGCCGCAGTCGTAGTCGTCCTCTTTCTTTTTCCGGTTCAATGTGTATGTCTGAAGCTTTTACGGCTATTGCTCCGGCTAGAATTACTTCTAACAAGCGGGAGATTTTATGAATTTTATTCCCCTCCAATGCCTCGATGACTAGTTTTTCAATATCTTGTATGTATTTTATATTTTTTGCTGTATCTCTTAAAACTTCTCCCGAAATATCTAAACCCCCGATTTTCGAACTTTCAGCCATGGAGATTTCCTTATATCTTTCCCAGACTTTATTCAGACTCGCTCCCGACATCATATAAAAAGTAGGCACCAAGTTTTTTCGTTCCATTCTATCTCTAAGTGTTTTTAAAAGATCATCAGTTGGCGTGCGTATACCGATGAAAATATTTTTTCCGAAAAGCTTGAAAGGCGCGACCTTCATTTCTATGGCATCTGCTTCAGATATTGATCTAAGAGCTTCGTTATCTATCTCTAGTACACGCAGATCAGCGTAAGGGAGACCGTATTTTGACTCTGCCAAATTTGCCACCAGCTCCTCCTCCTCTTGTTTGTGCAAGTCCTCTAGTTGCTTGTTTTGTTTTTCTTCGTCAAATATAGCCATTAGAGGGAATTATAGCGTAAGTGTTATAATTTACATAATGTCTAAAGACGCTAAAACCTTAGTATTATTAGATGCTCATGCCATAATACATCGTGCTTATCATGCTCTGCCAGAATTTTTATCTTCAAAGGGCGAACCTACGGGAGCATTGTACGGGCTCTCTTCTATGTTAATGAAGATAATTACCGATTTAAAGCCCGACCATATTGTGGCTTGTTACGACTTGCCGGGTAAGACATTTAGGCATGAAGCATACAGTGCTTATAAAATGGGTAGAGTAAAAGCTGACGATGCTCTCATAATGCAATTAAAAAATTCTCGCCAAATCTTTAAAGCTTTTAACATTCCTATGTATGATAGCTTGGGTTTTGAAGCAGATGATGTGTTGGGAACAATATGTGAAAAGTATAAAAAAGATAAAAATATAAATATAATTATCGCATCAGGTGACATGGATACCATGCAATTAGTGGATGATAAAAAAGTACAAGTTTATACCCTAAAGAAGGGTATCAATGAGATCATTTTATATGATGAAGATAAAGTTATAGAGCGATTTGGATTCAAGCCAAAATTTTTACCAGATTACAAGGGACTTCGAGGTGATCCCTCAGATAACATTATCGGCATTAAAGGTATCGGGGACAAAACGGCTACCACTCTCATCACTACTTTTGGAACGATTGAGGAAATCTATAAAAAAATTAAAAAAGATGAAAAGATTTTTATAAAAGCCGGCATTAGTCCTAGAATGATAGAATTAATTAAAGATAATGAAGAAGAAGCCCTATTTTCAAAAATTTTAGCCACGATTAGAACTGATGCGCCGATAGATTTTATAATACCGCCGAAAACTTTTTGGCAAGATGCGGATTTAAAAAAGATA
>MFUJ01000035.1 GCA_001785675.1 Candidatus Nomurabacteria bacterium RIFCSPHIGHO2_12_FULL_37_29 | reverse complement strand
AGAACTAGTAAGAAAGTACTACTAAGAAATTTTTATAAAGATGAAATGGATAATCTTTCTAAAAAAGAGAAGATGATCTTTAACTTAACGAAGTGGACATTGAATAATGTATCGAGGGTTATTTTCTCGACAGAATGGCAGAGAGGTATTTTTATAGAGGCATATAGTATGGAGAGAATAAAGACTTCAGTTATAGAAAATTATTTTGGTCCAAAAGAGGCTGATTTTCCTCCACAAAACAACACTTTCATTGCTTCATCTAGAAATTTAGTTTGGAAAAATTTAGATATGTTGAAAATCGTGTTTAACAAAATCAAACTAGCCGATCTTTTTCTAGATAGTCTACCGTTTGATGAGTTTATGAATAAAATAAACAGTTCATATGCTATTATTTTGGCTTCTTTGGGGGACGTCAGCCCTAACCTGATACTCGATGCTATAAGATACAATAAACCATTTATATGTACCAAAGAGGTAGGGATTTTAGATAGAATAAAAGATATTGGCATTTTTGTGGATCCTCTAAATGAGAAGGAAATTGAAAATGCTGTAATTAAGCTCTTGAATAAAGAAGAATATGGGAAGTGGAGGCAAAAAGTAAAGAACTTTAATTTTATTCATACATGGGAAGAGATTGCAGATGAGATAATAAACGTATGGAAGCATCTTTAAAAATCTTAATGATAAGCTCGGACAGAAAACTTTTTGAAGAAAAAAGTGCTGTTTCCGAACGTATCAAAGAGTACGGCTCTCTAGTTGGAGAACTGCATATTGTCATCTTTGCTCTCAAGTCCTTAGGTCTGGGGGAGAAACAGATCGCACCGAATGTTTGGTTGTACCCCACCAACTCTTCATCAAGATGGTTCTACGTCCATGATGCCGCTCGTATTGGCAAAGCAGTGGTGTTTAATAAAAAATTTGTAAGGGGCGAGGCTCTCATTACCACCCAAGATCCGTTTGAGTCTGGTTGGGCTGCGCTTAAAGTGAAGAAAAGATGGCGTCTACCACTCGAAGTTCAGATTCATACTGATCCAAACTCGCCGTATTTTTCCGGGTTCTTGAATAGAATCAGGAAAATAATTGCAAAGAGGGTGTTGGCAAATGCAGATAGCGTCAGGGATGTTAAAACACTACCAATCTATGTAGATAAGGAAAAAATTGAAAATGCCAAAATCTCTTTCGATCTGCACGCTCGTTTCGGATGGCGCTTTATCTTGCTCTCAGTCTCGCGGCTCACTCGAGAGAAGAATCTTTCTTTAGCTCTGAAAGTGCTAGCTATTGTCATAGAAAAATTTCCTGACAGCGGTCTTGTTATTGTGGGTTCTGGTCCAGAAGAAGCAAATCTTAAATATCTAGCTAAGAAGTTGGGTGTTGAAAATAATGTTGCTTTTGTCGGCTGGCAAGATAGTCTAGCATCGTATTATAAAACAGCTAACTTATACATCCAGATGTCTCTATTTGAGGGCTACGGGCTCTCTCTTGTGGAAGCGGGCCTTTCTGGCTTGCCAATCGTTACTACTCCGGTTGGTCTAGCGCGAGAACTTGAGGCAAACAGAGATGCTTATATCTATCCGAGTAACCGACCAGATCTTTTTGCTAGTGGGGTAATAGATTTGATAGAAAATAATTTTAAACGCGAGAATCTAAAAGCTAACCTGAAAAAAACCCTAGAAACAAAACTTTTATCAAAAGCCGATTATATGGCTAGAATTAAGGCAAATTGGGAGAGGACAGCTAGTAATATAAAATGAGACTTTTAATTGTAACTCAAAAAGTTGATAAAAATGATCCGGTCTTGGGGTTTTTCCATCGTTGGATAGAAAAATTTGCGAAGAATTTTGAAAGAGTAACAGTCATCTGTTTGGGGAAGGGGGAATATAATCTACCAGCTAATGTGAAAGTATTATCACTTGGTAAGGAAGAACATAGATCAAAAGCAGAGTATCTCTCTAGGTTCTATAGATACATATGGAGTGAGAGAAAGAGTTACGATGCGGTTTTTGTGCATATGAATCAGGAGTATGTTTTATTGGGGGGATTATTCTGGAAATTATGGGGCAAGAAGATTGCCTTATGGTATGTACACAGACAGAAGAATGTCAGACTCTGGATTGCTGAAAAGTTATCACATCTGATATTTACTTCTACGCCAGAAAGCTTCCATATAAAAAGCAAAAAGGTTCAATACGTCGGGCATGGAATAGATACCAACATTTTCAGACCTTCAAGCAGAGACTGGTCGAGCCACACCCTCTTATCCGTGGGACGTATTACGCCTATTAAAAATTGCCAAGTTCTTCTAAACACCTTATCTTTACTTGTTAAAAAAGATCCAAAATGGCGGGCAATTTTTGTTGGTGATCCCGCCACTAATCCAGACAAACTATATAAAAAGAAATTGGAAAAGAAGATAGAAGAGGATGGTCTTGCTTCCAGTGTTCAATTTATCGGCTCGTTAACCCCAATTGAAGTACAAGATAGATTTTCCAAAGCTTCTGCTTCTGTTAATATGACACCCACTGGTGGTATGGATAAAGTCGTACTTGAGTCTCTGGCGGCAGGATGTCCAGTCTTTACCTCCAATACTGCGTTCCAGGCTCTCTTTGGAGAACGTTCCGCCGATTTCATTTTCTCTTTTGGGAATGCTCTGGATTTGGCCCAAAAGATCGAATGTTTTGACACGTCTGTCGATAGGGTAACTATTATTGACCAACTTTCGGAAAAGGTGAGAAGAGAGTATGGAGTTGAAAATATAATAACGAAAATCTCTAATATTTTATCAAAATAATATGTGCGGAATTTCCGGATTCAATTTCAAGGATGAGGTGTTAATTAAAAAGATGAATGCAGTGACGCATCATCGTGGACCAGATGCAACTGGCATCTTTCTCTCGGGCAAGATGTCTCTCGGCAACAATCGACTGAGTATTATTGATCTTGATGCTTCAGCCAACCAGCCTATGGAAGGAGCAAATGGTCGCTATGTAATCGTCTATAATGGTGAAGTCTACAATTTCAAGGAACTGAAAAAAGAGCTTGCCGATTACCCTTTTCGCACCAAAAGCGACACTGAGGTCATACTTGCCGCCTACATGCTTTGGGGAGAAAAATGTGTAGAGCGACTAAATGGCATGTTTGCCTTTGCGATTTGGGATAAACAGAAGGAGGAACTCTTCCTCGCGCGAGACCATGCTGGAATCAAACCACTCTATTATTATCACGATGACACACGCTTTGTTTTCTCTTCAGAAATAAAAGCTCTCCTGGAGCACCCAATTCCAAGGAAAGTCGATATTGATTCACTCAATCATTATTTGCAACTTAATTATGTGCCTGCGCCCGGGACAATGTTTGCCAATATTAAGAAATTTCCCACAGGTTCATATGGAGTGCTCAACGACAATAAACTTTCGATCACTTCTTATCTAAAATCGAATCAATTTACCTCTGAATATTCGCATGATTCTAAGGGTGTGAGAAAGACATTGCAAGAATCAGTGAAGGCCCAACTTGTATCTGATAAGCCGGTCGGAGTGTACTTATCTGGTGGTATCGATTCTACTGCGGTTCTGGCCTCTCTCAAGCAGGAAGGGGTGGAAAGTATTGACACTTTTACGGCTGGTTTTGAGGTCTCTCCTAGCCTTGAGGAAAAGTTCAATGCTGATTTTTATCTAGCGAGAAAAACTGCGCAAGCGTTTAATACTCGCCATCACGAATATCTTTTACTCCAATCTGAATTGCCACGGCTTTTAGAAAAAGCGATCTGGCACATGGATGAACCTATTGCGGTGCCAACCGCGCTTTCAATGGTTTATCTATCCTCACTTGCAAAAGAAAAAGTCGATGTAGTTCTCACTGGAAATGGGGGAGATGAGTTATTTGGTGGATATGAGCGATATCGATTAGCGAGAATTGCTTCAATCTATCAAAAAGTGATCCCAAGCTTCCTTCGTAAGACTCTTTCCTTTACAGAAATTACTAGAAAACTAAACATAACTGATCAGTTTGAAAGGTATAGAATGTTTATGTTCCAGAATCAATCCACCTTACATACTATTTTAAAAAGTGATTTCCATAGACCAACTGTAACTTCAGACTATTTTAAGAAAGAATTTTTTTCTCATGAGAGAAACCCGTTTGAAGAATATTTTATGTACGTGGACCGGAATACCTGGATGCCTGATCAATCTCTGGCGTTAAACGATAAAATGTCTATGGCTGGGAGTGTGGAACTCAGACTCCCTTTTCTGGATAGGAAAGTTATGGCATTAAGCGATACTCTTCCCTTGTCCCAGAAGGTTTCTATTTTTGAGAGTAAAATCATTTTGAAAAAAGCCTTTGAACAAGAAATCCCTTCCTATATACTCTCGCAGCCAAAACGTGGGTGGTTTTCACCCGGGTCGTTTTGGTTGCGAAATACTCCCATTCTAGATATAGCACGTGAGGCCTTCCAAGATGATTTTTATGCAGGTACTAAGCCACTTTTTGAGTGGGGTAAAGTACGTGAATATTTACAGGAACATGAGGAAAAGAGAGGGTATCATCTCCCGCTCTTATGGCCGATCCTCGTTTTTCAACTGTGGGCCAAAGAATTTAAGGTCTCGCTTTAATATGGAAAGGAACAAACAACTGGTATTTATCGTTGGCAGTGGCAGATCGGGTACCACTCTCTTAAGAAATATTTTGGAAAAACATCCCAAGATCAACGTCTCTCCGGAACTGAAATTTTTTGATGTCATTCTTGCCAACAGACAAAAACTGATTTTCTTTGATCACAAAACGAAGTCAGAAAGATTGGTTCAAAGAATCTGCGAAAAATACAAACAATCAGAAGATCCTCTCTGGAAAAAGTTTAATCTAGAAGAAAGTAAGTTGTTAAAAAATTTAGATTTGAGCGGGAGTTATCGGGACATATTTTTGAAAATTTGGGGCTACTTCTCTACCAACCCTGGAGCACCTATTTGGATAGAGAAAACTCCCAGCAATGTTTTCTTCCTCGATAATATTATTAGATATTTTTCTCAAGCCAAGATAATAAATATGGTAAGAGATGGCAGAGAGGTGGTTGCTTCTGCAAAAAAAAGAAATTGGGCAGAGAATACTCTAGAATTGGCAATCTGGTGGAAAGAATCTGTCAATGCGTTTTACAAATGGAAGACGAAAAGGAAATCAGAATATCTAGAAATCAAATATGAAAACCTGGTGACCAATTTAGAGGGGGAGCTTGGAAAAGTTTTTAATTTTCTAAATCTTTCCATCCCCGATAAAAGTTTTTTGAATTCATTAAAAGAAATTGAATCTTTCAGCTCTTTTTTCGAGTCTTCAAAACGCGGAGTCTATCAAAGCAGCCATTTCAGGGATTTTTTTTCTGACAAAGAGCAACGGATTATCGAGTCGGTTATAAGTCGCGAACTCTCTATGTTAGGCTACAAACTGTATTTCGAAAGAGGGAAATTACTCTTTTCTTTTAAATACCTTTTCCTTTTATGGAAAATCAGGTTTCATTTACTTAGCAGACGTCTTGGCTTATTTTGGGTTTGGTCATATTTGGGGAAAATCATAGGCCGTATCACAAAATGAAAGAAAAAAATTTAAATGAGGAAATAAGAGATTGGTGGGAGAAACACCCCTTTACTCTTGGCGTAGCGACAAAAGATTATAAAAGTAGTGATCTGGTTGGTAAGATTCCTCTGGATAAGATTGACTTGGAATATTTCACCGAGATAGAGAGAAAATTTCGAAAACATTCTGGCATTGGTGCGCAAAAAGAAGGAGAGCCTCTTCTTACTAAACTAGTAGACTTTTCTGTGCTTAAAGGCAAGAAAGTGTTAGAAATTGCAACTGGCCCCGGGGTTCATCTTGTCCCTTATGCCGAAGCAGGAGCAGAGGTGGTAGCAATTGATCTTACTAGATATGCCGTTGAGCAGGCTACTAGGAATCTGAAACTTCGGAGCTTGTCTGGCACAGTGTTGCAAATGGATGCACAGAATATGAACTTTCTCAACAATAGTTTTGATTTTGTGCATGCCTGGGGCTGTCTAATGCATATGCCCGACACAGAAAAAGCGATCAAGGAAATATATAGGGTGTTAAGACCTGACGGCGGGTGCTTGGCTTATATGTATAACCGCAGTTCATGGCCATTCTGGTTCAATATTATCTTTTTACGCGGAGTTCTGCTCTTGGGACTAATTAGGTACAGGGGACACATAGACCGACTCACAAGTCGATATAGTGACGGCGCAAGTTTGGGGGGAAACGTGCTTGCCAAGTTCTACACTCCGAAGACGGTGAGGAGAATGTTTTTGAGCGCAGGTTTCTCAAAAGTTGAGGTTAAACCGTGGGATATTGGTTATGAGCCTCGGCATTGGCCAATGAGAAGATTTCCTCTATTTAAGTATCTGCCCAGTTTTATAAAAAAATATATGTCTAAGAATTGGGGATATGGTCTCATAGTTAATGCTCAGAAGTAATTATTTCTTACGAGCGGTAATATAATTCATATCGCGAGTACCAGGAATAAGATTGGAGATCAAATATATCAGCGCCCGAAGGTTCTTGAGACTAAACTCAATCTTCCTGAAGTGTCGCAACAAATTAATATTGTCACTTTGGATTATTTCGAAACCAGACTCCTTAACCATGTATTCAAGTTCTGACTGAGTGTATTCTCTCCAATGACCAATAAAATCTTCTCCGTCAGAGAAAAATTCATTAATCGGCCAATATATCGATTTACCAAAGATCAGGCGGATGCGGTTCATCAGAGTTACTTGATTTGGTGTGGCAATAACCAAGAGCCCACCTTCTTTCAGAAGGCCGACAGTTCTTTTTAGAAAAAGCTTAGGGTTTTTCAGATGTTCAATTAACGCTTCGCTGACTATTACATCGAAGCTCCCGAGCGGTGTGAGGTTATCAGTCAAGACATTTTTTTCGTGCACTACCAGACCGAGTTCTTGCCACCTTTTTTTTAATTCTTTACTCTTCTCAAACACTCTTGTTGCAAACCGACTAGTCTTATTTTTTGGAAAGATAAAATATTCTAAACCTTCGGCGTCAAAGCCCATCCTCTTTAAACAAAGGGGGGTGATGCCCGCTCCAGTGCCGATGTCGAGGATCTTTGTGCCATCGCTTACCAGATTTCTAATGATCTTTAGAGTGTGGATGTATCGCCTTTTCTCGTGCGTGTATCTAAAGGAGAAAGGCGCAAGATCATTGAATGATTGGTCCAAAACTGCTTTAATTGAAGGCGATTTCATCTTTTGCATTATATAGTAAAAGAGTCAATATGACAGAGTGGGATCAATTTTTCCGAAACAAGATAAGACAAATTCTTACTGAAAAGAAGTCTGTAATTGATATTGGCGGGGGACTCCGAGTGATAAAAGAAAAGAATAATCGCTATGATCCGAAGAGGGAATGGATAAGGCCTCTTCTCGAAAAAATTGATTATAAGATTCTCGATCCTATTCCAGATTACCATCCTGACATTATTGGCGATATTCACTCTCTTCCCTTTGCTGATAATTCTCAAGAGGCAATTATTTGTATTGCTGTTCTTGAGCATGTCGAGGATCCAATCAGAGCTTGGCAAGAGATTTATAGGGTCCTGAAACCGGGCGGCCACGCCTTTATCTACGTGCCATTTCTCTATTATTATCACGCAGAGAAAGGTTACTACGGCGATTTCTGGAGATTTACTAGAGACACTGTCGAGCACTTATCCAAGTCGTTTTCGAAAACAGAAATTGTTCCTGTTCGTGGCGCTGTTGAAACCTGGATAAAACTTAGCCCAATAGGAAGATTTAAAATTCTTGAACCGTTTTGGCAGTTTATTGACCGTATTACTGGTAAATATAAGACCAATCAAGTAAGCGGATTCAATATTTTCCTGATTAAATAGAATGAAACTTATATATATAGCCAATACTCGGTTCCCGACTGAGCGAGCGCACGGCATCCAAATTGCCAAAATGTGCGAAGCGTTTGCAAAAGAGGGAACAGAAGTCGAAATATTGGTTTCAAGGGAAATAATCACCGATCCGTTCGCTTATTATAAGATCGAGAAGAGCTTTTCCGTAAAGAAGCTCTTTTCTATCGATTTGGTCAGATTCGGCAGGATTGGCTTCTGGATCCAGTCGTTCATCTTTACCATATCTGTCGTCGTCTATGCCCTTAAGCGAAATGATAGAGTAGTTTATTATTCCCGCGACGAGCTTCCTCTCTTGGCTTTAGAGAAATTAGGCAAGAAAGTGGTGTGGGAAGTCCACTCCGGAAAAAACAACTTTTTTGCCCGTTGCTTAATAAAGAAAAATATAAAGATTGTGGCTATAAGCCATGGTTTGAGAAAATATTACACCTCACTCGGTCAGAAGCCGGATAGAATTTTAGTAGCACATGATGCGGTTGATGTTGATAAGTTCGATATTTCAATCAGCAAAGAAGAGGCCAAAGGTAGGCTCGGCTTTTCTCATAGCGCCAAAACAGTTTTATATGCCGGAAGCGCTTATGGCTGGAAAGGCGTTGATACCTTGAAGAAGGCCACCGCTCTAATGAGCGGTATAGAAGCCGTATTTGTCTCGAATAAACCTCATTCTGAAATCCCTCTTTATCTCAAGGCGGCCGATGTTTTAGTCTTGCCAAATAGCGCCAAAGAAGACATCTCTCGCCTATATACGTCACCCTTGAAAATGTTTGAATATATGGCCAGTGGCACCCCCATTGTTGCCTCCGACCTGCCATCTATACGTGAAGTTCTCAACGAATCGAACGCAAATTTTTTCGAGCCGGATAATTCCGAAGACCTTGCGCAGACAATCAATGCCGTCCTTCATAATTACGATGCTGCTCTCCAGAAAGCCGAGTCGGCATTGAAAGATGTGCAAGCCTTCACCTGGCAAAATAGGGCAAAAATGATTATAGCTTTTGTGTTATATTAGAACAAAAATGTCTCTCACTTCCAAAATAGCAAGGAAGAAACTTGATCAAAAAGTAGCTAAATATTCAAGTTCCGAGAAAACGCTTGAAATTGGAGCTTATGGCAAGTCTACGTATGGGCGATTTTTCCCAAACAAGGTTGGGGTAGACATTAGAGAAGGTCCGGGAGTCGAAGTAGTCGCCAGTGTCTACGAGTTACCCTTTAACGATAATAGTTTTGATGTAGTCTTATGCATGGTAGTTATGGAGCATTTGGAAGATCCGAAGAAGGCAATTTCCGAGATGAAAAGAGTGCTCAAGTCTGGCGGTACCATCTTGGTTTCAACACCATTCCTGTTTCCTATTCATGATTCCCCTGGAGATTATTGGCGTTTTACTAAATATGGCCTTAAGCTTATGTTTAAAAACTGGGACATTATTGAAATAAGCGCAGAGACTAACTTTAACGAGACTTTCGCAGTATTGCTTCAAAGGGTAGGCTACCAGACAAAACTCTACCTGAATCCATTGATGAAGAGTTTGGTTTTTGTTTTAGCTTGGATTCTGACTAAAATTCCTAGAATCGCTAGAGTGGTGTATGGAGATATTAAGAAAAGCGTAGAGGAGCCAGAAGCTTTTGCGAGCTCCTTCTTCCTAGCCGCTAGGAAGAAATGATTAAAGACATTAATACTGTCAAAGATTCATTCCTCGATGCGGATGTTTGTATTATAGGAACTGGGGCGGCAGGTATCACTTTAGGACTGGAATTGGCAAATTCTGGTAAAAAAGTGATTATGCTAGAGAGTGGATCAATGCAGAAAACTCAAGTTAGTCAATCGTTTTATGATCTTGAGAACACGAATCTTGCTATTGACCCGAACTCAAGAATCAGAGCATTTGGCGGTACTACCACTGTCTGGGGAGGAGGGTGGAAGCCTTTGGATCCAATTGATTTCGAACAAAGAGACTGGGTACCTTTTTCTGGGTGGCCTATGACAAGAGAAACGCTGTCTCCTTACTACGAACGCGCGGCGAAAGTATTTAGTGGTCCGGCATTAGAAACATTTGACGTCCAAAACGTTAGTAAATTTTCTAAGAATAATTACATTCTTGATACTAATAATGTAAAAACTACTTTCCTGAGAATTTTACCCCATGAGAAATGGGATTTTGCCAAAAATTACCAAAAACTTTTTGAACAATCTGCTTCTGTTGATGTATTCTTCAATGCTCCTGTCACCAAGATTGTACTCGATAATAAACACCAGAAAGTATCTGAATTGTTGGTGCAAACTGTTCTAGGCAAGAAATTTAATATCAGGGCGGGTTACTATGTAGTTGCCTGCGGAGGTATTGAGAATGCCCGACTCCTTCTATTTTCTGATGTTGGAAACCAAAATGATCAAGTCGGCCGATACTACATGGACCACCCGAAGTTTGTCTCAGGAAATGTGATGCTAAAAACCCGCGACCTCAATTTATCACTATATTGGAAACCACAAAATATTAATGGGCTAGCTATAGCAGGATTACAACTCTCGGAAGATGTTCAGAGAAATCTGGGAGTCTTAAATAGTTATGTACATTTTCTTCCTGGTTATGTTTCTGACCAGTATGCCTTTTTAGCGTTAAAAGTGTTTGCCAGCAATAATGTTCTATCAAAAACCTTTCGTGCTTTGATGCGTTTTTACACTGGTATTAGTAAGGTCCAAGTGAGAAATTTTATGGAACAGACTCCTTCTCCAGAGAATCGTATCTCCCTTAGCGACAGGAAAGATATGTTTGATAATCCTTTGGCTAAAGTAGAATGGTCGCTTTCAGCCCTCGATAAACAAAGTTTGTTTGCTTTGCACACTGTATTGAAAAAAGAATTGGAACAAAGTGGCGTCGGTCGTCTGGCCAGCCCTATTTGTGAGCATACAGAGACTTTTGCATCAATCAGAGATGCTTCTCACCATATGGGGACTACACGCATGGGTGGGGATCCAAGGTATTCGGTAGTAGATGAAAATTGCAAAGTGCACAGTATTGATAATCTTTTTGTAGCGGGAAGCTCGGTTTTCCCAACCAGCGGTCATGCTAATCCAACTGCTACCATTATCGCCTTAACTATTCGTCTGGCTGACCATCTGAAATCTTCGTAGTTACTTCTTCCAATAGGCTAGATCTCGACCGAGGAATTTCTCTAAATTTTCTATATCTTCTTTATAAAATTCAAAAAGGCGTTTCTTAATGTCTGGTTCAATCTTGCCATAGCCCACTTTAACTGTACCGGTCTTGGTGGCTAAGGAATCAAAGATTTTTTTACGAAGAGGAGTTTTTTTCAAAATATTAATCATAAGATTACCACCTAGGACGCTTTTTATACTATCTTTTATGGATAATACCTTATTTCTCATGACCACTGCTCCAGCTGGGTTTATAGTTGTATGCGTTGAAGGGGGAATGAAAGTCTCATCTGCTCCTAGGAACTTGAGGACCTTTCTTATGAAAGCTTCTGGATCTTTCTCAATATCTTCATAAATTGTGATTAAAGTTTTCTCTCTAGGGAAATATTTCAAATAATTTTGTAGATGCTTGAAGTAAGAACTTTCTTCAACAAAAGATTTTTCTTTATCAATAACTTCCTTGAAAGTTGGTAACTGGTAAAAACCCTTGAGTTCGGTATATCTATAGTGTGAATAAAGCCTTTCAATCGGGTTTCTCAAAATTGCAATGAGTTTTACATCTGGAAAATGTTTATGAATTCTCTCTGGTACCTCTGGAGAATGTAAATAGATGGGGGTGAATTCACCAATAATTTTTTTATTTAGACAATGATTGAAATGCTGTTTGTACCATTCAAGCCCTTTGGTGTAATTAGTCTGACCAATTAAATCCTTACGCCAAAAACTTTGTGAGCTATTAAAAAAATTAACCTCCTTCGGCTCGGAAACGCAGATTTCCGGATGCTCTTTAAGACACTGGTAAAGCCATGTTGTGCCACTTCTTTCCGGTCCGATGCATATGAAATCAACTTTGAAATTTTTATTGACAGACATAAAGTTAAGCCTAAATCATTTTGAGCCATTGGTCTAGCGGAGTGTTTATGATACCTGCAAAATTGTAGTTCTCTATGTCAGACAGATTGCTTTTAATCCATTTTGACGTTTCTCTAATAGTTTCCTCGAAACTGTATTTCGGCTTCCAATCAAAATCTCTGTAAAAAGTGGAAGAATCAATCTGAAGATTGCGTATATCGCCCAAGTGATTGACAAGTTCTATTTTGCAATCGACTATAGATTGGATGATATTGGCCACCTGTATCTTTTGCAGATTGTAATGACCAACATTATATAATAGCCTTGGCCATTGATTTTTTTCCATGATAGCAAAATATGATTCAACTACGTCATCGACATCAATTTGTGCCCGAAAGGCTTTTGGTTCTGAAATCTTGATTGTTCCCTTTGAAATAGCGCAATAGGTGAAATGATTTGGTAAAAGCTCCAAACGCATTCTAGGAGAAAGCCCGTATACGGTGGCTAGTCTCAGCACAATGACCTTAAAGTTGGAATTAGTTTTCTTCTTAATGTTTATGTATTTCTCCATCTCTAATTTATATTTGCAATAATTGTCCGTCGGCTCTGGTAGAGGAGTATGCTCATCCAAAATTATTTTTTTCTTCTGATTGCCGTACACACTCGAAGTAGAGTTATAAATAATAGGAATATTTAGCTTTTCTCCTAGGTCTATAACTTTTTTTGAGGCTTCGAAGTTTATCTCTTTGGTATAGGCAGGGTTATCATCACAAATATAGATACCCACTAGTTCGGCAAGGTGGAAAAGAAAATCTGGCTTGAAATCTACTAAAGATTTTTCTAAAAGATTAATATCTCTTGTATCTCCAATCACAAACTGGCATGTCGCCCCGTTCTTTTTTTTACTTCTTATTTCTCTCAAAATTTTGCTATGATCTTGCCCGTATAAAAGTGAGTCATATAAGAAAACAGAAAAACCTCTAGCTAGCGCTTCCATTGCCAACCTTGAGCCTATATAGCCTAGACCGCCGGTGATGAATATTTTTTTAATGAGAATATGATAACAGATATGCCGATTTTCGTCATTGTGATATACTGGTTTCTTGTAATTTGCCTATATGAATATTGGTTATTTAGCCAAAGAACTTTCTTCTGGTCATGGTACGGCACGTTATGCAAGGTCACTAATTGAGGCTGTGTCGGTTGAGCATGAAGTTTTAGTGCTGACTGCTAAAGATCATAGGAATGAGACAAAAATTGAAAAGATTCACAAGGTCTTATCTGAACCAGTCTTTAATCCATTTTCCCAAATTAAGAATTTTTTTCACTCTATTGTTCTTCTAAGGCATTGTGACGTAGTGCATATCCTTGTCGAACAATATGGGCCGGGAGCGGCATTGGCCTGTCATTTACTCGGCATTCCTTTCACTATGACTCTTCATGGTACTTATGCTGTTCCGCCGAAGAAATTATCGTTGAAGAAAATAATGATGCGTTATTTATATTGGCGGATCGATTTCAGCACTACTGGATCGCTCTATACGGAGCAGAAGGTTAGAGAAGTCGTGCCTATGGGAGAGTGCAGGTTTATTCCAAACGGAGTCAATTTAGATAAGTTTTATCCCATGCCTGAAGTTAAGAAGAAAAATAATTTATTGACTGTCGGTATGTTGAAATCTAGAAAAGGGGCGGATTTAGTAGTAGAAGCTCTTGGATTATTGAAAGATCGTTTCCCAGATCTCACTTACGATATAGTAGGAGACCAAGAAGACTGGTATTTTTTAGATAAATTAAAGTCTCGCATCAAGATTCTAGGTCTTGAAAAACACGTTACCTTCCACGAACATATAGATGATACGGAGTTGCTCAAACTCTATAATCAGGCCAAGGTTTTTATCTTGGCAGCTCGGGATGAAAGTGGGCATTTTGAAGGGTTTCCCATGGTTTTCTATGAAGCTAATGCATGTGGTATACCGGTCATAACCACTAAAGGTTTCGGCTCAGAATATGCTATTAAAGATGGTCACAATGGTTATGTAGTGGATCAAAATGATCCGCAAA
>MFUJ01000034.1 GCA_001785675.1 Candidatus Nomurabacteria bacterium RIFCSPHIGHO2_12_FULL_37_29 | reverse complement strand
TAACTGCGAACGTCTACACATGGGAATTTCCCTTCGCACGCCAATACAATTAATACCCAAGCGATGCGAAGCTATTGGTTAGGATTCGCTTTTATCCGAGTAAACTCGTTACCACAATACCCGCAAGCATTACTGAAGTAGCCACTAATTTTTTGCCTATATTTTTCTCTGCTAGAAGACTGCCACTTAAAATGACGGCCCATAACGACCAGAGCCGTTTAACACTAGCAGCATAGGCAATCAGAGTGTAATTAAGAGCTTGAGTCGTCAGGACAAAACCGGCAATATGAACCGCCACCATCAAAAGAATAATCTGCCAATTCGCCTTAAACTTTTGATGGACTAAAAAATCTTTTTTCTGCATAACGTAAATAACTAAACTAGCGAACCCCACAATGACTAGATAACCAGCTGAAAAAAATAGAGCAGAGGAAGTTATGACCGCTTTCTTGTCAAAAGGAAGGGCTAGGGCAAACAGTAAAGCTCCAATTATTCCCAAAATTATGCCCTTATGCTTAAAAATTTTGGCTAAGCTTAATTTTCCACCTTCAGGATTAACCAATAACCAGAGACCAGCTATAGTTGTTAAGACGCCGACTGCCCCCCAAAGAGAGACTTTCTCTCCCAATATAAAAAACCCCGTTATTAGGACAAACGGTGGAGTCAATAATCTCGTGGGAGAAATTAGAGAAGCTTCATTTTGACTAAAGGCTTTATAATAGACCCAGTGACCAAATAAACCCAAGATTGAAGTCGCAAAAAGGGCCAACCAAAAACCATTTTTAATTTCAGGAAAATCAAGGAAGAAAACAAATAAAATAAAAATCAACAAACCAGAAAATATGAAGTTGAATGCCAGAAGAAGCCTCTCATTTATTTTCCCCTCTCTTAAGGCGTACCGAATAATGACATCCAGAAGCCCGGCAAAAAATGTGCCAGGTATCATAAAAAGCAGAAATAATGTTATGCTCTCCATTCGCTAATCATTCCTTTTTAGAGCCAATCTTAGCTTGAATGATTAAGTCGCAAACTTCCCGAACTGCTCCATGGCCACCTTTGGCCTTAGTTACATAATTTGCCACTTTTTTTGTTTCTTTAGCACCGTCGCCCACACAGACAGAAAAGCCGACTATCTTCATTATTTCAATATCACCAGTACTATCACCCACAAAACAGATATTTTTTAAATTAACCTTGGGATGATTCTCTTTTAACCATTCTTTTAGGCCGACGACTTTGTCTTTATTCTGAACCAAAGGAACACCGAGTTTCCAAGCTCGAGCTTGAACATAACCACTTCTCTGGGTAGTCAGAATCATGACCTCAACGTTTTTTTTTCTTACCAAGTCTATACCCTGACCATCCTTATGAGAAAATATGGCTGACTCAAAAACGTAAACAAAATCGCGTCCAGTGTGCTCGCTCGCTGCTTCTTTGGTCATAATGACACCTGTTTGAAGATATAGAGGAGTCAGTACCCCATCACAATCAAGAGCTAGAATTTTAACGTCGCGTAATTTTTCTAATAAGTTATTACTTATTTTCACCATTTTCCCTTTTTTTTAGAATCTGCTCGATAAACCAAAACTGATCTTCGCTGTCGATCTGAATAGAATCTAATTCAGTCATTTCTACGATAGCCATTTTTCCGCCCCAGCGGTGACCAATTTCTCTGAACAAAGAAGTCTTAGTGATGTAGAAAGCACCGTTTTCGTGGAAAACTTTGGGCAAGTCCTGTCTAACCACCCTTTTCATCACTTCCCTCTCTGGAGTAAACGGCCCTTCTTTACTAAACTCATCTACAGCCGACCTCCATTTCCACTCATAAGTTTCTGGTAGAAAAGCTGTGATGCATGAGTCATATCCCTGATTAACCACCTTATCAACGCACTCTTTTATAACCTCTGGTTTCAAAAGCGGCGAAGTCGGTTGAATACAAGAAATAAAATCAGGAATGTAATTTTCTCTTTCTTTCAAATCATCGAGTGCGTGTTTGATGACCGGTTCAAGAGTCACTTTATCCCCCGCCAGTTCCTTTGGCCTATCAATCACTTCCGCTCCAAATTTTCTAGCAACTTCGGCAATTTCTGCATCATCAGTCGAGATGAAAACTCTATCTATAGCACCAGAATTCAAACAAGCTTCAATAGTATAAGCAATTACTGGTTTACCGTATAACAATCTTATATTCTTACGTGGCACCCCTTTTGACCCCCCACGAGCTGGAATGACTGTTATAACTGTCGGTTTCATAATTTTTTAATCTTACCACTAAGTCGGAAGAATAGGTAATTGGAGACAACGTGAATCAAGAGAAGGTGCATAGATTCGACTGGACCATAGTAGCCTTTTGGAGTCTCGATAGTAATAGATTGCGTACACTGTTGTTTAGCCTTTCCACCATCGAAACCCAAGAAACCGAAAGTCTCTCCGCCTTTAGCATTCACATATTCTATGGCCTTAAGTACGTTGGGAGAATTTCCACTAGCCGTAAAAACAATTAAAATATCATCTGGTTTATATAGATTCCTTAATTGACCGAGAAAGACATTTTCATAACCTTCATCATTCCCTAAAGCAGTTATGTATGGAGCACTATCGGATAAACTTAAGGCTCTCAAGGGTTTCTCTGGACCAGCGCCAGCACAAAGAGCCAAATCTTCGGCAAAGTGCGAAGCGGTCGCTGCGCTCCCACCATTGCCAATAATAAAGACGATAGAATCATGTTCTCTGGTCTTAATCAAGAGGTCAACTAATTTTTCAACTGCTTCAATTTCAACTGATTTAATTAGCTCGCAAATATATTCTGCATATTTTCGTGAAAATCCGGCAAACGATCCGTTTGAGTCTTTAAAGAATTGTTCTATTTGATTCATAGGTTATCCATCAAAACGATACCTCTAATCAACTTTCCAGACTCCAAATCTTTCAAACCATCATTAATTTGATCGAAACTATATTCTCTGGTAATAAGCTTTTCTAAAGGCAAAGAGCCATTTAAATACTCATTTACATATTCTGGTATATCTTTGTCCGGAGAACTTCCACCGCCCCAGCTACCCAAGAGCTTTTTCCCTTTGATCAGATCGAATGGACTAATGGAGATTTTTCCTCCGGGGGGAAGGTTTCCAGCTAGAACCACTGTTCCTTGATCTTTGGCTGACTCAAAAGCCATCTCCATCGCTTCTTTAGAACCAGAGCATTCTATCACAAAATCAAATTTTCTCGAATTAATCTCTGACGGAATGACCGCTTCTACTCCACACTCTTTTTGAGCCCACTTAATTTTCCAATCCACAATGTCTATGGCCGTCACCTTGGCGCCCATACTTTTTGCCTTGAGCAAAGCACTACTACCAATTCCGCCGATACCGAAAATAGCCACGGCATCCCCTTTTTGAATATTTAAATTTTTCGCTATCCCCGCTCCAGTCAAGACAGCGCAACCCAAGAGAGCGGTAACAGCGGGCTTGATCTTTTCTGAAATTAGTACCACTCTGTTTTCTGAAACAATAGCATATTCTGTAAAGGTGGCAGCTGATCCAGCATTGATTAAGTCTTGGTCCTTTTTGAATTTTATCGGATCTGCCTCAATACCCCTACCCTTTATCCAAGTGATGGCGACATAGTCATTTTGCTTAGCCTTTTTTACTCCCTCACCTATATTTACTACAATTCCTGCAGCCTCATGACCTAAAAGATGGGGGATATACTCTCGGCCCTTTCTGCCTTTTATTTCGTTTAATTGACTATGACAAAGCCCGCTAGCTAGTATTTTCACCAGTACTTGCCCGTGGCCAAGACTCGGTATTTCCAATTCTTCTATGGAAAGTGGGCTATTGATGCTTCTTAGGACTGCGGCTCTGGTCTTCATGACATCAAGAGATTAGGGTATAAACCAATAATAATCTCCGGTATAACCCACTTCATCAAAAAGTTTTTTCCAATCATCGACACTCAAAATCGTCTTGGCAGTCAAATTCCACATCATCATTCTCTCTTTCTCTTCTTCGTTTCTATAGGCATCGACAGTGATGAAAGCAAAGTCTTTTTTCACTCTTTCAATTTCTTTAATTGCTATTTTACATTCTTCCAATTCAAGATTATGTACAGTGTTTATAGAAATGACAAAGTCAAATGATTTATTTGGATACGGAAGCTCTTTGGCATTAGCTACTTTAAGATATGGTTTTACTGACTCAGGAGAATTTTCTATAGCGTATTCGGAGACATCCACTCCAGCGACCTTTAAGGTTGGCACTACTTGAAGAAAAGCATAAAGGGCGAAACCTTTGGCACATCCGACATCTAAAATACTAGCTTCTGGACCTAGCTTGTAATGATCTATAATGTGCTTGGCTACCGGAACCCATCTGGTCCAATCCTTATACCCCCCATACCCCTGAGATCTTGGCCCATCGAAAAATTCTTTGCCAAATTGTCGAGCAATCCTTACATCTTCTGGATTTTTTTGACTAGCTCTCTCTTCTAAATTTCTTTTTGGTTTAGGGTAATCAACCAATAAATCTATTTCGGCCATTTTATTTTTTATGAATATAAGTTAGCGAACTTTTTTTAAGCTCATCCCAACATTCGTGAACCCACCCGATCACCCTATCAAGTCCTTGGCTGAGAGAAATTTCTGGCCTCCAATCAAGATTCTTCTCTGTTCTTGTCCCATTAAGATGATATATCTGATCTCTTTTGATGCGAGAGTCAGAAGCATCTTTAACCATCTTTCCATAAGGAACACCCATTTTACCACAAATCGTTTTAACCAAATCCTTTATAGAGATATTCTTTCCTCCCGTAAAGTGATAGACCTGGCCTGGCTTACCTTTCATTATCACTTTCAAGATGCCGTTTGAGGCATCGGTTACGTAAAGGAAATTTCTTTTGATGCCACCGGCCCATAAGACTATTTTCTTTTTCTTCTTTAATAAAATAACAGAGCTGGGAATAATTCGGTATGGTTGTTGATGAGGACCATAGACATTAGCCACCCGTACAAAAGAGACTGGAAAATTTATACCTTGAAATAAAGCGGAGAGGAATAAATCTCCAGCTGCTTTGGATGCGGCATATGGCGTGGTTGGGTTAAAGTAATTCAGATCCTCCTTCATCTTAGCAATAGAACCATAGACCTCTGGAGTTGAGATTTGGATATATTTCTTCAAATAATCCTGCCTTCTCAAATGGTCAGCTAGCTTGACGATCCCGAGGCAATTTGTCTTAAACCAGTCTTCAGGACTCTCCCAGCTCGCTGGCACATAACCCTGAGCAGCAAAATTAACCACCACATCCGGCTTTTCTTTATCGAAAAGAGAGTTAATTTTCTTATGGTCGTTATTTACATCAAGTTGCAGGAATTTGAAGTTTTTACTCCTCTTTTTTTTATAAAGATATGGTAAGAAGATATTCTTGTATTCTGGCGACCGGCTTATACCAACGACTTTCCAATCTGTATTGGTAAGAGCTTGATCGACAAAATGACTTCCAAAAAAAGAGTTGCTCCCTATGACTACTATCTTTGTTATTTTCATAGTGTTCTGGTTTTTTTTATTTTATCAATTATTTTGGTGGTTCTTATCTTAGAAAACTTTCCAGTTTTAGTAAACACTAGTTTCCCTCCAGCGGACTTTGCGGCTTTTGCCTCTAAAATTAAGTACTTATCTTTGCTATCTATATAATCCTCACCTTTAATACAAAGATCTGGCCTGATTATCTTAATATCTCCAACTGCTGTGTCTTTATTTCTAATAAAAACGAGGTCCACTGATTTAAGCTGGCATATCAAATAAGCTCTGAGCCTTTCATCGAAAATTGGCCGATCAGGATTTTTCCTTCGTTTTTTGACTTGAGTATCTGAAGTAACGCCTACGACCAAAACATCACATAAATTTTTTGCTTCTTCCAAATGTTTGGCATGTCCAGGGTGTAGAAGGTCGAAAACGCCATAGCAAAATCCGATCTTCTTATTTTCTTTTTTTAAAAGTTCTATTTCCTTTTTCAAACTTTTTATAGTGACTAATTTACTCATATAGTTAGACTAAAATGGTCCCATGAAGCGATCATCCGGCACATCATGCGGTATTTTATTCGATTCTTTATCTTTGGCAATCAACTTAGCTAGCCTATCTTTATCCGCCTCTAGCATCTCGACCACCTTCAAAGCAATGTCTGTGTAGCGAGGATAATAATGCTCTGAGAGAGCAGGACTCGAGGGAGCGGGAAAGTCGGGCGCAGTAATTCTTTGTGGAGAAGTAAGCAGCTTGATTTTGGGATTTTCTGAAACTCTAGATATTATTTCTGCCGCCACTCCGAATTCTCGGTGACTTAAATCTGTCACTAACAATCTACCAGTTTTCTTCACTGAGTTGAAAATGGTTTTCTCATCTAGAGGTTTTAGAGTTCTTAAATCAACAACTTCTGGCTTTATCCCAAGCTCATTTAAAAGATTTAAGGCCTTCATTGTTTCAATTATCATGTAAGAAGTTGAGACAATTGTTATATCACTGCCCTTCTTTATAACATTAGCTTTGCCTATAGGAACTTTGTAGTGATCTTCGGGAACAGGGCCGAAAGTTTCGTGAAGCCAACGATGGTCGATGAAAATAACTGGATTATTATCCTCAATAGCAGAGATTATTAGCCCCTTAGCGTCTCTCGGAGTAGCTGGCGCGACTACTTTTAACCCAGGAATATGGGCGTAAAGGGTTTGGAGGTTTTGAGAATGTTGCGGACCTTGCCCCCATCCCATCCCAACCGTCAGCTTTATGACCATCGGCACAGATTGTTGATTGCCGAACATGTAATACCACTTGGCCGCATTATTAATAACTTGATCCAAAGCCAAGAGACTAAAGTCAACTCTTTGATGAGTCAATACAGGCCGCATGCCATTGATAGCTGCACCAATACACACCCCTGTCAAAGCATTTTCGGAAACAGGCATATCCATTACTCTCTTAGGTCCATACTTTTTTCTTAAGCCGGAAGTGGCGCCAAAAACACCCTTCGGATCCGGCACTCCAAGACCAATGACAAAGACTGACTTATCCTTCTTGAGACAGGAGTCTAGAGCTTCATTCATCGCCTTGGTGTAAGTATTACTTTGCATATATTAATTTTCTGAAATCTTTTTCTTGTTTGGGAAATTTACTTTTCTTGGCGAAGTCTAAAGCACGGGTAATTTTTCCCATTGCCTCTTTTTTAATCTTTTCCATCTCTGTCTCTAAGATTACTTTATGATCGAGTAGATATTTCTTAAAATTTGTTACCGGATCTTTCTTTAACCAATATTTCACTTCCTTTTGATCTCTGTACCCAAGTTGGTCATCATAAAATGGGCCGCAATGCTCACGATGGCGATAGGTCATGAATTCCAAGAACGCTGGGCCTTGGCCCTTTCTGATATGATCTATGATCGAAGATGAAATTTTATACACCTCAAGAATATCATTACCATCTTTTTGATACGCCTCCATGCCGTGAGCCTCGGCTATCTTATAAATCGGCCTAGTATGCTGACGTTCTTTAAGATGAGTGTAGACGGAGAATAAATTATTTTCACAGACAAATAAAATAGGCAGCTTATGCAGGACAGCAAAATTTAAACATTCATGGAAGACCCCTTCTTCGGCAGTACCATCTCCTATAAACACTGCTACCGCCTTTTTATTACCCTTCAATTTGTTGGCAAAAGCTACTCCTAGGGCGACAGGTAAACTATTGCCCACGATCGGTGTTGCCCCCCAGAAACCAGCTTCCAAATCAACCAGGTGCATTGAGCCACCTCGACCTTTAGCACAACCAGTAACTTTCCCATATATTTCGGCCATCATTCTATTTAAATCCCCGCCTTTAGCTATATAGTGAGCATGACAACGATGTGTACTATAAACAATGTCGTCCTTTTTTAAATTCTCACACACCCCTACCGCAATAGCCTCTTGCCCGATGGACAAATGAACCGGGCAACGTATTTCCCGTTCTTGGTATTTTAGAGCAATGGCCTCCTCTGTTAACCTTATTAAGATTAGCTTTTTATATAAAGATATTAAGTTCTGTTTCTTCATCATATGGCAGTATAGCAGCACGTAATAGTACAACAACAAAAAGGGCGGCACAAGTGTCGCACCCTCATTAAGTCTCTGAGACTTTAAGCGGTTTGATAATCATGTTTTCAAAGAATTCTTTTCTATTAAGCAGAGGATCCGAGTCTTCATTTGGCCGACCAAACTTAACCTGAGGACTAATACGATGTCTTGGATCAATCTCCACGTTGCAGAAAATTGGCCCTTTACTATTTAAAACATCTTTTATTTTTGCATATAGCTCTTTGTTTTTAGTGATATTTACGACCTTAAAACCGTATGCTTTAGCTACCTCCAAGAAATCTGGGAAAGCCAATCCCCCACTAATGCTAGAAGCAAAATACTTGGATCCAAGCCACTGGTCTTGGGTCTGTTGAATCATACTATGGCCATGGTTATTGATTAAAAATATTTTGATCGGCAGACGGTGTTTGATAACAGTAGCTAATTCCTGGATATTCATCTGCAAAGATCCATCACCAGTTACACAAATAATAGGACTTTTTCTTAAGGCGAAACTGGCTCCAATGCTTGCCGGTAAGGCCCAGCCCATAGCCGTGTTGTTCCAGTCATGATAAAGTCGTTGGTTTTTCTTAAAATCGAATGCCTGCATCATCCATCCCACGGTACAACCGGTGTCAATAAAGATGGTGTTTCCTTCCCGACATTCCTCTGAGAGTTTTTTTACAAACACGTATGGATTCACCTCTTGTTCTTTATAGTATTTTGGCAAACATACCGGGTATGTCTTCTTCCAATAATTAATCTGATTTCGCCATTCTGAAATATCTTGTATATCATCATGACTAATACTAGTGTTCAGTACCTCCAAAAATTCTTTGGCATCGGCGTCTATGGTTAAATCGATCTTCAACCCAAACTTTTTAAACTTACCAAGCTCAGATGGATCAATATCAACAACAACTTTTTTAGCTTCTCTCGCGAAAGTATTAGGAGGACTACCAGTTGCCTTGGTGTCCAATCTTGTGCCAATGGCTAGAATTAGATCTGAATTTTGAACAGTGAAGTTGGCATGCCTAGTGCCGTGTGTGCCGAATGTTCCAACCATTGACGGGTGGGATGCAGGCAATAGATCAGCTACGGCCCAGGTGGGCACTACAGGGAAGCCTGATTTGTTTATAAATTCCGTTATTTCTTTTTCTGCCTTAGCTAAACGAATCCCCCATCCCAGAACAATCACTGGCCTCTTCGCAGGCCTTATCAGCCGGACACTTTGCTTGACCTGACTGTTTAATTTACTGGAAGTTTTTTGGTTTTGGGATTTTACTTTAAAAGATTTTAATTTAGCAGGATCAATTTCTTTTCTCTGAAGATTGTCAGGTATATCTATTAGTACCGGGCCCGGACGGCCGGATTTTGCGAGATAGCAAGCCTTTTCTAATTCATAACGTATGTCTAACGAATCATTTATTAAAACTACATATTTAGTTATTGATTTAAAAATGTCCACCGTATTTGTCTCCTGAAAGCCAATCTGCCTTACACCAGTATTACCCTTCATTCTAAAGGTTGCGACTTGGCCAGTAATGAAAATTGTCGGTATAGAATCGTAATAAGCAGAACAAACTCCAGTTAAGAGGTTTGTAGCCCCTGGCCCGCTCGTAACCATTGCCGCGCCTAGTCCACCAGTGACCCTGGCATAGCCATCGGCAGCCATGGCCCCAGCTTGTTCATGTTGTGGACATACAAAATCTATCCCCGGTGTCTCAGCTATGGCGTGAATTAGACGCAAGGATGCACCCCCAGAGACCGCGAAAACATGCTTGATCCCCTCTTCTTTCAAAAATTTAGCTACGTATTGGGCGAGCTGCATAAATTATTTCTTTACACTCCCATATTTCCTTAGTTTAAGAAGATTACTATCTTGGATTAATTTTTTCTCAAACTCTTTGCTACGCCAATCATCATGAATAACATTAATATTACGTCCACTGACAACATCCTTTGGAGCATTAATTACCCAGTCACAGCAGTTGATAATAAGATCCATTGGAGTAAAGTCTTTTTCCTTAATTCTCTCAATTGTTCGTTCATAATTTTGACCAGCTTTTGAACCAGCTTTTATAGTTTGACTGTGGATTTTTGTATCAACCCAACCTGGTCCAATTGAAACAAACCGGGTATCAGACATTTCAGCATCTAGGATTTCACTCATTTTGATGGTGGCTATTTTAGAGACCGTATAGGCAGAATAATTTGTAGAAGCATCGTTAATTCCACCACCTGAAAAAAATATGACGCATGGGCCAAGTGGTGAATCTAGGCGTCTTGATGTAAGTAACTGGTGAGTAAGATTCATTTGATTGGTAAAATTTAGTCTGATCGAATCTTCCCATTCTTCCATTGCTACATCAATAAAAAGACCGATTGGCTCAAGAGATGCCGGACAAATAACCAACACATCCCAACTAGGACAAATTCTCTTGAGTTCCTGACAAGCACTGTTAATAGACGCCGGGTCGTCGAGATCACAATGTGTTAAAAGAGCGCCGAGACTTTTTAACTCACTGACTACTTGATCTTCTGTTCGATAGGTTCCCAATATCTTCCAGCCGTCCTTTAACCATTTTCGACTTAATGCCTGGCCAATACCACTTGAGACGCCAATTATTATTGCTGAGCGACTTTCCTTCATCTTATTTCAGAGCCGTCAGTTTCATCATCTTTGTATTATGATAAATGGGATTATCTAACCCGTCCGCAATTAATCCTTTTTTAAAAGCTTCCACTATACTCAAGATTCCATCTTCAATAGTAAAGTTTGGAATAAATCCCAGTTCTGCTTTTATTTTTTCCGAATTAAGATGGTACGATCTTTTATCTGGCACATCAAGTTTTTCTACCTGGATACGATTTTCAATATTCCTTTCTACAAAGACTTTGACAACCATCTTGGCCATATCTTCGACAGTAGCGTTTTGGAAACCAGCATTGAAAGCTTTTTCATGCACCAACTCATCCGGGGCTTCAATCAAAAGTTTGTAAACTCTGACCATATCGTTGATATTTATACTTGGACGTAACTGCCATCCTCCAAAAAAACTTATTTTTTTATTAACCAATGCTCTAATTGTAAAATTGTTGATGATTAAATCCAGGCGTAGACGCGGCGCATAACCATTCACGGTTCCTGGCCTCACGGAAACATAGTTTTTTAATCCAGAATCCTTTAAAGCTTCTTCGCAAAGTAATTTGAATTTCGCATAGTCGGTCAAGGGTACACCCTTTAAATTTTCCATGACATCGCCCTCTTGAGTTCCGTAGATGCTTGCCGAGCTCGCAAAGATTATCCTCTTGATATTATTACTCTTCACTGTCTCAATGACATTCTGGAACGCGTCATAATTTATCGACTTGCCAAGCTTCGGATCTAATTCAAAACTTGGATCGTTGGAAATACAAGCTAAATGAATAAGATAATCTACTCCTTTGCCAGCCTCTAACAATTTTCCTTTATCCCTGATATCCCCCTTGATTTCTGTTAGATTTTTATTCTTAATTTCCTTGAAAACATTACCAAACAAATATAGATCGTAGACTACTACCTTGTAACCGGAATCTAATAGACTCGGTACTAGAGCAGAACCAACATAACCAGCCCCACCTGTAATTAATACTATTTTGTTCATGGCTGGCCAAGAGTATTTTTGATAAAATCTACTAAATCCTTTTTTGTCACAGATTTTTTATTGCCTATTATACTGACCGCTATGGCCCCAACCATATTCCCAATAAAACAAACCGCTTCTAAAGGAACGTTATTATAAATTAGAGCTGAGGTAATAGCAAAAAAAGCATCGCCAGCTCCCACCCGATCGATGTCTTTAGTCGCTAAAGATGGAACTCGAAAGATCTTTCTCCGGCCATTACCTTGGTAGCCGACAGAACCACTGGCTCCACGAGTAACAATCATATAGTTTGCCTTTATCTTATTGAACACTCCTTTAGCCACATCATCGATATCGCCACTTTTGTCTTGATGTTCCAGTCTTATTTCTCTCTCATCGAGACACAAGAGATCTGCTCTAGGGTATGACGAAATCGTATGATACCCGAAGTTCTCAGCATTGGCTTGGGCATTTACAGATAGAAATTTGGCTTTTTTAGAAACAAAATCTCTTGAATAGCTGTTAAACATTCCGTGGCCAAAGTCAGCACAAATCACCAAGTCATACCTAGAGAGTAACGGTTTAAGTTTTTTGATAAGCGCCTTTGTTTGTCTGTCGTTCAAGTTGTTACTATTGATAAAATATAGTTCTAGAAGTTTTCTAAATGTGCTATCTTCTAAAAATCTTCTCTTAACTATTGTTGGGGAATGTTCTTTATAAACAAAAGCGGGTTTTATATTTTTCTTCAAATGCCTCCTCACAAATTTCTCTTGAGAATCTTTTTCTCCTAACATGGCCAAAAGGCCAACTTCCTGACAAAATCCCGCCAAATGATTTGCAATAGCTAGCGCTCCCCCAAGATATGACTCCTCCCTTGCGTATCTTAGGGCAATGATTGGTTCCTTAGCTGATTTACCAAGGATATTGCCAAAGTGGTAGTCATCTATAATTGCCTCACCAATGACAAGCGCCTTGAGAGAACTCAGGCCTTCAATCGATTTTAAAACATAATCCAAGGAATATTTACCACTAAATTGCTTCAAATAACTACTGACCTCGTCTGACTTAGGGTAATAGCTATTATTCGGTAACTGATCCATAGGCTCATAAATTAACATAATTGACGGCATTTATAAAGTTGCCTACACTGGAGGAATGATTGTGCCAACCTTGGCGAGAATGATCGTCAGAGAACATCTTTATAAACCTATTACGGGCCGAGTGCTTTGTTTGGGCCGTCAGACAATAGGTATAACCTACGAGCAATTCGTAGAGTTATTGAAGCAAGAAAATTATTTAGTATCGAACGATGTTTTAGACTCTACTAAATCAGAACATGATAACCAGACGAGAGTTGGTAAAAAGAATTCTGATTTTATCAGTGATAAAGTTTTCTTCGACTTGCTTGGGATAAAACAAGTAAGATCTATGGATGTCAGCACTTACGAAAAAGCGGACATCATTCATGACCTCAATAAGCCAATCCCAAAAAACCTTGAAGGACAATTTGACTTCATTATTGACGGAGGAACTTTCGATCACCTCTTCGATTTACGAACCGCTTTTGAAAATGTCGTCAAAATGCTCAAAGTAGGAGGTAAAGTATTTCAATGGAACGCAGCCTCAAACTTTGCCGGTGATACCTATCTTTCATTCGGGCCAGACTTCTTTTATGACTATTATGTGCTTAACAAATTCGCGGATTGTAAAGTTTACTTAGCGGAAGTTGATGTTCGCGGCGGACAGAAAGAACAGTGGGATATATATGAATTCGTTGGCACCAAATACAGATATTTTTATTCCAAGCGAGTGGTGATGGTTATTGTTTTGGCCGAAAAAGGTCCCAGCTCGACATACAGTCGCATGCCAGTCCAATTGCAATACAGAGATGCTCATCTCAAACAAGAATATGAAGATAACCAGAAAATCATTTCCTTATCTGCTAGAAGATCGTATCGCGGCTCTGCTAGAACTAAGATTAAAGCTCTAGCCAATAAAATTCGTAACAGAATAGTTAGGGAAATTGGTTACCTAGGTACATCTGAAGAAAAAGTCATTCAAGGATATCGATATGTAGGTAAAATATAGGGCTATTTTGATGACTATTTTGATTTAGACTTATCAATTAAATACGGCCACTCCAAAACAGATTCGTCGACATTTTCAAGATCCAGATTCTTTCGCCATCTGCTCTTATCGACTTTGTTAAACAAGTTTTCAAACTCTTTAATTAGTATTTCTATAGTCGCCTGTCCCCAGACCAACCTTTGGAGTTCCTCATTTTGCCAAGGAAAAATAAACCCGGGTTTAAACCAGTTGTAGTTGAAATGTGCATCTGGAGCGTGGAAACTTACAATTATATAAGGTATATCTTTGCTCAAAATTGCAAAGCTCGCTGGGCCAGATGAGGTAGCCATATAGAAAAGTGAATGCTTTATAAACGCCAGAGTATGTTGCATATTGACGTTGTATTCTGGAGTAAAAATGACATTTGATAATTCTTTCAATTCTTCTGACATGTCACTCTTTCTTCCTAAAATGACGAAGACAATATCACTGTGTTTCTTTAAACAATATTGGAAAAATTTCTGCCAAGCATTCATGTCTGCGTTACGATGAGCGCCGAAAAATCTATTAGTCCGCAAATTGACAGCCACGATGTATTTACCACCAGCATTCTTTTTTATGAAAGCTCTGGCCCACAGACTAGCCATTTTAGGTAATTCTGGCTGTGGTAAGAATTTTTCCCTTTCATAAAAATCTCGTAGAAATCCGAAATTGCCACGGGCAAATCCAAGATCATTTGCATACTTAAATGTAGACGGGCAAGCAATGTAGCGCTTATGATTTTGATTTAGAAATAACTCAAAGTTACTTCTGGAGTTAAAGATAAACACTGAGCCAAGTTTCTGATTTATATTCAAAAGTGGGAAGAGTTCGGCTAAGTGATAGTGGAAATTATCTCTATTTATCCAAGAGGTATATTTCCAATGCCCCACTGGTCTTTCTGGATCGTACACTAAGACTATGTCAATTTTATCTAACTTATGAATATAGGCTTCACATAAAAGTCGGTATTGAAACTCAAGCATATTGCCAATAGCTACATCAGTCACCTTAAAATCGTTGATGCCGAGAATCCTTTTCTCTCTAGCGAGCTTGTTTGTTTTTAGCTTATTCCCCAATAAATATTTCATGAAGCGGAAAAAGCCAACGAAATTCATCTTGTACCATCTCTCAAAAACCACATGTTTGAAAAAGTCAGTTATTTTAGACATATATTGGCTATCCTCTCTGAGGCCCTACCATCAAACTTCCAACAATAAGTATCTTTAAAAACTTTCCTCTTATCGCTGTCAAGTGATGGATCACTGAGATATTTATTGATCCATTTAGCTAACTCTTCTTTATTTTTAACCAAGGGAGTCATACCGAAACTCATCCAGGATATCTGATTTTCTTCAAAACGCCATCTTTTAGGCAGACTTCTTAAGAATGGCACTTTTTCTGGATCTTCCCAGCCGTCAAAATTGATAGTTATTAATGGCTTATCGAAAATGGCAGTGTCAATAATGATAGAGGAGATCGAATTGATAACGAGCGAGGAATGATGGAGTGAATTAAAAATATGTTGAAAGAAAGTTGTATCAAGCTCGCCTTCTTTCTTATCTCTCTTAATCTCATTGGGCTTGGCTGGCCCAGGCACGTTTATTATGAAATTTGAATCTGGAATAAAACGTGATAAATCTACAGGTAGAAATGGATGGAGTCTCACTAAAAATTGGATATCTTGGGGAATTTTCTTCTCATGATAGAGATCTTTTAAAATCTGGCATATCTGCCAATCAGTATCTATAAAAAAATGCCCTGCCGGAGTAAATAATACCAACCTCTTGTTTATATCGGCTCCAATTTTTTTGTAGAATTCTATACGATCAGTTGGCTTCACTCCTAGATACTTTTCAAATTGAGGTATACCGCTTAAGTAAATCCTATCCGCCCCGATATCATGATATTTAACCATGTCTTTTCTGCCGATTTCGTTATGCACAATTAACTTATCCGGGACAAACCGTAGATAACTCCTGGAAGTGGTGTTGTCCCACGAACGCACCATGGCCACGGTCTCCACTTTCAAATGCTTGGCGTTTTTAAGAAAAAACAAATTAGCATCATCAAAGATATCAGTGGCAAATACAACATCCGGATTATATTTCTCAAAGTAAGCCTGGAAGGGTTGTGGACTATTTAATCTGTAATCCAGCCACCGAACTAATCTTCTAAAAAAACTAATGTGAGCAAACAGTTTGGTAAAGACTAGAGACAAATAATATTTCACTGGTCGCCCGACTTTTTCTAGTGCTTCCATTTTGTGGAACCTCATGACATTGGTATCGAGTAGCCACTCCGCCATCCTAGCAAAGAATCTATTTCTAAAAGCTTCAGTCTCTCTTTGCAAATTAATTCCTTCTACTACAACATTTCCCTCTTCATAAATCTTTTTGAAGTAATCCTCTTTATCTTTAAAGACAAAAATAACCACCTTTGCACGTCTAGAGAGACTGTCTAAAACACCAGAATTCAGAGTATTCTTTGTTACAAACGGATGGAAGTTTGTAAGGAAGATTGTTTTCTTTGTTTTACCCATTTAATGAAGAATTTATGGATGCTATGACAAAATCTTGTTGCACTTTTGTTAATTTGCTATAGGTTGGCAGAGTTATAGTAGAGGCTCCAATCCATTCGGCATTAGGATAATCCCCTTCTTTGTAGCCAAAAGTCTTTCTGTAATATGGTTCCAAATGAATAGGAGTATAGTGGATAGATGTTTCAACCCCTCGGGTAGCAAGGTCAGCGCGAATTTGATCTCTTTCTCTCGGATTAACTAAGATAGTGAACATATGACATGCATGATTTGCTGAAGATTTATAATGGAGAAATTCAATACCCGCTTTTGTGAATGCCTTTGCATAATGATCAAAGATTAAACGACGTTGTCTGTGTGTATCCTTAATTCTATCAAGTTGCCCCACAAGAAGGGTGGCCTGAAAATCAGTCGAATCAAATTTGTCGCCCAACATTATCATGACCCTCTTTCCTTTAGAATTAATAACGCCATCTCGACGCAAGATTCTCGCTTTCCGCCCAAGTTCTTTGTCGTTTGTAACAAACGCCCCCCCTTGGCCAGAAGTAATGTTTTTAGCTACGTGAAAGCTTAAACAAGAAGAGAAACCTAGTTGTCCTGGGCGTATGCCATCGCGATAGGATTCGAGGGCATGAGCGCTGTCTTCTATTATTTTGATCTTATGTTTTCTAGCTATGGCGTCTAATTTTTTCATATTCACCATTTCTCCGCAGTAATGAACGGGTATGATAGCCTTCGTCTTTTTAGTTATCTTTTTTTCTACTTCATTCAAATCAATTAAACCAGTCTCCTTATCTACATCAACGAAGACAACTTTAGCCCCACGATGCAATATGACGTTACTTGTAGCTACCCACGACATTGGTGTAGTGATTACTTCGTCTCCCGGTTTAACACCTGCAAGCATTAGAGAAATATGAAGTGCCGCAGTACAGCTTCCAGTCATGACCACATCTTCTGCCTTTAAATAATCTTTCAATTTTTCTTCAAGAATTTTAGTTTGTTCCCCATGAACAAGCCAACCCGTCTTGATAGAAGAAACCATTCTTTTGATATCTAGGCGTCTGATGTCAGGGTGAAGAAATGGGACTTTCATGTACTGT
>MFUJ01000033.1 GCA_001785675.1 Candidatus Nomurabacteria bacterium RIFCSPHIGHO2_12_FULL_37_29 | reverse complement strand
TTGGTGACTATTTCATCAACAATTCCGTAATTTTTGGCCTCGGAGGCATCCATGAAGAAATCTCGCTCTACATCTTTTTCAATTTGTGCTAAAGATTTGCTAGTATTTTTTGCCAATAATTTATTTAAATTATCTCTCGTCTTCAAAATGTGTTTTGCTGTTATGGCAATATCAGTTGCCTGACCTTCTACGCCACCGAGTGGCTGATGAATCATGATTTCTGCATTTGGCAAAATAAAGCGTTTGCCCTTTTTGCCAGCCGATAAAATGATAGCTCCGCCACTTGCAGCTAGTCCAACACAGAAAGTCGCAATGTCTGGACGCACATGATTCATCGTGTCTACGATAGCCATGGTGGATGTGACTGATCCACCCGGGGAATTGACATAAAGGAAAATGTCCTTTTTCGCATCTTCGGATTCTAGGAAAAGAAGCTGGGCGATAACAATATTGGCTGTGTGGTCATCGATCGGTCCGCCTAAAAATATAATCCGTTCTCGCAAAAGCCGTGAATAAATATCATAAGCCCTTTCCCCGAATTGCGATTTCTCTATTACTGTAGGTATCAACATATTCACATGATATATCTTTTTCGGAAATTTTTCAAGTTATAAAGTCTCAAAGTTTCCCACTTGCCAGTAGTTTTTAAAATGCTAGTATTCTAGACAATGCATAAGGAGACAAACAAACTAAGCCTATCTCAAACCTGCATTTGTTATATTTCTATTCCCATTCTGCACATTTCCTTTAAAAAAGCCCCTGTCGGGGTTATTTTTTTACCCACCTGCGCAGTCAGGTCTAAAATTTATGCTTAAAAATATATTTGCTATTGAAGGAATAATTGTAAATATAAATGGAGAAAAAAGAGGTCGCATTGAAATCGACCAAAATAGTGGACTTATTGAAAAAGTAAACGAGCCGACAGGAACTGCAGATGTAATATTGAAAGACGAATTAATTTTCCCCGGATTTATTGATCTTCATGTTCATGCACGTGAGTGCGTGGACCATAGTCAGGACTATAAAGAAGATTTTTCTACTGCTAGTAATGCCGCAATCAATGGCGGGGTTGTGGCATTTATAGAAATGCCAAATAATTCTACCCCACCTATTGATGATAAAAGTTATGAGGCTAAAAAAGAATTAACCAAAAAATCCAAAGTAGAAGTCGTGCTTTATGCAGGCATCGGCGAGAATACAAAACCATTATCTCAGAATGTACCGTACAAAGTTTATATGGGTCCCTCAGTTGGAACTTTGTTTTTTCATTCACAAGAAGAATTGGAAAAAGTTTTAAGAGCGTATAAAGGATGTTCTATTAGTTTTCATTGTGAAGACCCGACAATCTTAGAAGAGAATAAAAATCAATCTACTCATGAAGAGCGTAGGCCGAAAGAAGCAGAAATGTTAGCCATAGATTTCGCCCTAAAAATGATTGAAAAATATAGTTTAAAAGGAAAGATTTGTCATTGTTCAGTCAAAGAAGGAATTGAAAAAATAAAAAATGCCAAGATGCGTAAATTAAATGTCGTGGCAGAAGTTTCTCCGCATCATTTATATTTTGATCAAGGATCTCTGTCTAATGCCAATAGAGACTCGATGCAGATGAATCCACCGCTTCGTACTTCCATTGATAGAAATTATTTAATAGAAGCTTTACGTGTTGGTACGATAGACTTTATCGCTACTGATCATGCTCCACATACTAAAGAAGAAAAATTAAAAGGAACTTCGGGCACACCGCAACTTGATACATATGGACCTTTTACTACATGGCTTATAAAAGAACACAATTTTACTTTACAAGATATTTACAGAATTTCTGCATATAATCCTGCTCAATTTCTAAATAATTTTACTCATAAACCTTATGGAGAAATAAAAGAAGGATATGTGGGGTCACTCACAGTTATTGATATGAATAAACCAGTAAAGATTATCAAAGAAATATTAAAGACGAAATGCAGTTGGTCTACTTTTGAAGGTGTTACTTTTCCGGGTAGTGTTATTATGACAATAATTAAAGGCAAAATTTATGGCAAGTAAAAAAAAAGCAAAATTAATTTTGAAAGATGGTACGATCTTTATGGGGGAAAGTTTTGGTACCCCAAAATCTGTTTCTGGTGAAGTGGTTTTCGCAACCGGGATGGTAGGTTATCCAGAGGCTTTGACTGATCCTTCTTTCCGCGGGCAGATTCTGGTTCTAACCTATCCGTTGGTGGGAAGTTATGGAGTACCCAAAAAAGAGTTTTGGGAATCGAACAAGATTCAAATTTTAGGATTGATAGTTTGTAATTATATAGACACTCCATCGCATCACGCGAGTCAAAAGACTCTCCGTAATTGGCTTAAAGAAGAGGGGATACCAGCAATTGAAATTAAAGATACCAGAGCTTTAACACAAAAATTAAGAGATGAAGGTGTAAGCTTGGGGAAAATTGTTATTAATGATAAGGATATTCTTTTTGAAGATCCGAATTTGAGAAATTTAGTCGCTGAAGTAAGTAGTAAAGAAATTTTAGAATATGGAGAAATAGATAAAACTGGGAACAGAACCATTGTTTTAATCGATTGTGGATTGAAACAAAATATTTTACGCTTATTGATATTGCGAGGTTTGAGAGTTTACCTTGTGCCTTTTGATACAGATGTGACTAAATTGAATTTTTCATTTATGGCTGTAGTTATTTCTAATGGCCCTGGAGATCCAAGGCAAGTTAAGACCACTATTAAAAATGTAAAAAAGATGATTGCAAAAAAAATTCCCACCCTTGGTATTTGTTTGGGTAATCAAATTTTAACACTGGCAGGGGGTGGCACTACATATAAATTAAAATTTGGTCACCGAAGTCAGAATCAGCCCGTTGTCTTGAGTGGCTCAAAAAAGTGTTATTTAACAACACAAAATCATGGTTTTGTAGTAAAGAAAATTCCGGAAGACTTTAAAGAGTGGTTTTATAATGCCAATGACAATACCAACGAAGGTATTATTCACAAAAGTTTACCTTTTATGTCAGTACAGTTTCATCCCGAGAGTTCACCTGGACCGCTTGATACAGACTGGGTGTTTGATTTTTTTTTCAAAAAAGCAAAGTCGTATCACAAGAAAAATAATAGAAAAATATGAAAAGTAAATTCAAAAAAATATTAGTACTTGGCTCAGGTGCACTTAAAATCGGCGAAGCGGGGGAGTTCGATTATTCTGGTAGTCAGGCAATCAAGGCTTTAAAAGAAGAAAAAATTAAGATAATTTTAGTAAATCCAAATATTGCCACATTCCAAACTTCCAAAACACTTGCTGATGAGATTTATTTTTTACCAGTTGATGATTATTTTGTGGAGAAAATTATTGCTCGTGAGCGACCGGATGGCATTTGTCTTTCATTTGGAGGACAAACAGCGCTCAACTGCGGACTTGCACTTGTGCAAAAGGGTATTTTAAAAAAATATCATGTAAAAATTCTCGGCACTTCAGTGTCATCTATTGAATTAACTGAAGATAGGAAAAAATTTGCTAATCATCTAAAGAGTATTAATATTCCGGTTCCACCATCAGGTAGTGCTCTAAATATGAAAGAAGCAAAAATTGTAGCCTACAGGATTGGTTTTCCACTAATGATTCGCGCTGGTTTTGCTTTGGGTGGGCAGAAGTCCGGAGTAGCCACGAATAAAAAAGAGTTGGAAGAAATAGTGAAAGGTGCGCTAGCAATATCTCCGCAAGTGTTGATTGAAAAATATTTGCATCACTTTAAAGAAATCGAATACGAAGTTGTGCGTGATAGGTATGGCAATACAGCTACCGTCTGCAACATGGAAAATTTAGATCCACTTGGAATTCATACCGGAGACTCTATTGTAGTGGCGCCTAGTCAAACATTGAATAATGAAGAATACCATAAGTTGCGAGGAGCAAGTATCAAGATTGTGGAAAGTTTAAAAATAGTCGGGGAATGTAATGTACAGTTTGCACTTAATCCAAATTCAATAAATGGTGGACTTGACTATTTCGTGATTGAAGTCAATGCGCGACTTTCTCGCTCGAGTGCTCTGGCTTCTAAGGCGACAGGCTATCCGCTCGCCTATGTTGCAGCAAAGCTGGGCCTCGGCCAAAGTCTCCTTGAAATAGAAAATAAAATTACGAAGATAACTCAAAGCTTTTTCGAGCCGGCGCTTGATTATGTAGTGGTGAAAATTCCGAGATGGGATATGTCTAAATTCAAGGGTGCTTTTGAGCAGATAGGTAGCGCGATGAAATCAGTGGGCGAAGTTATGGCTATCGGACGAAGTTTCGAAGAAGCACTCAGTAAAGCAGTACGTATGCAATCTGGATTTGTGGAGAGTGTTACCGACAATGGTTTTGAAAATAAGGCGGAATTAAAAAAGTTTTTAAACATTCCAACACCGAGGCGAATATTTGCGATAGCGGAGAACATAAAAAGAGGAAAGAACGTAAGGGAGATTCATAAAATCACCGGCATTGATTTATGGTTTTTATATAGAATAGAAAATATTGTAAAATTAGAACTAAAATTCAAAAGAAGTAATATTTTACATAAAAAATTGATGCTTCATTTAAAACAAAATGGTTTTTCTGATAAAAAAATCGGGAATTTGTGTGGAAAAACAGAACTTCAAATTCGTAAATTGCGTAAAAGGATGAAAATCCTTCCATCAGTTTTTACTATTGACACACTCGCCGGTGAAGTGCCAGCTCAAACCAATTATTTATACTTAACATACCATGGAGAGCATCATGATGTGTTGCCGATAGGGAGGAATGCAATTATTGTATTAGGCGGCGGACCCTACCATATTGGTTCTTCTGTTGAATTTGACTGGTCTTGTGTGCATGCGGCAATTGCATTAAAACGGCACAAAAAACAATCAATTATTATCAATTGCAATCCAGAAACTGTTTCCACTGATTATGACATGTCTGACCGTTTATATTTTGAAAATTTATCTTTTGAAACTGTTGCAGATATTTTTGAATTTGAAAATGCGGGAGGATTGATTATCTCGGTCGGGGGACAGAGACCTAACAACTTAGCGAATCAATTGAAAAAGGCGAATTATAATATTTTAGGAACAAGAACCTCTGATATTGATAGGGCTGAAGACCGTAATAAATTTTCAGCACTTTTAGATAAGCTCAACATTCTTCAGCCCAAATGGACCAGCTTTATTAATATAACAGAAGCCATAAAGTTTATAGAGGCTGAAGGTTTTCCGATTTTAGTGCGACCCTCTTATGTGCTTTCTGGTTCTGCCATGCGTGTGTGTTATAAAAAAGAACAGTTATTTAATTTTGTAAACAAAGCGGCAGCTTTGTCTCCCTTGCATCCAGTAACGATTTCCAAATATATAGAAAATGCTAAAGAACTTGAATTTGATGGAGTTGCACAAGACGGTCTAATGATGATTTATGGAATTTCTGAGCATGTTGAAAATGCAGGAGTTCATTCTGGTGATGCCACTGTTGTATATCCCACTCAAAGAGTTTACGCTTCCACAGAATTTCAATTACGTGAAATTTCAAAAAAAATTATTCGTGAACTTTCTGTTACTGGGCCATTTAACATTCAATTTTTAGTGAAAGACAATAAGCCATTTGTAATTGAGGTCAATTTGCGTGCGAGTCGTACTTTCCCTCTTTTGTCCAAAGCGATGGATGTAAATTTTCCAGAGATAGCGGTGGATAGTTTCTTTGGGAAAGCAAAAATGCATAATTTTATATACTCAAAAAGTGTAGTTGTTAAATCACCTCAATTCTCTTTTGCACGATTGCTCGGTGCGGACCCAGTTTTACGCGTGGAAATGTCTTCTACTGGCGAAGCAGCCTGTTTTGGTCGAGATTATGATGAAGCCTTACTTAAGTCTATTTTAAGCACTAATAAGTTTGATTTCCAAAATAAAAATGTATTACTTTCTTTGGGGGGCGAACTCAATAAAGCTAAGTTTTTAGATGCGGCGAACATACTACTGACCCTTGGTTATAAAATTTTTGCCACCGACACCACTGCTTTGTTTTTCGAAAATAATAATGTCCATTGCTCTGTTGTTAGGAAAGCCTTTGAGCATTCACCGAACGTTCTTAATATTGTTGAAAACAAAAAAGTAGCTTTTGTGGTAAATTTAAGTGTAGAAGACAAAAAAATGAATTACAAAGAAAAGCGTCGTGATAGCGATGGTTTCCGTGTTCGTCGCGCTACGGTTGATAATCAAATACCATTATTTACAGATTTACACTTAGCGCGTGCTTTCATCAAAGCCCTTGCGCATTACAAGGTAGAGGATTTAGAAATTAAGTCGTATAAAGAGTATTTACAGAGTTAATATTAGAAAAATACATGAAACACATACTTTCTGCGAATCAGTTTAATAAAGATGATTTAGAAAAAATTCTAGCTCGTGCAGAAGTAATGGAAAAACAATGTAAAACCGGCAAGATAGAAAAACTTCTGGAAAATAAAATAGTCGCTTGCATTTTTTTTGAACCCTCTACCCGTACGCGATTATCTTTTGAGACAGCGGCGTTAAAACTTGGCGCTCAGGTGATTTCCGCAGAAAATGCAATGGGGAATTCATCAACCTACAAGGGAGAAACCATTGAAGATACAACGAGGATGCTATGTTCTTATGCAGATATCATTGTTATTCGTCATCCGAAAGCAGGTACTCTGGATTTGGCTGCGCGAGTAGCCACTAAACCACTTATTAATGCTGGCGACGGAATCAATCAACATCCTAGTCAGGGATTACTTGATGTTTATACTATTAAAAAAGAACACGGACGTTTGAATAATCTGAATGTGGTCTTCGGGGGGGATTTATTAAATAGTCGTACGATGCGTGCCCTCGTTCCGTTTTTAAGATTTTATGAAGGCAATACTTTTTATTTTGTTTCACCCAAAGAACTTGCCCTTCCGAGAGAATATAGAAACGAATTGAAAGAAAAAGGAATTTCTTTCAAAGAGATGGAAAATTTAAAAGAGGTTCTTCCAGTGGTAGATGTACTTTACATGACACGGGTGCAGAAAGAACGTTTTGCAAACAATGCAGACTATGAAAAAGTTAAAAATTTGTTTATTCTAAAATTTCAAGATTTGAAAAACCTAAAGAAAGATGTAATCATAATGCATGCACTGCCGAAGGTAAATGAAATTGACCAGCAGATAGACACTGATCCCCGCGCGGCATATTTCCGACAAGCACAAAATGGCCTGTATGTACGCATGGCACTATTGCTCTACGTTCTTAATCTTTAGAGATTTTCCAAAAACTGGAATATCTTTTCGTTGATGAGTACGTTCTCCGCGTGCATATGAGCGCGCTTCGGGTCTGCTTCTTTGTAATGTTCTAGGATTTGTGCTACTTCTCTCTCAACTTGTTGCTGGTCGGCTGTTATTTTTTCAATTTTTGCAATTTCATTTAGAGCCAATGCCAATTTAGCCTTCTTTTCCGCATCAGTTCGAAATTCCTTTCTCAAATCCTCCATTGTCTTGCCTAAATGTTTCAGATAGTCTTCAAATTTTAAACTCATAGCAGTTATGTCCGACTCCATTCTGTATAAAATTTTATCCAATTCCACTTCAATTAAAATTTCAGGCAAATCCATTTCGCTTTTTTCTATTATTTTTTCTATTATTTTCAGTCTGGTCTTTTCTATCTGCTTGTTTTCTTTTTCTAATTGTATGTTTTCTCGGAGTTTCACTTTAAAATCTTCCACACCTTTAAATGGTCCAAGAGCTTTTACAAAATCATCGTTGAATATAGGCAACTCCCCAGACTCTTCCTTAGAAGCATCAGGTGATTCCGTTTCACTAATTTTGACCTCTTTTTTTCCTTTCACCTCTTTTTCGACAGGTAAATCTGCCAGATGAATCTTTGGCGCGCGAGATTTTCTGATATCCATTATAGTATTTTCCAAATCCCCATCAGTCACGACTATATTTTTTTCAGTGTCTGTAATTTTTGAAAGTATTCCTCTAGCAATATCTCTGTAGTCTGGAAGTTTTATTTCTGGCAATATGGCAGTCTTGATTTTAAATCCCAATGGATTCTTGCGCGCTAATTTTGTTATAAAAAATTCTCCCCGACCGATAGCGTCGAGCTTTTCTTCTTTAATAATTTTCGGATAATGATCGCTTAATGCCATTTGCGCCATCTCTTCCAAAATGCGAATTTCTGGAATCTCAGAAATAAGAATATTTTCTGGTATTTTGCCACGTCTGAATCCATCTAATTCTAAATTCTCGCCGATTTTTTTTAATGCCGACGCGAAATAGGTTTCAAATATATCAGTTTCTAGTTCTCCCTCAATCTCTACTTCACCCTTTGGTAATTTGGTAACTTTTATTTTTAACATGTCACCATCTTATATATATTTACGTGTTTTGTCAAAAAAATACTTCGACCTTGGTCGAAGTATTTTTCGAGTAATTTTTAATTTACAGCATTTACATCAACTCCGGTATTTGTATCTGTTGTTTGAAGTTCTGCATCTAGAGTGTCTAGTTCAGCAGAGTCTTCATTTGTGACAGTATTATTTTGAAATTGTATTTCTTTTTTAGCGTTTTCATTTAACTGCCACATATATATTCCCCCAATAACAAGGATAATAATAATTATTATTAATCCTACCAATGCCCCACTTGATTTTTTTTCTGGTTCCATAAGTTTTTTATTAAAGTTTATAATATTATTTTTTTATAAGGCAATTTATTGGGGGGTAGTTTCTGTCGTAGCAGAAGTTGAGGTACTAGCACTCGCTTCAGCTTCTATTTTTGCCCTCATTGCTTCTTTCAGTGATTTAATTGCGTCATTAAGTGCTCGGTGGGCTTCTTTTATAAGACTTTGTACCTCCTTTGCAAGAGTTGCCAATTTCGTTCTATTTTCTGCTCCCAGTTCGTCAATTGAAAGAGCAAGTAAAGCATTGGCCTCTACGATTTTTGTTTTAGCATCACTTAATTTTATTTCAGCTGTTGCCACAAAATTTTCTGCATTTATAACATCCACTCCCCTTGCTTCCAATTTAGTTATTTGTGCGTCAACTCTAACTTTTAGACCATTTATTCTTTCCACTGCTGCATCAAATCTCTCCAATGCTTTTTCTCGGCCTGTTATTCTTAATTCTTTTATCTTTGCCCTGACTGTATCTTTTTCTTCCTTGATTTTATCTCTCAAGTCTTTCATATTTTGCTTTACCTCTTCTCGTCTAGTTTTTATTTCTGCTTGAATTTCTTCCCTCCTGGTTTGTATTTGTGTTCTCAGTTCCTCTCTCTTCTTTTCTATGTTATCTTTCACTTCTGTTCGTGCTTCCTTAATCCCCGCCTTCACTTCCATTCTTCTATCCTGCATCTCTTTTTGCAATGCTTCCCTTTTCGCTTTTATTTCGGCTTCTGCCACCATGCGTTTAGCTTTCAGATCAGCCTGAGCTTTTAGTTGAGCTTGTATCCTTACATCTGCATTTAAATTTCTTTGTCTCAGGGGAAGAGTTGCCCCAACACCCGTATTTGCAGTTGTATCTACAGAAGTAGCTGAATCCTCTGCTTTTACTGCCTGTGTATTTACTGAAAATACTATTGCTAAAACAAACAACAAACCTATTGGTAAACCTAAGTATTTTTTCATAATTCTTTAGTTTTTATTTATAATATCGACTCGAACAGACCTAAACCAATTATACACTAGTCAAAGTTTTTTAGATAGATATCCACATACCTTTTTTCACACTCCTTGATTACTTTTATAGCTTCTTTTTTGTCAAAAAAGCCTTTAGTTATGCCAGTGCCGGGCTTCTTGAGGTATTTAATATGTTCCCAGAAATAAGTGGTTTCTTTTTTGAATTGCTCGCCTAAATCATCAATTGATTTTATGTGGTCGCTTCTTTTGTCATCTGAAAGAACAGCGATGATTTTATCATCAACCTCTCCTCCATCTTCGAATTTCATTACACCTATGACTCGTGCTTCTATCAAACATCCAGGAACTAGGGGTTCTATTACATTTACAATTTCAACATCAAGCGGATCGCCATCATAGTCCCAAGTTTGCGGTATTGCTCCATAAGCAAAAGGGTAGGCAAGTGACGAATAGCCAACACGGTCGAGCTTCAGCTGACCCGATTCAGTAATAGTTTCATATTTATTTATACTTCCAGCATTTATCTCGACAATAGTATTGATGACATCGTCTTTTTCATTTACAAAAGCAGAAAGCACATGTAAAAGATTCAGCATGTATTTTGAAGGTTTGTATTTTATGTTTGCCATACTCTTAGTATAATTCTATTCCTCTTTTTTTTCAACACCCACCAGTGATACTTAACGAAGTCCTTTAGGGCGTGCTTTGCGTATCGCCAAGCTCTACTACAGGGTCAACATCTTCTTTTATTATTTTTTCTTCTTGCGCAGATAGGCCATCTCCCTTGATGTCTATTCTCCAGCCAGTGAGCTTAGCTGCTAGGCGCACATTTTGTCCGCCTTTACCGATAGCGAGCGAGAGTTGGTCGTCAGCCACTTCTACTGTCGCTTTATGTTCCTTTTCATCTATTTCAATAGAAATAATTTTTGCGGGGGAAAGGGCATTTCCTACGAAAACTTTTGGATCTTCTGACCAAGAAATAATATCAATTTTTTCACCTCCCAATTCTTGTGTAATGGTATTTACTCGTGTACCTTTTTGTCCGACGCATGAGCCGACTGCGTCAATGTGTTCGTCATTTGAATATACTGCAATTTTTGAACGGGCGCCTGACTCTCGGACAGCGGACTTTATTTCAACTATTCCGTTTTGAATTTCTGGCGCTTCGATGGCGAAAAGTTTCTCTATAAATTTAGGATGTGTGCGAGAGAGGCGTAAGTTTATACCCCTCGGTGTGTCTTCCACAGAATAGAGATATGCCCGTATGCGTTGTCCTCTGCCGAAAAATTCTCCAGGAATTTGTTCTTCGGCTGGCAATATTCCTGTCGCGCGATTGAAGTCAATGTAAATATTTCCTCTTTCCACTTTCTGCACGATGCCCCCTACTATTTCTCCTTCTTTTGTGCCGTATTCATCAATGATGGATGTGCGTTCCGCCTCGCGAATTTTTTGTATGATGACTTGCTTGGCGGTTTGGGCGGCGATGCGTCCGTAATCTTCTTTTGCTTCCAACGGGAAAATAATTTCATCATTCAATTCCACCCCCTTTTTTATTTTTTTTGCATCTTCTAGCAACATGTGATGTTCCGCGTTGAAGTGTACCCGTTCATCACCACCCTCCTTTACTGAATATTCATTATCGTTCCCGATCCCCTCGGGCGTTGGGGCGATGATGGCGATAGTTTCATCTACTACTATTTTTACTTGGAAGAAATTTGTTTTACCAGTCTCGAGGTCAAATTTGGCCCTTATGATTTGGCCTTTTTTGCCGTAATCTTTTTTATAAGCGGCAGCCATCGCGGCTTCTATCGCGTCCAATATTTTTTCTTTCGGGATTCTTCTCTCTTCCTCTAATTGCTCCAATGCTGATTTGAATGTTTTTAGGTCTAACATGATGTATTTTCTTAAATTTTTATTAAAAAAGCCCTGTTGCGACAGGACTCATACAGAGGAAGCCTAGCACAGGTTCTATTTTAGTGCAATACCCCAATTTGTTAGATTTTGCTATAATACAATAGATGCAAATCAATGAAGAACAGTTGAAGAAGTTTATTTTGGAGTCGGGGTTGGTGAAGCGCTCGGATTTTGAATCCGCAGTTAAAATAGCAGAGACTAAAAAACAAAAATTGGGTAATGTTTTGCTTTCCGAAGGAAAAATATCCGAAGCTGATCTAAAAAGAATGGAGGCTTTTGTTTTGGGGATTCCATTCGTCAGTTTGGCTAATCAAAAAATAGATTTTTCAATACTTTCTCTGATTCCTGAACCGATTGCGCGTAATTACAATATAATTGCCTATAAAAAAAGTGAAGATGCCTTAGAAGTAGCAATGCTTGACGTTGATGATTTACCAGTGATTGATTTTATCAAGAAGCGTTCGGGGTTAAAGATTTTAGCTCGGCTTACCGACCCTGCTTCCATCAAAGCTATGCTTGTGCAGTACAGGAAAAGTTTGCAAGTAGAGTTTGATAATATTATCCAAAAAGAATCCAAATCAGTTAAAGTTTTTTCTAAAGAAGATGGCGAGAAGTCTGAAACCGAACTCAAAGAAATGGCGGGAGATTTGCCCGTGGTCAAAATAGTTGATTCTCTGATTTTTCACGCAATTTTACAAAATGCGTCTGATATTCACATTGAACCAGGAGAAAAAGAACTTACCATACGCTATCGCATAGATGGCATACTGCATGATGCCATGGTATTGGATAAAAACGCTGGTGCGGGAATAACTGCTCGTATTAAGGTACTCTCAAATTTAAAGCTGGATGAGAAAAGATTACCCCAAGATGGAAGATTTAAAATAGATCAAAATGGAGAAAAGATTTCTTTTCGTGTTTCTACCTTGCCGACTTTTTTTGGAGAGAAAACTGTCATGAGAATTTTGAAAGAAAATGCGCATGGATTTTCACTGGAAACACTTGGTTTCCACGGCGAAGGATTGGAACGAATACATAATTCATTAACACAAAAAACTGGCATGGTGCTCGCTACTGGACCTACAGGAAGTGGAAAGACCACAACGCTTTACACAATGCTTGAGATTTTAAATAAACCAGAAGTGAATATTTCCACAGTGGAAGATCCGATTGAGTATCAAATGCCGAGAGTAAATCAAACGCAAGTGAAGCCTGAGATAGGCCTGTCTTTTGCTAACGGTCTTCGATCACTTTTGCGTCAAGATCCGGATATAATAATGGTGGGGGAGATCAGAGACGGTGAGACAGCGGGACTTGCAGTGAATGCTTCACTCACGGGTCATCTGGTTCTGTCCACTATTCATACCAATTCCGCAGCAGGTGCAATACCGAGAATGATAGATATGGGCATTGAACCCTTTTTAATAACTGCCACGGTTAAAACAATCATTGCTCAGAGGTTGGTGCGTAGACTTGTTTCCAATAAAGAAAAATATTTTTTGTCTTCGGCCGAAACAAAAAATTTGGCCAAAATTGTTGATTTGGCTCGCATGCTGACATTTTTGAAAGAAGAAAAAGTAATTGGACCTCAAGATACTTGGGACCAAATTCCTTTTTATAAAGCGGTAAAAATTAGCGAGTTTGAAGATGGCTATTTGAGTCGTATCGGCATGCATGAAGTACTGAAGGTAACATCCACCATTAAAGAAATGATTTTAAAGGGAAGTTCTCAAGATGAGATAGAAGTACAGGCGAAAAAAGAGGGGATGATGACCATGTTGGAAGACGGAGTTTATCAAGCAGTTTTGGGGGTGACTACTTTAGAAGAGGTATTTCGTGTTGTGTCGGAATAATATGAAAATCAATAAGCGAAGCGAAGATAATTTTTTTACCCGGCTCCACCTTGAACATTAACATTTATCAACCGATTAAAATTTTACAAGCAATAAACTTTAAATTAACATCAATATAAATTATTAAAAGTGGGGCTGGGCGGCTGTTTTAATAGTCGCTTCACTCCTTTAAAACTAGCCATGCTTTTCTCATATACAACAAAGTCAAAAACGGGAGAAATAACAGAAGGTACATTAGAGGCGCAAGACCGGCTAGCACTGGCTCATGACTTGCGGTCTCGCGGTCTCATTCCTATATCAATAACAGAGAAAAATAAGCAATTTTCTGACCAATTACTGACATTTAAAAATATTTTTTCCAAAGTAAGTGTCGGAGAGCAGATTATTTTGACAAAAAATTTAAGTGGCATGTTAAAGGCCGGACTTTCGCTTTATCGAGCTTTGTCTGTTTTGCAAAAACAGACAAAAAATTCTACGCTTAATAGAATTTTAATATCTTTAAGTAGTAATATAAATTCTGGAGAGACATTATCCTTCGGACTTGCGAAATTTCCCAACGTCTTTTCCAAACTTTTTATATCAATGACGAAGGCTGGCGAAGAGTCTGGCAACTTGGCCGGCGCTCTCTCTGACGTGGGGATGAATTTAGATAAATCACATTCCCTGACCAAGAAAATACACGGAGCGCTTATTTATCCGGGGGTGATTTTGTCCGCGATGATCGTGATCGGTGTTTTAATGTTTGCTTTTGTGGTGCCTACGCTCGCGAGCACTTTCAAAGAGCTTGGCGTTGTTTTACCCGCCTCCACTCGTTTTATTATTTTCCTCGGCACTTTTTTCTCCAATAATTTAATATTAACTTTTGTGGTTATCATCGGTGGGTTTTTAGGCCTGTACTCTCTCTTGCGTGCCCAGTTTATAGCAAAATATTTTGATTATGTTATTGTTCGGCTTCCGCTCATTGGCAATTTAACAAAAGAATTAAATACTGCCCGCACTGCCCGCACCATGTCTTCGTTGTTGCTTGCCGGGGTTTCTATCACAAGGGCGATTGAAATAACTGAAGATGTTGTGCAAAACATTTATTATAAAAGAATTTTAAATCAAGCAAAAGAAATTGTTGAAAAAGGAGCTCCATTTTCCGAAGTCTTTGCGATGAATAGTAATCTTTACCCTGTGATGATGTCTGAGATGATCCAAGTTGGAGAAGAAACTGGAAAATTGTCAGACATGTTACTACAGATTGCTCTCTTCTACGAGGAAGAGATTGAGAATAAAACCAGAAATCTTTCCACTATTATTGAGCCAGTATTGATGATAGTAATCGGAGCCGGGGTTGGGTTCTTTGCCATTTCAATGATTTCTCCACTTTATTCGGTTTTAGACAGTATTAAATAATTTTACGCTATTTTTAAGTTATCCCCATCATCTTTTGCCGTTATTTGAAATACTGCTAGTATGAGGGCAATTATGGCTTTGCTAAGCAAGACATTAAAACTGTTAGTATCTGTTGCCATTTTGGCTTCCCTTTGGGGTGTCTATTTGGCGCACGCCTCGACGGTTTATTCGCAACCTTTTATTGGTACAAATATCCAACTTGGCACCTCTGAACCTATTTCAACAAGATACTACAGTTATTATTTTGGTGGAGCAACTTTAGCCAACCCCCCAATGAACTCGGGGTATTGGACTTCCACTGCAGTGATAAATAAAGTGCGAGTAAAAAGAATTTCTGGTGTTTTGTGCAATATTATTGCGAATTCTGTTTTTATTGGTAATACGGAAGGGAATATCGTAGGTGAAGCCCATCCTCTTAATTCTCCTAGCACTTTTCTTGAAGGTTATTGTGATATCAATCTTTTAAGAGATATTCCTATTGGTACAAAAATATCTTCGATTTCTTTAGTTGCTGACAATGTGTTTGCTACTGATATGGTTGTGGATGGTTCTCCGAATAATGCCGGTATAAGTGTTAGTGGTTATAATGATGCCCAAACAAATGGAGGTTTTGCTTTTCAATTGTGTGATAACCTAGAATGTGATGGAACTTTTTCTCTGCCACCGTCAATACTTCATAACCCAGTCTTGATAGTGCCAGGAGTTTTAGGTACAGATATAAATAAAGGTAGTGAGAAGTTATGGCTAGATTTGGGACGCAACTTCCTAGATATTGGAGATCAGTTTATGGATTCTTTGCAATTTCTCTCTACTCGCCAACCGTTGGATACAAATTTAACAGTAGGAGATGTTATTAGAGAAGCGACAGGAACCCCATCAACTTTAGTGAATTTTAATTATACTAAAGGGCTTATCGACTTATTTACTTCTCAGGGTTACACCGAGGGCGTAAATTCTGATGCCACTTTATTTACTTTCCCATACGACTGGCGTTATGGCATAACAGGAATCATAAACGGAACCACCAATACTACAGTGGATTTATTACAACAAAAAATTCAAGACATAAAAACACAAACAGGCAGCGATGAAGTTGATATTATAGCCCACAGCACTGGTGGTTTGTTAGTTAAAAAATATGTAATAGACAATCCTGTGAATAATTATATTGACAAAGCGGTTTTTGTAGGAGTACCAAACACCGGCGCGCCAAAAGCTATTAAAGTTTTACTGCAGGGAGATGGGTTCGGTATTCCGTGGCTTGCGGATGGTGAAATGAAAAAAATTGCAGAAAATCTACCTGTTGTATACGATCTTTCACCAAGTCAGGAATATTACAACCAAAAAGGAAGTTATGTAAAAATTATCAATCAGGGTCTTTTTAGTTCTACCACTCAAGATTTAGATTTTAATCAAGCTAGTAATTTTTTAACTACTGGTCATCAATTAAATTCTCAAGCGCTCACAAATGCGCAGAATTTACACACCCCAAACTTTGACAATTTTGATTTACGAACAGCTGATGTCAACCTTTACAGCATTAATGGATGTAAGGCGGGCACGATAGGGAAAATCGTAGAACGAAGAGTCAAAACTATTTTAGGTGGTACAAACATAGGATATGATCAACCAGAGAGAGTTCCAGGGGATGGCACTGTGCCCCTGGAAAGCGCCACCAATTTGCCAATTGACTCAGCGAATAAATATTATGCTCTACAATCTGATCATGGGAAAATGCTAAGTCAGGATAATATTAGACAACAAATCGTGAATATTATTTCTGGCAGTAGTCTTATTGTCGACGATACGAAAATTTCTCAAGATATTTCTGAATGTAAACTAAACGGCAAAGCAATCTCAGTTTTCAGTCCTTTAGATATTGATATTACAGATCAAGATGGAAATCATGCCGGACTTGTTTCTGGTGGAATTGAAAATAATATTCCCAATGTGTCTTTTGACATTATGGGAGAACATAAATTTGTCTATCTGCCAGATAATGAGGGACAGACTTATACAATTAACATAAAAGGTACAGGAGATGGAACTTTTACTCTAAAGGAACAAGATATCGATGACAATCAAGTAATCCAAACACAAGTTTTTTCTAATATTCCAGTTAGCACATTTTTGATAGGTCAAGTTAATCTTGGTAATATTACTACATTGTCTTTAGATAATAATGGTGATGGAGGGATAGATCAAACTATTCAATCTTCGTCCGTTACTAATTCTGAACAGTCTAAAGATTTGATTCCTCCAGTTTCAAATACAGTGATCACTGGACTAGCAGGTCAACCTAGCTTTTATCGTGGCGATGTAAATATAAATCTTTCAGCAATTGATCCAATAATTACAGGACAAGAAAATCAAACTTCCGGAGTATTAAAAACTAGCTATAACTTGGACAATGCGAGCTATCAAACTTATCTCCCATCTAATGTTATTAATATTAATACTGAAGGTCATCATATACTTAAATTTTTTTCTACTGACAAAGCTGGAAACAATGAAACAGAACAATCTCTCACTTTTACCATAGATAAAACTGCACCGGAATTCGTAATTCAATTCAATCCATCGAGTAAGGATTTACAATTTACTGGCACAGATAATTTATCAAATATTTCCAACATTACAATCTTAGACCAAGATGATGTTATTACTCTTACCGATCAAGCCGGAAACATCACGCAAATAAAACTAAAAGATAAGGAGAGAAAACATAAGCTAAAGGCAGAAATCAGATCTCTTTCTTACAATAATCAACTAGTAGATATTACTAAAAATAAACTGGTTTTTAATTGGAAATTTGATAAACAAGAAAATCTTAAAAAACTTATCCAACGTGTAAAGTCTAAAAAAGATTTTAACATAGACGCTATTTATGAAGATGGCAATACAATTATTACTGGTAAAGATCAAAATGGGAAAATCAGTAAATTGCTAAGTGGTTTAACTTTACTGAAAATATCAACTGAAAAAGGAGATTTAAATTGGGGATATTAGAATCAAAGATAAAATTATGTTGCATAGGATTTTTTAAGTTGTTATGATTAAAGTATGATGAAAATACAAAAAATTTGGTTGGGAGTATTTGTGGTTATGTTTGTTGTGCCTGAAATCTTATGGGGAGCGTTGATTAGTTCTATTGCCTCAATCTTCAAAATTAATTTCCATTCCTTATTAACAAACAGCCAAGTATTTTCTGATCACCCTATTTTTGCTTATTTAATTATATGTACTGAAATTATTGGGATTGCTGGTCTTTTGCATAGAAATTTAAAAAATAATTATGAAAATAAAATACTGAAAAATATTTTAAGCACAATTCTAGTTATGTTAATAATTATGTTACTAGGTTTGTTGTATTTGAATTATGCAATGAGTAATATAAGTTTCCCATAGGAATAGAGAATAGCAAGAACGGTCCTTGCTGTTACTGATGCACAAGGCAGATACACAGGACAAGACCCGATTACCAAACAAGTTAGAGAAGAAATTCCTGGTGTTGATTATGAACAAATAGGTGATGTGCAATTTATTTCTGTGCCAGCTGATAGTGTATATACTGTAAAAATGCAAGGATACCAACAGAGAATAAAGGGAATAAAGGGGTCAAATAAAGGGGTCAGGTACCTTTTAGGAATAAAGGGGTCAGGTACCTTTTAATAAAGGGGTCAGGTACCTTTTAGAATAAAGGGAATAAAGGAGGAATAAAGGGGTCAGGTACCTTTTAGAATAAAGGGAATAAAGGGGTCAGGAATAAAGGGGTCAGGAATAAAGGGGTCAGGTACCTTTTAATTTAAAAATTGATATAATTTATAGTATGGCTAGATTGCCTAGAGTTGATATCGGGAATGAATTGTATCACATAATAAATCGTGCGAACGCCAGATTACCAATTTTCTTTGAGGAGGAAGATTTTGAGCTTTTCATATCAATTTTAAAAGAAGCAGAGAAAAAATATAATATGCGGATCCTTGCATATTGCTTAATGCCGAATCACTTTCACCTTGTTTTGTATCCCAAACAAGATAATGATCTTCAAAAATTTATGCAGTGGGTCACTCTTACTCACACCCAAAGATGGCATATAAAAAACAGGACAATCGGTAGCGGGCATCTATACCAAGGAAGATACAAGTCCTTCTTGATAGAAGGAGATAGGCATCTTTTATCAGTTATACGTTATGTTGAACGCAATCCATTACGTGCAAAAATAGTAAAAAAAGCAGAGAACTGGCCATTTAGTAGTTTGTCGTACAAACTATTCAAAGGTCCAAAGAATGAATTCTTGTCAGAATGGCCTATACCGGAACCTAAAGATTATCTTTCTTTTGTAAATATACCGTTAAGTAATAAGGAAGAAGAGGCGATACGTGTGTCAATAATAAAAGGAAAGCCATACGGAAGTGATAACTGGTCGACAAGAATCATTAAAAAATTTGGATTGGAGGCCACCATTAGATCAAAGGGAAGACCACAAAAAGGTACTTGACCCCATTACCCTTGGATTGGAGGCCACCATTAGATCAAAGGGAAGACCACAAAAAGGTACTTGACCCCATTACCCCCAAACAAAATCTCTTGAAGCAAATCTCAAATCTGGAAAAGAAAATTGAAAACAAAAAAGAAAAAAATGCAAAAGTATTAGCCAATCTGAAAAATAAAATATCCAAACAAGAAATAAAGGGAAAGATAAATGCTGCTGATGCTAATGAGATTATAAACTTGCTTGACATCCTTGAAGCGCAAGTAGCGGACATTCTGCTTGACCCTGTCGTACTTACTGACCTGAAAGCTAAAATACAATCTCTAAACATCAAGAATAATTTAAAAAATGATCTGCTAAAGCGAGTTGAAAAGCTTGAAAAGAAACAAACACTCATTAAAACTTTATCGAACTTATCAAAAAATATCACAAAGAAATCTGAGAAAGGCAAGATCGATGATAGCGATGCGCAAGCGCTTATAGATCTTCTTCATCAGATTGAAAGTGTGATATAATAAAGTTATGAACACAAGAAAAAAAATAGTTGGGTTATTAATTCTTTCTGTGATTGGTTTTGGAATAGGATATGTTTTAACTAATTCTATTCAATTTAATATGTGCACTGTAAATAAAACAATTACCGAGGCTTCGTGTATCAATTTTTATGAAAGAGTTGGTGACCCACTTCTCTATGGCATGACTGGATTGGCATTTATATTCCTAATACTTACATTCATACCGAACGTCTTTTCCGCATGGAAAAAATTTGCTATTTGGTTTATACCTCTGGCAATTCTTCTTTTTATTTTTTATCCAGACCCAGGTTCCGGCGACTACTTCTCCCCATATCCAGAACAAGTATTCCGCTGGGTCAGTATTCTCTATGTCGTAATCAGTATTTTTATTATTTTTAAATCTCTTAAGAAAGAAGAATAAAAGGTGAAAGGAAATAAAGTATATAAATTATCTTTGATATTAACTTTAACAGTTTTTACTATTTTTTATGTAAAATTATTTCCGGTTTCGTCAGGTGGTATTTATTCTGCATCAGAGTTTGGATCTGATGTTTTGCATAGCGATTATTTCCCTCCTTTTTCAAGTCTTATCTATAATGCAACCCGAGAGTCAACTCCCGTAAACTCTTCAGATCAAGAACCTAGTCAGAAGCAAGGTTTTGGTTTTGGGACTGCGCAAGATAACTCCAGAAGACTTTTTGTTTTTCTTGTCCTGCCTAATTCTCCTGCAGAAAGAGCAGGTCTAAAACAGAATGATGAAATCTTAAAAATTGACAATATTGATGTAAAAAATTTAGATGAGTTAGAAGTAAATAAGACTATAGACGGCAAGGATTCCATCAATCTTTCCGTAGCGCGCTCCAATCTTAAGGAGTCAATTAATATTGAAATTAAAAAAGATACTGTCAATTTTCCCGATCCTTATAATGCTTTATTAAATGAAACTAAATATATGCCGGGAATCGGAGACTATTCATCATCTCCAGATTATTCGTATAAGGTAACTCAAGGATTGCAGGATGTTATCAATAATGCAGAATATGACGTTGAACTTTCAAGGCGGGCAATTGTTTTTGGGGCCTTGATTTGGGGTATTATCGAACTTATCTCTCTCTTTTTAATTTTAAAAGTATTAAAATGGTCTGTAAATTTTAAAGGAAAATTACAAAAAACGAGAGGTTTATTATTAACGATACTTTCTATATTTTTAATTCCTGCTCTTTTGGTTTTTGCATCTTACTTTTTTCCACTATTTCATACTTTAATAAAAATGGGTGAATCACTTGAAGGTGGCTGGATTGATTTAAGTGATCTTATTTTCGCAGTAGGTTTTTTTATTTTGGTAGTTATTAACTTATCTATTCTAATTCCTAAATTTTACAAAGAAAAAAAGATTATTAATTCTATTAGCAACGTATGAAACTTCTACTTACATCGGCGGGGATAACGAATGAAAAAATTGCGATGGCATTGATTTATTTATTTAATAAGTTCAGAAGAAAGTGGATTTATCTTTTGGTCTCAAAAAGAAATAGTATCTTTTTTAGGCATTATACTTTATTCTTTAATTTCTCTTACCCTTATTATCTACAAATCTCTTGGAAAAGAATAAGCAAGAAAGTTGTTATTTTAGTTCGGATAATGTCGGATTCAGTGGGGCAGGGGCACTTTTTAGGTCTCCATTATTTTTATAAGAACAATCTTTAGATTTTTTTGGGAAATAAAACCGAAAGGACGAGAGACAATGTTAAGGCTGACATAATAATGGTGAAAGAAGTTATGGAAGAAATCTGAATGTAAAAAATGCCAGCCAGCATTTTGGCGCCGATGAAGATCAGTATAAAAGATAATCCTTTTTGTAAATGGTGGAATTTGTGCAACACATTTTCGATAAGGAAGAAAAGCGCGCGCAGACCCATTATCGCAAAAATATTCGAGGTAAAAATAATAAATGGATTCTGAGATATGGCAAAAACTGCGGGTATTGAATCCACCGCAAAGATAATATCTGTAG
>MFUJ01000032.1 GCA_001785675.1 Candidatus Nomurabacteria bacterium RIFCSPHIGHO2_12_FULL_37_29 | reverse complement strand
AGAAGGTGAGCCAGTGGAACTTAAAAATAAAAAGTAAGTTACATGCGAGACAGAATTTTTTATTCAATTTGCTTCGGATTTTTATTTGGAGTGCTTTTGCGCTCTTTTGTTTTTGTAAATTTATATTTTGCTCTGTGGATGGGAGGTTTAGCATTTCTGTTTATTTTATTTTTCTCAATATTATCAAAAAACAAGTGGGGAATTATAGTTTCAGTCTTTGTTCTGACTTTTTCACTTGGTATTTTGCGATTTGATATGGCCGATAAACCTGCGTCTTATATTTTCGAATCACAGGTAGACCAAAAAGTTTCTTTAACCGGAGTTATTATAGAAGAACCAAGTATTGGAGAAAATAATCAGAAATTAACTGTTGAGACAGGTTCTGAAAGTGAAAAAACAAAAGTTTTGGTATCAACTAGTTTTGGTGAAGATTTTAAATATGGCGATGAAGTAAATTTCGTAGGGAAATTAGAAAAGCCAGAGAATTTTATCACTGACCAGGGTAAAGAGTTTGATTACGTAAATTATCTGCGAAAAGATGGTGTTCATTACGTAATGAATTACGTAAATGTTGAAATTATCTCGCGAGGAAACGGAAATAAAATAAAAAGTACACTCTTTTTCGTCAAAGAAAAGTTTTTAGAGAAGATGAATTTTGCTATAAAAAGTCCTGAGAGTTTACTCATGGGTGGTCTTATTTTAGGGGAGAAAGCGTCTTTTAGTCAAGAATTAAGGAAAAATTTTATCGATACTGGTACGATACATATAGTTGCGCTTTCTGGATATAATATAACGATCATCGCAGAGTGGACTATGAAATTATTTTCCCAAGTGCCTTATGTGCCCCAAAATCTTGGTATTGGAATAGGTATATTCGTAATTTTTTTATTTATTATGATGACGGGTGGAAGTTCTACCGCAATACGGGCGGGCATAATGGCGACTTTAGTTTTGATAGCCCGCGCGACAGGGAGAAATTACGACGTCGCGCGAGCGCTCATTCTTGCTGGTGTTTTTATGATTTTATTAAATCCATTTGTGTTAGTGTACGACGTTTCGTTCCAGCTTTCTTTTATCGCTACTGTTGCTGTGATATTTTTCACCCCCAAAATAGAGAAATATTTCTTGTGGGTTACGGACTTGTTTAAATTAAGAGATGTAGTTACTGTTACCATTGCCGCATATATTTTCGTTCTCCCTTTTATTCTCTATAAAATGGGGAATCTTTCACTCGTTGCCTTGCCGGTAAATACTTTAGTTCTTCCATTTATACCTTTCACAATGCTCTTGGGCTTTATCACTAGCTTCTTTGGAGTTATTTGGTATGTATTAGCTGTACCTTTAGGATACTTGTCATATCTTTTTCTTCATTATGAGCTTGGCGTTATTGGTTTTCTTGCAGATGTTCCTTTTGCTTCACTTTCTTTTCCTAATTTTCCATTTATCCTGACAGTGTTAATCTACGTATATTTTATTTATATAATTTTTGGGAGGGGTATTAAAAGTTTCTTTGTGGAGTTGAAATAAGAAACTCTTTCTCGGTATACTTTTTATAAAGCAATCTATCTGGTGAAGCTTCGGGAGCGAACTGCTCGGCGCGCCCGCCTGCGCAAGGCTTTCTAAAAAGTACGCCTGCAACAAGTTTTCTACTGCAACAAGTTTTTAAAGTTTTTCTCAATAACTACCCAGTTAAGATTTGTGAAGAAATCTTCGATATATTGTTTTTTACCACTTGGTTGATAGTCTGCAACAAAAGAATGCTCCCACATATCTAGGGCCAAAATAAGCGTACAGTCTTGCAGTTGACCCAAGTGTTGCTCGTCTACCCATGCGTTTAATAATCGATTTTCTTTTCTATCAAAATAAAGCATAGCCCAGCCGATTCCGCGTGTGAGGGCGATAGCTTTAAAACGGTTGAGCCACAGGTCAAAGGAGCCCCATTCTTCAATAATTGCTTTTTTTAATTCACCACTTTCTGTGAGTGTTTGAGCTCCACCAGAAAGGGACGCGAAATAAACTTCATGATTCCGCATGCCGTCATACTCAAAACCAAATCTTCTCTGGATTTCGCCCAATGCGTATGCATTCTTTTCTGCATCTTTTGCTAGCTCATCAATTTTCTCTAGTATTAAATTTGTATTTTTCACATATCCTGTATAAAGTTTCAAATGTTCTTCAATGTTTTTCGCTGAGATTCCTTTTAGTGATCCAATATTAAATTTTAATTCTTCAAATTTTTTCATGCTAATATTATAGCATGCTCTCAAATGTCAAGAAATATGGTTTGCTCATTTTCACCTTCTCGCTTCTACTAGTAAATATTTTTCTTTTTCGCCTTGATTTTCAGAGTTTTCATAAAAGTCTCACTTTTGCCATACTAGACATCGGGCAAGGGGACGCGCTTTTTATAGAGTCGCCCACTGGAACGCAAATATTGATTGACGGTGGTCCACCCCGAAAGATATTAAGTCAACTTGCACGCATCATGTCCCCATTTGATCGCAAGTTAGACGCTATCATTATAACCAATCCAGACCAAGATCACATCGGAGGATTCTCGGATGTTTTGAAAATTTACAAAGTGGGGGCTGTTTTTGAGCCCGGCACATACAGTGATTCTAAAACTTATCAAAATTTAAAAAATGAAATTAAAAATAAAAATATTCCTAATATTTTAGCAAAAAAGGGCATGCGTCTTGATTTGGGTGGTGGAGCGGTAATTGATATTTTATTTCCTGATCATGATGTTTTTGACTGGTCTTCGAACGACGGATCAATCGTGGCGAAACTTGTCTATGGTAGCACCTCTGTTATGCTCGCTGGCGACAGCACGATGAAAACAGAAAAAATAATTGTTGTAGAAAATTCTCTCGCAACATTAAAGAGTACTATTTTAAAAGTTGGGCATCATGGAAGCCGTACTTCCACCGGAGAAGAGTTTGTAAAATTTGTTGCACCGACTTATGCAGTCATTTCAAATGGTAGGGATAATAAATATGGGCATCCACATCAAGAAACCATACACACACTTTCCTCATTTGGCGCAAAGATCTTTCGCACTGATCTATTGGGTACGATAATTATGAAATCTGATGGGAAAAATGAAGTGTTTTCATTCCGCAAGTAATCTGTTATATTATAAACATGCGAGATAAACTAGTAGAAAAATTAATAAAAAGTGAAGAAAAAAGACAGAGAGAGGGACTGGAGCTTATTCCATCCGAGAATTATGTTTCGCAAGATGTTTTAACTGCCAACGGTTCTGTTTTTACAAATAAATATTCTGAAGGATATCCAGGACGTCGCTATTATGGGGGGCAAGAGTTTACTGATGCTGTCGAACGGCTGGCTATCGAACGAGCTTGTAAGTTATTCAAATGTAAATACGCCAATGTTCAACCACATTCTGGTGCACCAGCGAATTTAGCGGTCTATGCGGCGCTTCTTTTGCCAGGAGACACAGTACTTGGCATGGACCTTTCACATGGAGGACACCTCACTCATGGGCACCCGATGACCTTACCTGCGAAGATTTATAAATTTGTTACTTATAAAATGAAAAATCCAGATACAGGAGAAATTGATTATGAAGATTTACGTCGCGTGGCGCTAGAACACAAGCCAAAGATAATTCTTGCAGGATTTTCAGCGTATTCACGCACGCTCGATTATAAAAAATTTGTCAAAATTGCTCATGAAGTTGGCGCTGTTACCATGGCAGATATGGCGCACATTGCGGGGCTTATTGCCGCTGGTGTACTTCGCAATCCATTTGATGATGGTTTTGACATTATTACTTCCACTACTCACAAGACACTTCGTGGTCCACGTGGAGGCATTATCTTGACACGAGAAAACGAAGAAATCGCAAAGAAAATTGACAAATCTATTTTTCCAGGGATTCAAGGTGGTCCACATATGCACACTATCGCTGCCAAAGCAGTTGCCTTTGGGGAAGCGATGACGCAAAAGTATAAAAAATACGCGAAGCAGATTTTAAAAAATGCCAAAGCAATGGAAGAAGTTTTCCGTAAAAATAAAATTCGAATGATTGGTGGTGGTACCGACAATCACCTCATTTTAGCTGATGTTTTTGGATCTTTAGGGGTGACCGGCAAAGAAGCGCAAACTGTGCTTGACGAAGTAGGTATAACTCTTAACATGAATGCTATTGCTGGGGACACCAGAAAGCCACTTGATCCATCCGGTATTAGATTCGGTACGCCAGCCATAACCACTCGCGGATTTAAAGAGAAAGAATGCAAACGGGTTGCGGAACTTATGATAAAAGTTTTAAAAAATAAGAATGATAAAAAATTAAAAGAATCTGTGCATAAGGAAATCAAAGCTCTAGCCAAAAAGTTTCCGATACCAAAGGGATTTGTTTAAAAAATTATGAAAACTAGCAAAAAAGTCATCGTAATAACGGGAGGTAATAGTGGGCTGGGAAAAGCAACGGCTAAAATTTTAACGAGCAAGAATCATGTCATTATTTTAGGAAAAAATGCGAAAGAAGTTTTAAAAACCGCCAAGGAATTTAAGTGTGACGGAATTATCTGTGACATTACTGATGCATCGCAGATAAAAAATGCATTTTCACAGGTTATTAAAAAATATAAAAAAGTTAATTGCTTGATAAATTGCGCTGGAGTTTGGATTAAGGGCCCAATTGAGCAGAATAGCCCAGACGAGATACAGAATACTATTTTAGTTAATATTTTAGGGACAATTTTAACAGTAAATGCTTTGGTGCCACAATTTAAGAAACAAAAATATGGAAGAATTATAAATATTAATTCTCAGGCTGGTCTTAACCCAAAAACTGAGCGTTCAGTTTATAATGCTTCAAAATGGGCTGTGACTGGCTTTACGAAGTGCCTTCAGTTAGAACTAGCGCCTTTTAATATAAGTGCTGTGGGATTTTATCCAGGATTTATGCATACAAGTATTTTTGAAAAAGCAGGAGATCACAAAACAGATTTTAGTAGCGCTATGCCTATTGAAAAGCCTGCCAAAGCTCTCGAATATCTAGTTAATATTGATGATGACTTGATGATTAATTCATTTGAAATGCAATCATTAAATAAGTCTAAACAACATGGCTACTTTAAATAAAGTGGGATAAATTAAAATAACATGGAACTACAAGTCGGAGTAAAAATAATTTTGCAAAATCAAGAAGGGAAGATTCTGCTTTTGCACAGAAATTGGGAAAAATATCCTGAGGTTAAGAAAGATAATTCTTGGGATATCGTGGGAGGTAGAATAAATATCGGAACTCCACTAATGGAGAATTTAAAGAGAGAAATATTTGAAGAAATAAAATTAAATTTAACTGAAGAACCAAAATTAATTGCCGCTCAGGATATTTTAAGAACAGACAAGCATGTAGTACGGCTGACGTATTTTGGAAAGATTGAAGGGGAACCAAAGCTAGATGAATATCACGATTCATATAAGTGGCTTACAAAAGAGGAAATAAAGAACAAAGAAGGACTCGATCAATACTCCAAGCAAGTTTTTGAGAAGTACATTTTATGATATATTTCTTTTATGGTAAAGAAAGGCAAATTGATAGTTATAGATGGTGCGGACGGAAGTGGTAAAACCACTCAAACAAATTTACTTATAAAACATCTTCGTAAAGATGGAGAGAAAGTAAGGTTTATTCACTTTCCCCGTTACAAAGAGAATTTTTTTGGCAAATTCATCGGACACTGTCTATCCGAGCAATATTACAATTGGGTGAATATTCACCCCAAGATTGCTTCTGTGATGTACGCGGCTGATAGGTGGGAATCAAAAGAAGAAATAAAAGACTCCATAAAAGAGGGGTATGTCGTGGTTATGGATCGCTATATTTCTGCGAATCAGATACATCAAGGTGGGAAAATTGCTAATTTGAAAAAACGAGAAAGTTTCATTAAATGGCTTGCTGAAATGGAATATAAAGTTTTTAAAATTCCAAAACCGAATTTGACTATATATTTATCTTTACCAATCGAAATAGTTTTAAAATTAATAAAAAAACGCGACTACAAGGGTGCCCGCGCATATCTAGGCAGTAAAAAAGATGTGCACGAGAAAGATAAAAACTTTTTAAAGAATTCTATAAAAAGTGCTCTCTGGCTCGCAAAAACTCAAAAAAATTGGGTAAAAATAAATTGCGCAAAAGATGGAGTTGTCGATATTCGCGAAAATATCCATAATGAAATTTATAAGAAAATCAAAAAAATTTTAAAATAAAATGAAAATCAAAGTTAAAAAACTTCATCAGGATGCAAAGTTGCCGACACATGGACATCCTGGTGATGCAGGGATGGATTTTTATTGTGTTCACGATGTGATATTTCCGCCCGGCAAGCAAGAGAGAATTCATACTGGTGTGGCGATTGAAATTCCAGAAGGCTATGTTGGTCTTATCTGGGATAAATCGAGCATTTCTTTTAATTTAGGATTAAAGGTTATGGGTGGAGTAATAGATTCTAGTTATCGAGGTGAAATTATAATGAACCTTTTGAATGTTTCTGGCAAGGAAGTACTAATGACAAAAGATCATAAAATAGCTCAAATGGTAATTCAAAAATTTGAACATTGTGATATTCTAGAAGTAGAGGAGCTTACTGAAACAGTCCGTGGTGTTGGTCGCGAGGGGAGTACGGGGCATAAGTAATTATATGAGTTACAAAACTTACAAAATATAAACTTTTTTCGGTACGAATTTTTTGAAGCTTAAAAAATTCTGAAATTTGTTTATCGTCACTCACAAAACCCCTTCAAAAGTTATATTTCATTAGTTTTGTAATTTAAAAAACATGCAAGAAAAAATAAAAAATTTAATAAAAAATGCGCTTAAAAAACTAAATATAGAGATTAGTAATATTATCCTTGAACACCCGTCAGATTTGAAAATGGGGGATTATTCTACGAATGTAGCTTTAGCTGTGGCGAAGAATATTGGCACCAACCCCAAAGAATTAGCTGAAAAAATAGTCGAGATCCTTCGACAAGCTCAGGGTGAATTTACTGAAATACAGGAAATTCAAGTTGCCGGCGCGGGGTTTATTAATTTTTATTTATCCAGAAAGTTTTTTGGCCGAAGTGTTGAAGAAATTTTAAATACAGCTGAAAATTTTGGGAAAAATAATTTATTAGAAGGGCAAAAAATAATGGTGGAGTATACCGATCCCAATCCCTTCAAGCCTTTTCATATCGGGCACCTGATGACCAACGCCATCGGCGAGTCGGTAGCGAGAATCCTGGAACATTCCGGAGCTATGGTTGCACGCGCGAACTATCAAGGAGATGTTGGGTTGCACATAGCGAAAGCCATTTGGGGTTTACAAAAAAATGGTTTACCAAATCCAAATTTATCAATTTCCAAGAAAGCAGAATACATAGGTGAATGTTATTCTTTGGGTGCAACAGAATATGGTCTTGTATATTTAAGCGAAGGAGAAAAAGACTCTTCTGCTAAAAAAGAGATAGACGAAATAAATAAAAAACTTTACAGTAAAACTGATGAAAAAATAAATGAAATATATGATTGGGGCTTTAAAGTAACAATGGAAGCTTTTGAAGAGCTTTACAAAATTCTCGGCACCAAGTTTGAACTTTATTTCTTGGAAAGTATAGTAGCGGTCGTTGGAGAAAACATTGTTCGCGCGACTATTGGTAAAGTTTTTGAAGAGTCTGACGGCGCTATTGTGTTCAAAGCGGAGAAACACGACCCTAAATTGCATACCAGGGTTTTCATAACTTCGCAGGGATTGCCGACTTACGAGACCAAGGAGCTTGGATTGACGGAAGATAAATTTAAAGAATTGCCGGGTATGAACCTTTGTATTGTAGTTACCGCCAATGAGCAGGAGGAATATATGAAAGTTGTCGCCAAAGCTATCTCGCTCATTCATCCGGAGTACAAAGATAAAATGAAGCACATTACGCATGGCATGATGCGGCTTGCGACGGGGAAAATGTCTTCCCGAAAGGGAAATGTCGTCACAGGCGAATCGCTTATTCGCGACACCATCGCGCTTGTGACGGAGAGGTTAAAAGAAAGGGATTATAGCGAAGAAATAAAAAATAAAATTGCCGAGCAAGTCGGCGTGGCGGCGGTAAAATATTCTATTTTAAAACAGTCTACTGGTGGGGACATAGCTTATGATTTTGAAAAATCTATTTCTTTTGAAGGAGATTCCGGTCCGTATCTACAGTATTCCTATGCTCGAGCAAATTCAGTTTTAGAAAAAGCAAAGAAAGAAAATATTTTGCCGGACTTTGAAATTCTGCCATCTGATATATCTTCAGTAGAAAAATTATTGTACAGATTTCCGGAAATTGTATTACGGTCGGCAAAAGAATATGAACCGCATTATATTACTAATTATCTTATAGAGATTGC
>MFUJ01000031.1 GCA_001785675.1 Candidatus Nomurabacteria bacterium RIFCSPHIGHO2_12_FULL_37_29 | reverse complement strand
ATCGAAATCAAATATATACTTCATTTTTTTATTATTTGACTAATACATTCAGCTAACTTCTCTGAATCATGTCGAATAAAACTTCTTACATTTTGTAAAGTGTCAGCTTTGTTATATTTAATAAATAAGTCTGATAATAATGACTCTCGAACAATTCTTTTATCTTCTAAATCATCCAGTATTAGTACCCCATCACCTTCCTGGAGTCTATAAACTTCCGATTGTTCTCTCGATGGTGCTTCATTGTTAACTAAAATAATATCAATGGATTTCCCTAAATATTTCTCTATATCAGTTACGTAGGTACTTACTTTCCAATGCGTCGTATGCCCTTGTTTATTTGTAAGATTAACTGGTAGAATTATTCGCGCCTTACTTTTTATAACAGCTTCTTTAAAACCATTTACTATAATATTAGGAATTATCGAGCAGTAGTAATTGCCAGGACCAAGAATAATGTAATCTGCTTCATGTATTGCTTTTTGTGCATTTTCATTTAACTTCACATTGTCTCTGTAAAAAATCTTCTCTATACCCATATCCTGAACATCTGAATGATTAATCTTGTTCTCTCCTTCTATTAATAATCCATTTTTAAGTAACATAAAAAGTTTTGCTCTATCACTCGTTACTGGTACTACGCTACCTTTTACTTTAAGAATTTCTGATGCCACTTCAATACCTCGTACAAAGTTGCCTGTAACTTTTTCCAATGCCGCAAGGAAAATATTTCCAAAGCTATGTCCGATTAAAGTTCCCTCATTAAATCTATAATTCATAAGTTCACGCACAATACTAGTATGTTCACTTAAAGCAACGAGGCATTGTCTGACATCTCCAGGTGGCAATACGCCCAACTCATCCATAAGTACGCCAGTTGACCCCCCGTCATCCGCCATAGAAACAAGCGCAGTGAGAGAAACATCTGGCAAATTCTTTAAACCAGATAAAACCGTGTAACTACCTGTCCCTCCACCAACAGTAACGATATTTTTCATTGTATAATAAAATTATATAAATTAGGTGTGCTAGAGAGCCCGTGGACTCTCTAGCAGCACACTCTGCCTCCTTTTAGAGACCCCCATCGTCTCGATCGTGATCGTAATGTAGGGACTTTCTTGCTCCAGGATTATCTAATAAATCAAGAGCATCCATACCAACACCGTGATCACGTACCTCTTCCGGCTCCGGATCCGGAAGAGGAATCCGCTCCTCCCTGAGCCTCCGGAGAAGAAGTATTTCTAGCTGTGTCATGGTACTCCTTGTACTCCTTCATGATTAAGAATATCAATATCTAAAACAAAATCAAGTAATTTGTTTTTAATTATTATATATAATACTATATCTATATGATTTCCCGCATATATATATCACCCAAAGGAATAGATACTCGCGGGAAACTATGCATAAAATCGTTCACGGAACTGGGACTTTCTGAAAAAGTTGGAGACGTACATATCATTGAATCTTACTTAGTAGAATATAAATTTTCCAGTGACAAGTTTTTAAAAGTGGCACAAGCACTTACTAATCCAATTCTTGAAAAATTTTCTATCAATTCAATACCAAAGCTGTTGAATTTTAATTATATAATTGAAATAGGATTCAAGCCCGGAGTTACAGACAATGTAGGGCATACTACCGAAGAAACTATCTGCGACTTATTTCATCTAAAAAATAAGTCAGATATAGCGGTTTTTACTTCTAAGGTTTTTTTAATTTCTGGATCAATTAATTTAAATGATGCTGAAAAAATTGCTTCATCTCTTCATAATCCTCTAATTGAGCGGTCTTACATTGTAAGCTGGAAAGATTTAAAAAAGCAAAAAGGTCTGCCTAGTAAAATTCCAGGAGTAGTATTAAAGAAAACCACTCCCGTTATTAACGTGTCTCTACAAGTTCCCGACGAGGAACTTATCAAAATCGGCAAAGAGGGAATAATGGACGAAACAGGTGTTCGCCGAGGCCCTTTAGCGCTTGATTTATCCTCAATGAAAGTTATTAAAGAATATTTTGAAAAATTAAAAAGAAATCCGACGGATATTGAAATTGAATCATTAGCGCAGACATGGTCGGAACATTGTAAGCATACTATTTTTGCAAACCCAATTGATGATACTAAAGACGGTTTGTATAAAACTTACATCAAAGGCGCGACAAATTTGATAAGAAAACAAAAGGGCAAAAAGGATTTCTGCGTTTCTGTATTCTCAGATAATGCTGGAGGGATAATTTTTGATAAAGATTATTTAATAACTCATAAAGTAGAAACGCATAACAGCCCTTCGGCTTTAGATCCATTTGGCGGAGCGATTACGGGAATCGTGGGAGTCAATCGCGATACTATCGGCTTTGGCCTCGGAGCAAAGCCCGTTGCAAATGCTTACGGATTTTGTTTTGGTTACCCGGACGACAAAAGAAAATTATTTAAGAATAAAGATAAAAATGGAAACTTGTCCCAACAGATGCTTTCACCCAAGAGAATAATGGAAGGTGTAATCAAGGGCATAAATGTCGGTGGAAATTGTTCCGGAATTCCAACGCTAAATGGATTTGTAAAATACGACGATAGGTATCGAGGCAAACCGTTAGTCTTTGCCGGAACGGTGGGATTAATTCCCAGAAAGACAGGAGATAGATTTCTTCATGAGAAAAAAGCGAAAGTTGGTGACTACATAGTTGTGGTGGGCGGTAGAGTGGGCTTAGATGGCGTGCACGGGGCAACATTTTCTTCCGTCGCGTTAGATTCAAATTCTCCGGCTACTGCGGTGCAAATAGGCGACCCGATTACTCAGAAAAAATTAAGCGACGCAATAGTTAAAGAAGCTCGTGATATGAATCTATACAACAGCATTACCGACAATGGCGCGGGCGGAATTTCTTGCTCGGTGGCAGAGATGGCCAAGGAATGTGGGGGCGCGAAAGTCCTCCTAGAAAAAGTTCCTCTAAAATATCTGGGGCTTCGTCCGTGGGAAATTTGGATTTCAGAATCACAAGAGCGAATGACGCTAGCTGTGCCCCCAAGTAAATGGAAAATATTTAAAAATTTAATGGAAAGCCGCGGAGTAGAAGCAACCGTTATCGGAGACTTTACAAATTCTGGAAAATGTATCGTACAATATAAAGGAAAAAAAATTATGGACGTGGGTATGGAGTTTTTACATAATGGTTTGCCCAAGCAACATTTAATTTCAGCTCCATATAAAATCACCACCCCTGAGCCCCTCCTCAACAAGGAGGGGGAAAATTTTTTCACTCGAGATTTGGAGAATTTACTAGCTCAAAAAAATATCAGTGGATTTTCTTTTATCTCCGAGCAGTATGATCACGAAGTACAAGCCTCTTCTGTACTGAAACCTCTCTCCGGTTCTGGACTCATAAATACCGACAGTCAAGTTTTCCGTCCGGTTTTAAGTTCTAACAAGGGAGTTGTTTTGTCATCAGCTCTCTATCCTTCCTACGGAAACATAAATACTTACGACATGGCCGCTTGCGCCATAGATACTGTAGTACGAAACACTGTGGCTTCAGGGGGCAGTCTTTCACATTTGGCAATTTTGGATAATTTTTGTTGGTGTTCTTCTTACGACCAAAGGAGATTGGCGCAACTCGTAGATGCTGTAAAAGCTTGCTATGACCTTGCAGTGGGTTACGGTACACCATTTATTTCCGGCAAAGATAGTATGTTTAATGACTTTAGAGGTTACGATGAAAAGGGGAATCCTGTTTCTATCTCCATACCGCCAACATTACTCATTTCTTCAATTGGAGTAATGAAAAATTTGAACAAAACAGTTTCGCCGGAATTTAAAAATAGCGGAGACATAATTTATTTATTAGGAGAAACAAAAGATGAGCTGGGTGGGGGTGAATATTTTAAATTATTTAAATACGTCGGCAATAGTGTTCCGCAAGTGGACATCAATAAAAATTTAAAAACTTACCGAGCCCTGGAGCAAGCTATAGAGCAAGAATTGCTGGCATCATCTCTTTCGATAACTTCCGGTGGTCTTGGGATAGCCCTAGCCAAAGCCACTGTTGGTGGCATGCTTGGGTGTAATATAAGTGTCAGAAGCATGCCTGGGGCTCCAAAATCGGCCGATGTGAAGCTTTTTTCTGAAAGTCAGGGAAGGATACTAGTATCCGTAGCTCCTAAAAATAGAGTTCCATTTGAAAAAATAATGAAGAAAATTTCTTATGCTAAAATAGGGAGAGTAATGAAAAGTGGGAAAGTTGTGGTTTTGGATGGCAAAAATAAAATTATAAATACGGATGTCAAAAAGCTGTATAGTATTTATCATAAATTTTCTAATTCACAAAAATAACATTACGTCATTTTGCAAAATATTGTAATGAATAATCAAACAGAAAACCGAATATGCCAAAGTTGCAAAAAAGATTTCGTCATCGAGACAGAAAGAAGTATACTAGTATTCTACAATTCTATAGAATTGTAGAATAGATAAATTATGGGAAACAACAAATACATTCGACAAGCTCAGTACCTACGGCCTAAAATAATAATAATGTCCGGCTACGGGCTCAATTGCGAAGAAGAAACTAAGTTCGCTTTTGAATCTGCTGGCGGAATGGCAGACATTGTACATATCAATGACCTGATAGCCAAACCGAAAATGCTATTTAAGTATCAAATTCTTGTTTTTCCTGGAGGATTTTCTTATGGCGACGACACAGGAAGCGGAAAGGCTTATGCTAATAAATTTAAAAATCACTTAGCAGAAGAACTCAGAGAATTTTTATCTGGGCGAACTCTGGCTATAGGTATTTGTAATGGATTTCAAATTATGACCAATTTAAGCATTCTACCCGGAGCGCTAACCTATAATAAAAATGGAAAATATATTGACCGCTGGGTGGATTTAGCCACCTCCCTACAAGGCTCCGGCGAGTCAAGGAAAGTTTTTAAGAGTCCATGGCTAAAGGGGATAAAAAAAATATCACTTCCGATAGCGCACGGTGAAGGACATTATGTGATAGATAAAAAAGAATATAGAAAAATGAAAACCAATAAAGATATTGCTTTTGTGTATACGAAAGGAGAAATTTGCAAGTTCCAAAATCTTGAAAAAAATCCAAATGGATCAGATTATGACATTGCAGGTGTTTTAGCGTATAATGGACGAGTTCTCGGATTGATGCCCCACCCAGAGCGAGCAATGTTCTCTCATCAAAGTCCATTGTGGTATAAAAATAAAAAAATACCCAAAGATGGGAAAGGACTCCAAATTTTTAAAAACGCAATTAATTACTTTAGAAAATAAATTTATGCCGTTTCATATGGACAGTATAGAACAAGATCCTCATTATAAAGAATATACAGAAGGTGGCGCAGCTTCTGTTAATGAAAAACCAAGAAGAGCACCATTTGAAGACCAGGAATCTGATGGGGCTTTAGCTTGGCTTAGGGGCTATGATGACACTAGGAATCGTAAGAAAACAATACCGCGGGGTGGAAATCTAAAAACATAAAATGAATGAACTAAAGGAAAAATGTGGAATCGTAGGCATATACGGTAAGGGGTTACCTATTTCTCGTCTAACATTTTTTTCGTTATTCGCATTGCAACATAGGGGACAAGAAGCATCTGGTATCACAACTAATGATGGGCAAAAATTTCGTACTCATAGGGGCAGGGGATTGGTATCTCAAGTTTATACAGAAAAAATAATCAAAAATTTAACAGGATACATAGGCATAGGACACAATAGATATTCTACTTCAAGAGGGGGAGCACTAAATCACGCTCAACCAGTCGTAAATAATAATGCTTCTTTTGCTTTAGCGCATAATGGTAATTTACCAAGCGTTAAGGCACTCCAAAATTTTCTTTCATCAAAAAAAGTGTTGAAAAAAAATCGCAATGACTCAGAGCTCATTACTGATGCAATTGATTTTTATATCAAAAGCGGTGATACCCTTCCAAAAGCAGTTAAAAAAGTTTTCCCTCTAATTACCGGCGCTTTTTCTATAGTGATGATGAATAAAGATACCTTGGTAGCAGTGCGTGATACTTATGAAATGCGACCCCTCGTGCTTGGAAAAATTAAAAATGGTTATGTTGTCGCTTCAGAAACATGCGCTCTTGCTACAATCAGTGCTTCATTTTTAAGGGAAATAAAAGGGGGAGAAATGATTGTAATAAATAAAAAGGGAATGAAAAGCGTACAATTAGCAAAAACAAATCCAAAGCATGACATATTTGAATTTGTTTATTTTTCTCGTCCAGACAGTGTACTTGCTGGAAAATTAATTTATGAAGTTAGGAAAAATTTTGGGAAAATTTTAGCGTACGAGACTAAATTAAAAGTTGACATGATAGTGCCTGTGCCTGATACGGCTGTACCAGTTGCACTTGGTTATGGAGAAATTTCAAATATACCGATCGAAATGGCCTTGGTAAAGAATCGTTATGTACACAGAACTTTTATTGAACCAGATCAAGAATCACGGGAACATAGTGTAGCTCTTAAACTGATACCTCTTAAAAAGATATTACGGGGTAAAAGAATTGCCTTGATCGATGATTCTATTGTCAGAGGAACAACGAGTAAGAGATTGGTGCAAGCTTTATTTAGGGCTGGCGCAAAGGAAGTACATTTTCTAGTGTCATCACCGCCAGTCCGCTTTCCTGATTTTTATGGTATTGATACTCCAAAACAAAAAGAACTTATTGCTTCAAATAAGACAGTGGAGGAAATCCGTAAATTTCTCGGAGCCACTTCGCTCTCTTATTTATCTCTTTCTGGTTTAATAAAATCTATCGGTCTGCCCAAAGATCATCTTTCTACTTCATTATTTACTGGTATTTACCCAATTGATTTAAAAGAACGCACAAGTGAAGTCAACCATGATGTCCCAACCAAATAAAACATCAGCTAAAGCTAAACTAAAATTAGTGGTATTAATTTCCGACACTGGTACCGGTACTAACCTAGAGGCAATAATTAATGGAATAGAAAGAGGAAAAATTAATGCTGAAATTTGTGCGGTAATTTCAGACAAAACCGATGCCCTAGGATTGGAACGCGCCAGAGCACATAATTTAAAAATTGAAATCTGCCCAACAAAAGAAGCCCTCTTATTACTTTTACAAAAACTGAACCCCGATTACATTTGTCTGGCTGGCTGGAAACAAATTGTCCTCAAAGAAGTAATCTTGGCATATCAAAATAAAATTTTAAATTTGCACCCTGGGCTAATTCCAGACACAATTGACGTAAGTGTAAAAAATCCCGATGGAACAGAGGCGCTTTGGAATAAAAGTATGCTAACTACTAAAGCCATTCAAAATTTCTTGGACCACAAAGCCACCTATGCTGGATCATCCATTCATTATTTAACTTTAAATTTTGATTTTGGGCCAGTATTAGGAAGAACTTTTGAAAAAATTGAATTGGGGGATAATGTTAAATCTTTATATGACAGACTTAAGAAAAAAGAAAACGCACTTTATGTAAAAATATTAGTAAAATTATGCTCAAATGGATAGTATAAATAAACAAAAAATCTTAATAATTGGAGCTGGTGGGGGAAGGGAACACGCGCTTGGTTGGAAAATCGCACAATCACCACGAGCGGGACAGATTTTCTTTGCGCCCGGGAATGCAGGCACAGAGAGGATCGGAACGAACGTGGATATAAAATCGAATGACATTCTAAAACTCTTAGATTTCGCAAAAAAAGAAAAGGTGGATTTGACGCTTGCAGTATCTGACGAACCACTCTATCTCGGTGTTGTAGACGAATTTAGAAAAAGAGGATTGCGGATCTGGGGTCCAACTAAAGCCGCTAGCCAAATTGAGTGGTCAAAAGTATTCTCAAAAGATTTTATGCACCGACACAATCTTCCAACAGCAGAGTTTCAAACATTCAGTGATTACCAGAAAGCAAAATATTATGCCATGAGACAATCTCTGCCGGTTGTGATAAAAGTAGATGGCCTAGCCTTTGGTAAGGGAGTTATCATCGCAAATACACACGACGAGGCCTGTAAAGCAATAGAGGATATCTTGGTTAAAAAGATATTTAGTGATTCTGGTAATGAAGTAGTAATAGAAGAATTTCTAATTGGCCCTGAAATATCCATTCACGTATTATCTGATGGAATAAATTATAAAATTTTCCCAAGCTCACAGGACCATAAAAGAATTGGCGAAGGAGATACAGGAGGGAACACTGGTGGAATGGGGGTAATAGGTCCACTGCCATTTGTAAATAAAGAAATTATGGAGAAAATAGAAAAAGAAATTATTGCTCCGACCTTGCGAGCAATGGAGGAGGATGGAATTCCTTTTGAAGGAATTTTATATCCAAGCTTGATGTTGACTACAGATGGTCCAAAAATTATTGAATTCAACGCAAGGTTTGGTGATCCAGAAGCGCAAACTTATATGAGACTTTTAGACACAGACTTGCTTGATATTTTAGATGCTTGTGTTGATAAAAAATTAGATAAAATTGAGATAAAATGGAGGGAAAAATTTGCTTGTAATATTGCGCTTGCTTCTGGTGGTTACCCGGGAAATTATGAAAAAGGGAAAATAATTGGAGGCATTGACGAGGCAGAAATGCAACCCGATATCATTGTTTTTCATGCTGGTACAATCATGAAAAATCGCACACTCGTCACAAATGGTGGGCGAGTATTGGGAGTCAGCGCTACAGCAGGTACGCTAGAAGAAGCGCTAAAAAAAGCTTACAAAGCAATAGATAAAATTTCTTTTGAGGGTATGCAGTACAGAAGGGACATAGGTAAAAAGGCACTTGCCCAGATACTTATTTTAAAGTAAGATAGAATTATGAAAAAAGGTATTCTCGTTGGAATAATTATGGGTTCGGACTCAGATTTGCCAGTCTTCGCTGAAGCTGCGGCGGTGTTGGAAGAATTTGGAATTTCCTATGATATCACCGTTGGTTCTGCGCATCGGGCACCGGAACGAGTACAAAAATATTCAAGCAGTGCGATAGAGAGAGGAATCAAAGTTTTGATCGCTGGCGCGGGTGGAGCAGCGCATCTAGCGGGAGTGGTTGCGGCACACACCACGCTTCCAGTTATAGGGTTACCAGTAAAAGCAAAATCACTCGACGGACTCGATTCACTTCTCTCGACAGTCAACATGCCACCTGGAATACCTGTGGCCACCGTAGGCATTAATGCTGGTAAAAATGCTGGGCTTCTCGCTATTCAGATTCTGGCAGTCTCTGATAAAAATCTAACGGAAAAACTTTCTACTTATAAAAAGAAAATGAGTGATGAGGTAGAGGTGAAAGGTGAGAAACTTTCAGAAATTGGTTTTAAAAAATATTTGGAGAAATAAAATATGAGTGACTTGTATACAAAAGCCGGTGTGAACATTGAAGCGGGCAATGAAGTTGTTAAGCGAATAAAGACAAGTGTGGCAAATACGCATAATAAAGCAGTACTTAAAAGTATCGGTGGTTTTGGTGGATTATATGAACTCACAGATATTATAAAGAACTATAGGAATCCTGTATTAGTACAAAGTATTGATGGAGTTGGCACCAAGCTTTCTGTAGCAAGGATGATGAAAAAATATGATACAGTCGGAGAAGATATTGTCAATCATTGTTGTAATGACATAATGACAATGGGAGCGAGACCTATTACATTTTTAGATTATGTAGCTAATGAAACCCTTGTCCCACAAGAAATGGAGACCATTGTGAAAGGTATGGCTAAGGCTTGTAGAGAAAATGGGGTTGCTCTTATAGGCGGCGAAACTGCAGAAATGCCAGGAGTATATACAAAGGGCGAACATGATATAGCCGGATGCATTACTGGCGTGGTGGAGAAAGATAAAATAATAACAGGAGAGAAAATAAAAGAAGGAGACATTGTTCTCGGTCTTGCTTCAAGCGGACTGCACACAAATGGATTTTCACTTGCTAGGAAATTAATTTTTGAAACAGCCAAACATACCGTGGCAACACAAATTCCTGAACTCAAAATGACAGTCGGGAAGGCATTACTCCAGGTGCACACAAATTATACCAAACCAGTTCTTAAACTTCTAGATTCTGGCATCGACGTACGAGGCATAGTGCACATAACTGGCGGAGGATTCATGAACAACATTCCTAGAGTTCTACCGAAAAACCTTGATGCCGAAATTACTAAGGACTCTTGGCCAATGTTACCAATTTTCCCTTTTATACAAAAAATTGGTAATGTTAGTGGAGAGGAAATGTATACAGCATTCAATATGGGCATAGGACTTGTATTAGTTGTGCCACATTCACAAAAGGCAAAGATACAGGAGATTTTTAAAAAATATCCTAAATATCGTATTCATAAAATTGGTAGAATTATTAAAGGCAAAGGTAAAGTAATTTTAAAATAGCATGAATATCTTAGAAAAAACAGATTTTAGAAATTTAGGAGAAAAATACGTCGGGAAAGTAAGAGATGTTTACATACAGAAAGATAAAGTTATCCTTATCTCTACTGACAGATATTCAGCTTTTGACCGTAACTTAGCTCTCATACCTTGTAAGGGTCAAGTCTTGACACAAGTCAGTAAGTTTTGGTTTGAAAACACAAAAGACATTGTACCGAATCACGTAATAGATTTTCCTGATCCAAATGTTGTGGTGGGGAAGAAATGCAAAGTTTTGCCCATAGAAATAGTGCCGCGAGGATATATAACTGGTGTTACTGGAACTTCCTTATGGACTTTATATCAAAAAGGTCAAAGAGATTTCGGGGATTTTGTTTTGCCTGATGGCATGAAGAAAAATCAAAAATTAAACAGTGTCGTATTGACACCCACAACCAAATTTGAAACCCATGACAGACCTCTCTCAAGTAAGGACGTTGTTGACGGAAATTATATGACAAAGGAACAGTGGGAAAAAGTTGCTAATATTTCTCTAAAATTATTTAAACGTGGACAGGAGATTGCTTTGCAAAAAGGACTGATCTTGGTTGATTGTAAATACGAATTCGGACTCACGCCGGAAGGGGAGATTATGCTGATCGATGAGATACACACACCTGATTCTTCTCGTTATTGGCAAGCAAATTCATACAAAGAAAGAATAGAGCAGGGTCTAGAGCCAGAGAATTTTGATAAAGAATTTCTGCGTTTATGGTTTAAAGATAATTGCGATCCATATAAGGATGAGAAATTACCGGAAGCTCCAGCGGATATGGTAACAGAACTATCTCGAAGATATATCAAGATTTGCGAACAAATTACTGGTCTTCCTTTTAAAATTGAGACTGGAGATATAGAAAAAAGGATTGAGAATAATCTTAAGAAATACGAAATCTAAATTTATGATAAAAAATGCGATAAATCCTCTAGACGGAAGATATTTTGATAAAACTCGCGCGCTAGCGCCATATTTTTCTGAAGAAGCGTTGATGAAATACCGAATAATAACAGAAGGTGAGTATTTAATCACTCTTTCTCTTTCTAGAAAAACTCATTTAAGAAAATTCAGCAGCACAGAGATTAAGAAAATTAGAAGCTTATATGAACTTTCCCAAAAAGATTTTAAAAATATAAAAACTATAGAAAAAAAGACAAACCATGATGTCAAAGCAGTTGAATATTTTCTAAAAGAAAAACTTTCAAAAACATCTTTAAAAAATAGTCTTGAATGGATTCACTTTGGTTTAACATCATACGACATAAATACACCAGCACGGAGTATGATGCTAGGCGACGCTTTAGAACAAGTCATTATTCCAAAAATTAATTTAATAATTAAAGATATTGAACTATTTGCAAAAAAATACCAAACTCTACCTATGCTAGCACGCACTCACGGCCAGAGTGCATCTCCCACTACCTTTGGTAAAGAAATGAAAGTCTTCGCAAGCCGAATTAAAAAACAATCTGATATTCTCAAGAATGCAAGAATATCAGTTAAGTTCAGCGGTGCTACTGGTAACTGGAATGCCCACGTAGCTGCTTACCCCAAAATTGACTGGATTAAGTTTGCTAAAAATTTTATAGTTGGCTTAAATAAAAATAGAAAAATCAAACTAGAGCTAAATCTCTTAACTACCCAGATTGACCCCCATGACAGTGAGGCAGAAATTTTTGATTGCCTACGTAGAATCAACACTATTTTAATCGGCTTTAACCAAGATATTTGGCGTTATATTAGCGATGAGTGGCTTGTTCAAAAAGCAGTCAAGAGTGAAGTGGGTTCCTCAGCTATGCCCCATAAAATAAATCCGATTGATTTTGAAAACAGCGAAGGAAATCTGGGTGTTGCTAACGCTTTATTTGAATTTTTTGTTCGCAAACTTCCAATCTCACGTCTTCAGCGTGATCTTTCAGACTCAACAGTAGAACGAGTATTTGGTACTGCTTTTGGACATTCTTACTTGGCCTATGTTTCTCTTCTTAAGGGATTGGAGAAAATTATCGTAAATAAAATAAAAATAAACGAAAATTTAATGTCCCATCCAGAAGTTATTGCCGAAGCTATTCAAACAATTCTGCGACGTGAGAGAGTAGCTATGCCATATGAAAAATTGAAAGAGCTAACCCGCGGCAGGCAAGTGACGCTTTCTGATATTCATCAGTTTATAAACACTCTCCAAGTCAGTGATCAAATAAAGAAAGAATTACTAAAAATCACACCAGAGAATTACACGGGCCTAGCGTCAAAACTTGCTTCAAGGTAATATTAGAGTTATGGTATTTCGAATTCTAGCTTTTCTTGTATTATTACTGTCCATACTCTTTATGCCCTTTTGGGTGTCAGTTATTTTAGCATTTATGGGAATGGTATACTTTCCTCTTTTTCTGGAAGCTGTTTTCTTATTTCTATTATCAGATTTACTCTACGGAGCAAGAGAGGCTAAATTGGGTGGTATGATTTTTGTTTCTTTTATTATTACTGTTGTAGTTTTTATTTTAATAGAATTTTTAAAAAAGAAACTTAAATTTTACCCTTAGTAAACTTTTAATTTTAGTACTGGAATGATAAGAAGAATATTTAAAAGAAATAACAAAAAGTTGCTCGTTGATCCTGACGAGATTTTTCTTGATTCAACAAACTTAGAAAACTTTGACCGCCAGCAATTTGAAGGTCGGATAGAAAAACCAATTCCTCAAAAAACCATTAATTTTCTCGGGGCTTTTTTTGTAATCACAATTCTCATATTCACAGTCCGCTTGTCCTATCTTCAAATACAAAAGGGCAGTGTCTATAGGCAAAGAAGTGAAAACAATACATTAGAAAAAGTAAATATTTTTGCAGACAGGGGAATAATTTATGACAGAAATAAAAAGGAATTGGTTTGGAATAATAAAGGGGAAGACTTACTTTCTATCTCTACGCGTACTTATATGTCGCCAGGATTTTCACATGTTTTAGGTTATGTCAGTTATCCTACAAAAGATAGCGCGGGAGTTTATTGGCAAAATGAATTTATAGGCAAAGACGGATTGGAAAAAGAATATAACGACAAAATAAAAGGTGAAAATGGATCAAAAATAATAGAAATAGATGCCGTAGGGAAAATACATTCAGAAAATATTATAAATGCTCCAAAGCGAGGAAATGATTTAACAACGAGCATTGATTCACGCATACAGAGTAAATTATTTACTTTTATTAAAAATTCGTCTGAAAAAAATCATTTCACCGGCGGAGCGGGAATTATAATGGATGTAGAAAGTGGAGAAATTATAGCTTCTACTAGCTTCCCAGAATATGATTCAGAAATTCTATCTTTAGGTAAAGATACGGATAAAATTAATAAATATATATCAGATAAAAGAAAATTC
>MFUJ01000030.1 GCA_001785675.1 Candidatus Nomurabacteria bacterium RIFCSPHIGHO2_12_FULL_37_29 | reverse complement strand
CCCCAAAGAAGATGCAGTAATCCCCTTTCCCACTCCGGAAATAACTCCCCCAACTACAAAAATATATTTTGTTTCTCTTTTTTGCATATTTGAATTCAAGGAAAATTCGAAAGATTTAAAGCGTCGTGGGTCCTCTGTCCTTTTGACTCCGAGGATGAAGATGCTAAAATCTTTCGAATTTTCCTAATCATTTATTCAAGTATCTCCTAATTGCAAGGAAACTTGAAATCATCCCTAGGAGTATACCTGATAATAAAACAATTGCAAAAATCTGAAAGAGGTTCGCAATATAATAATGATATAAGTCAAATCCTAGAAAGTTCGTCATATTACCTCCTAGCCAAGCCGTTATTGGCCAAAAAAGAATCAAAGTCACGAGAGTAGCAATAATCCCATAAATCGCGCCTTCGACCATAAAGGGTCCACGTACACGCATCTTGGAGGCTCCTACTAAGCGCATTACGCTAATTTCTTCCTTGGAAATAAAAATGGTCAACCTTATGGTATTAAAAGTAATAATAATAGAAATAATTATCAAAAGAAGAGTAATCAGAAAGCCAAGTTTTTGCGCGCTCCTTATTATATTATTCAGTCTGTCTATAACTAGCTTATTTTGATGATAATTTACTTTATCGATTATGTTGGCCGAACCCAAAACCAGAGCGTTGTCAGACTTCATAAAGTTCGCGATACTTTCATATTGAGAAATTTCTTTGGCTTTAACATTTAAGTAAGCGCCGAGTGGATTATTTCCTATCTCGTCCAGTGCGGCAATTGTCGGATAATCATTAGAGTGGCGATCACGGAAGAGCTTGAGTGCTTCATCGGCGCTAGTGTAAGAAATATTAGCGACTTCGGGTAATTTTTCAAGGGAAGATTTCAAAAGCATAATCTTATCTTCTGGCGCATCCACATTAAAATAAATCGTCACGTCCACCTTATCTTTTATTACATTGAGAGAAAAATACAACACTGCTTGTAATAGAATGATAGAAGTTATGACAGAAAGAGTAATGGTAGAAACCAGAACGGCGGCAAAAGAAACCAATCCACCTCGGGTAAAGTTTATGAATCCTGCTTTTATAATTCTTTTTAATTCAGTCATGTTAATTAATATAAAATTGATTATAACACAATTTACTTTGCATGTTTGGTGTCTCTTATAACTTTCCCATTTTCCATTGTAACCACCCTTTTCCCGACTAAGTCAATGATGGCGCGATCATGCGTTGCTAAAATTACAGTAGTGCCTAAACCATTTATTTTTTTTAAAATTTGAACTATTTCATGTGTATTTATCTGATCTAAATTACCAGTAGGCTCATCGGCAATAATAAGTTCTGGCTGGTTAATGATGGCGCGAGCGATGGCCAGACGCTGTTGTTCACCTCCAGACATTTGATTAGGGAAATGAAAAATCCGATGACTCAAATCAACCAGCTCTAAAACATGCGGGACGTCAGAAGCTATTTCTTCGTCGGTCTTACTAACTGCCTCCATAGCAAAAGCAATGTTTTCGTATGCGGTTTTGTTTTGCAATAATTTAAAATCTTGAAAGACCACACCAATACGTCGACGCAACTTGGTCAAATCTTTATTTTTTAATTTATGCACATTGGTGGATTCAAAAAAAACTGTGCCATTGGTTGGATTTTCGTCTGCCAGAATCATTTTAGCAAGAGTGGTTTTGCCTGATCCCGAAACTCCAACAACAGAAACAAACTCCCCTGCCGCAATTGTAAGAGTAACATCGTCCAACGCCACGGCATCCTTATAAATTTTTGAAACATTGTTAAAATAAATCATAGTAAGGAAGAGTAAAAGGGTTTTTAAAATGCTTTGCACAGAAAATTAGAAAATAAAAATAGTACTCTATTTATTATTTTCCTGATTGACGAGCAGTTCGCTCCGCAAAACTTTGCTAGATAGATTGGATTTTTAAAATTTCTTTTACTCTTCCTATATTCTATCATAAATTCTTCTCCGCTTCAATGAAAATATCCAAGTCGCCATCTAAAACAGCATCGATATTGGAAGTTTCGGCTCCTGTCCTGTGATCTTTGACCATTTTGTAAGGATGTAATACATAAGAGCGAATTTGATTCCCCCATTCTATTTCTGTATTTTTCATTTTCATACTTTCTTCTGTGGACTTTGTCTCTTCCTGCGCTTTTTTGAAAATCTTGGCACGTAAAATCGCCATGGCTTGTTCCCTATTTTGTTCTTGAGAGCGCTCAGTTGAGGCGTGCACGGCGATATTTGTCGGTATATGCACAATCCTCACAGCTGTTTCTCTTTTGTTTACATTCTGCCCTCCAGGACCGCTAGAGCGCGAGAACTCTATTTTTAAACTCTCGGGTAATATGAAAATATCTTTTTCTTCAAATTTTGAAAACTTAGGCAATACTTCCACAAGAGAAAAAGAGGTATGTCGTAACTTTTTTGAATCGAAGGGAGAAATACGTACCAAGCGATGCACGCCAGATTCGTTTTTTAATGTTCCATATACATTCTTTCCAGAAATTTCAATAGTTATGTTGCGATAGCCACTATGATCATTCTTATTCTCGTGGATAAAAACAATCTCCCACCTCTTTTTATCTATATACTTCATATACATAGACAAAAGCATAGCGGAAAAATCCTCAGCATCGTCTCCTCCCGCGCCGGATATTATAGTTAATATTGCATTCCCCTTGTCGTATTTTCTGACACTCGCCTGATTTATCCTAAGCTCTCTAAGCTCTTTCAAAACAGCCTGCGCTTTAATTTTATCATTCCAAAATAGAGGATGAGCCAAATCTTCTTCTAGTTTCTTTATTTGTTTCTCTATATCATGTGTTTCTTGTTTCATCCTCTATTTAATTAATCTTTGTGTTCTTTCTTAATCGGGGAATATAACTGGGTACAATGTTTTGACGTCACTCGGACACTGTGCGAGAGAGTACTCTCCCACGCGCTCCTCGCTCGTCAAAATAAATTTCAAGGAGAGCAAAAAGCAAGCTCAAAACGAGTGGTCCCAACAAGAATCCGAGGGGTCCAAAAAAGCTAATGCCACCCAAGATAGAAAGTAAAATAAGAAATGGGTGAAGCCGCATTCCTCGGCTGGAGAGTTTCGGCCCTAAAAAATTATCAATAAGTCCCACGGCTGTTATTCCCCAAAGTAGAAGACCTGCCGAGAAAAGTGTTTCTCCACTAAAGTATAAATAAAGAATGGCCGGAAGGAGGACTAACGCTGTTCCAATGCCAGGAATCAATGCGGCAATTGCCGCAACACTGCCCCATAGTGTCGCATTGGGAACTCCAAAAATAGTGAACCCAACTGCAGTCAGTATGCCTTGGACAAGCGCCACTATCAGATTGCCTTTGATAACTGAATTAATTGCTAGTGTCAATTTATTAAAAATTGTTTCATCATGAATGTCTTGTAAAGGACTTAAGGCGATAATGACTGTTTTAAGTTTGTAGCCGTCTTTAAATAAATAATAAAGAGCGATAAGAAATATAAAAACGCTCATCATTGCTTTTGCAACATTCGCAAATAGTGGACCAAGATGTTGAAGCAACCAACTTAATCCCTGTTTTAAATACTGGTTAACATCAACGGAAAATTCTATAGGCACAGGAGACAATCTTTTAAGGTTCTGTATCATATCGCCTATACTGCGAGAAAGATCGGTCGTACCACCAGAAATTGTAAGCGAGGAATAAAGCTCCGTTGCTTCCTTTAAAATTTGTATACCTAAAAATGTAAGGGGCGCAACGACGACGACAAAAACAGAGATAGTAGCGAGGAGCGCCGAAAATCCTTTTCTGTCTCTTGTCACAGTAAGTATTTTTTTATAGAGCGGTCTAAAGACAGTTGCAAAAATTATTGCTAAGGTAAGTGCATAAAGAAAAGGTTTAAAAATAAAAAAGGCAAGGATAAAGATTCCTGCGAGAAGAATAGGGAGAAAATAAAGTTCTGATTTTAGGTGGTTCATGGTAGAAATTAGTTTCAGTAAGTTTTTTTTTGCATATATCTTTTACAATTTAATATTTTAACATAATTAGTGTTCTACTTCACCCCGCCAGAGCCGATGATCAGAATTGAACTGATGACCTTTCCCTTACGAAGGGATTGCTCTACCAACTGAGCTACATCGGCTCTGGCGGGGCAAGCTGAACTATATCGGCTGGAGCCGTTGGACAGATTTGCACTGTCGACCTACGCCTTACCATGGCGTTGCTCTACTGCCTGAGCTACAACGGCAAAAACAAAAAACTAAAGTTAATATTAGTGTATTTTTGCTTATTTTGCAAAATATAGAATTTTTATCTTGCGCGGCTGATGGGTGCTGACCCCACGGCCTCCCACGTGACAGGCGGGTGCTCTACCGTTGAGCTACAGCCGCATATTCCAATTATACATAAAATCGTATAATTTCAAAGCTTATTTTTTGTGTCGGCGACAGGGATCGAACCTGTGACCTGAGGCTTATGAGTCCTCCGCTCTACCGACTGAGCTACGCCGACATCTTTGCAGAATATCATATTTTACTGCTTTTTCAAATTTTTCCTTGCAAAAAATTAGTTTTTATTATAAGATTACAAAACAGCGGGATAGAGAAGAGGCATCTCGTAAGGCTCATAACCTTAAGACGGCCGTTCGATTCGGCCTCCCGCAACAACACCAATCATATATTTTAAATAAACCCGTACTCGCGGAAAATACGCTCATATAAAGCAGTGACCCTTTTTGCTTCGTGCTGTGAGAGTTCGTACGCTACACCCTCATGAGCTATTCTGTTCCTAATAGTATGCACTTCCCAAGCAGTAGTTAAGTTACGAAAGTTTCCTTGATTTGCCCCTTTTAATTTTTCTCCTAAAGTTTCACCCTTAAATCCCAACTGACCAATAAGTTCTTCAAGCATGGAATCAGCTTCAATAACTGCGAGCTTCCAATCGCTCGGATGTTCTGAAAAAATATAATTCAGAGTTTTTACCCAGCGAGGATTTTTGGAAACTTCTTCTCCTTGTTTGGATTTTTTTTCTTGTTCTCTTTGGTGCTGAGTATATTCGGCAATCTCATGTTCTAAGTGTTTTTTTTCTTTCTTTCTAATTTCAAACATGCGAACTGAAGTGTAGATGATAATTGTCAGAAAAAATATCGCAAGAAAGTAAAGAATTGTGTGGAACAGGGATACTATGCCAGCATCAATGGTGAAATTAAAAATTTCATGAAAAAATTTAACGCCTTGATTAAACAAGTAATCCGGATTAAAAAATTTAGAACCGAGAACCGAATCTCCGAGAAAACTATTTTGGTTTCCTGCTTGCGCAATTAGTGATGATGTTTCCATGTATAAAATTATATCATAAACTCTTACCTCACAACGCTTCAAATTTTTTACCAATTTCAAAAAGAAAGTCTTCTCTACCATGTGGTGCCATAAACTGAATTCCCAGTGGAAGCTTTTTTCCTTCTATTAGAACATTACCAGACGGCAGAGAAATAGCCGGCACACCCACGATGTTCGCCGTAATGGTAAATATATCTGCCAAATATGCTGAGAGTGGATTACTTTTCTCCCCTATTTTCCACGCAACAGACGGCACGGTCGGGGTAATAATAAGATCAACATTTTTAAATGCTAAAGCAAATTCTTTTTTTAACATATTTCTAATCATCTGCGCTTTGCCATAATAAGCATCATAATAACCGGCAGAAAGTGCATAAGTACCAAGGAGAATTCTTCTTCTGACTTCCTTGCCAAATCCAATACCACGAGTTTTTAAATAGTCTTCCAGTAAATTTTTACCATCTTTATGTAAACCATATCTCATTCCATCAAAACGAGATAAATTTGTGGATGCTTCAGCGGGCATAATAATATAATAAATTGCTAGAGCAATATCAAGATTTTTAAAAGAAATATCTTTAACTTTGAAGCCAAGTATTTCCAATTTTTTAACTGATTGTGTAAAATTTTCCTGGACTTTAGAATCAACACCTTCTCCGTTAATCAAATCCCAAGGCACACCAATAACTTTTTTAATAGTGACTTTTGAATATGTTGTATCAACAATACTGGTACTATCTAAAATATCATGCCCTTTTACCGCATTAAATATAATTTCAGCATCTGTTACTGTTTTGGCAATCGGGCCAATACAATCAAGAGATGAACCCATGGCAATGAGACCATGGCGGGACACGCGACCATAAGTTGGCTTTACTCCCACAATGCCACAAAAACTAGCTGGAAGGCGCACTGATCCTCCTGTATCAGAACCCAGAGCTCCGAGAGCAAGATTGGCTGTTACAGCTGCAACTGATCCACCCGAAGATCCACCTGCTACTCGACCTGGATCATGAGGATTTTTTGTCACTCCATAGGCAGAATTTTCTGTTGATCCTCCCATCGCAAACTCATCTGTATTTGTTCTACCCAAAAATACTGCGCCTTGTTTTGCCAATTTATCTATTACAGTAGCATTATAAGAAGCTAGATAATTTTCCAGAATTTTTGATGCAGCGGAAACTTTTCTACCTTGGATTAAAATAACGTCTTTGATAGCAAGTGGGATACCTAAAAGCGGAGTGGACTCCCCCCTTGCTATCTTCTCGTCTGCTATTTTAGCTTGCTCTAGTACATCATCATAGATTTCTAAATACACATTTAATTCTTTATTTTTCTTTTTTATTTCGCCTAAATAGATAGAGGCCAAATCTACCGCTGAAAATTCTTTCGCATCAAGTTTCTTTCGCGCAATTGCTATAGTAAGTGTAGTTAAGTCAATCATAAGTTATTCGCAAGTTATGAAAATTAAAAAATTTAAAGCGTCGTGGGTTCCTTGTCCTTTGGGCTCCGAGAGCGAAGGCGCCAAAATTTTTTGAATTTTCATAACTATAATATTTTTTTAACTTTTAAAAATCCATCTTGCGCATCTGGGAATTGTTTTGTGATTAATTCTTTAGAAAATTCACGCGTCTCTACATTGTCTTCACGCCAGACATTGTAAAGTTTGTATTCTGCTTTTACATCCCCCACTTTTACGGACTCTATCTGCTTTACATAGTCTAAAATACCCTTCATATCTGAAAGTAAAGACTCTTTTTCTTCGAGCGAAAGCTCTATTTTAGTAAGCAGAGCCAGATTTTCTACATCTTTTATATTCATATTAAAAGTATACCAAAATAAAGAGAAAAGATAACCCCTTATAATATCTTTATTATATTACAACAGGAATAAGTATGGACTTGTCGTTCTCTGGCAGGCCGGAAGCATTGTCATTGTGAATTTCAAAATATGCAGGACCTTTAGGCAATCCTGTAAAATCAATATTGCCTTCGAATTCAATTGCTTCTGCTGTCATCCAGTCAGTCTTTGCCATAGCATTACTTGCTTTGATTACTTTTTTATCTTTATCTAAAATATTTATCAAAATATTCCCTTCAAAAAACCATCCATCTTTTATTTCTCCTCTGTAAGAAAGTATGCTATTGGGCATTTTTGCTCCTGGTACAATAGAAAAAGAGACGAGGTCTTCTTTCTTTCCCAACATCCCAACTGTATTTATTTCCTCTTCTGTTTTGTCTGTAAATAATGGGTTAATATATGTATCTTTGTTTTTAAACATCACTTTTAAAGCAATGACCATAAGGATAATCAACGCGACTAGAAGCACTGTATTTAATTTTGAACCAAAAAATCTATTCATATTTATGGATTATATCATACCTGCTGCTTTTTCTTTTGCCATTCTTCTATTAATACCAACAATGGTGAAGCCAAGAAAATTGAAGAGTATGTTCCGAAAAACATTCCGGCAGTAAGCATAAAGGCAAAATATTTAGTTGAGATAGGGCCGAAGAAAACCAATGCCAAAAGCACCAAAATAACAGTAAGAGAAGTACTGATGGAGCGAACGTAGGATTGATCCAGGCTATTACCCACGATTTCGCCAAAGTTTATATTTTTTGAATTAGATTGATTCTTTAAATTTTCCCTAATACGATCAAAAATAACTATGGTATCAGAAACAGAAAGACCAAGAATGGTAAGAACAGCGACCACGAACAGGGTGTCTATCTCTACGCCATAATAATGCGACAAGGTAGCAAAGATACCAATAGGAATAGTAACATCATGTAAAAGTGTGACAATGGCTATAAGACCATATCTCCAAGAAGCTACGCCCTGGCGACCCAGGGCGGAGAGGTGGGAAACTTTTCTGAAAGCAAAAGCTATGAAACAAATAATCGCAAGTGAAACTAACACAATGGCAAGTATTGCTTTTCTGGTGAGTTCTCGCCCGACAGAGGGCCCGATTGAATTAAAGCTTATTTCAGTGAGTGAATTTTTTTCATTTTGTGAGAGTGTTTTTAATAGTTGTATGTGTTCATCGTCATTCAAACTACGAGACTTCACTATATAACCCAATTCTCCTGTAGGTTGAAGAAGAATTGTGCCAAAATTTAAGGCTTCAAGATCTTTATTTAAAATTTCTTGCGCCGGACGTTCTCCATCATGATAGACAATTTCTGCTAATGTGCCACCCCTAAAATCAATACCAACATTAAGACCAAATATAAATAGCGAAAGAACAGACAGAAATACCAAGACTATGGAGACGCTAACGAATATTTTTTTGTATTTAATGATAAACATAATTTTATTTAGAAAGCCCGCTTGAAAATAAAAATCTAGCGATCTTTCCCTCTCCAATAAAAGTAAGTGTTGATAGGAAAATTCTGGTCACTGTGATTGCGCTGAACATGGAAACCAGTACTCCCATACCGAGGGTTAAAGCAAAGCCCTTGATTAAGGATGTGCCGAACCAGAAAAGAATCAGCACAGTGATGATGTTGGAAATATTAGAATCACGAATAGCATACCAAGCGCGAGAGAAACCAAGAGAGACAGCATCAGCAACATTTTTTCCCGAATGCAATTCTTCTTTAACACGTTCAAAAATAAGCACATTCGCATCGACAGCTATGCCGATAGAAATTATAAATCCAGCAATACCCGCTGCCGTCAACGTTACTGGTATTAATTTGAAAAGTGTCAAGATTATTACGATGAAAATACACAGAGACACTGCGGCCACTAACCCCGGCAAACGGTACCAAAAAATTAAGAAAAACACCACAAGCAGAAATCCAATCATCGCAGCTTTTATTCCAGCATTTAAAGCTGTATCTCCCAATGTCGCACCGATGGTTTGCGTGGAAAGAAGAGTTATCGGTACTGGCAGAGCTCCGGAATTCAGTCTACCTACGAACAACTTTGCTTCGTTGGGAGTAAAATTACCAGAAATAACGGCTTGGCCATTGGGAATTTCTTCGCGCACCACTGGAGAGGAAATAATTGCGCCGTCCAGATATATAGCTACCATTTTACCGACATTGTCTTTGGTAATTTGTGCGAAAAGTTTTGTACCTGTATCATCAAATTGCAAATTTACTCTCGGCTCTCTAGTATTCTGGTCAAATTCTAAAGTCGCTTTCTTTAAATACCTTCCAGTAAGTTCTGTGGAAACAAATTGAGAATTTATGTCTAAATTTACTTTGCCATCTTTGTCCACTGTCGCAGTTTGTGGAGTATCTTTTTGTATTTCAATTTTGAATTCTAGAAGCGGAGTCTGCCCGATCATTTCTGTCGCTTTTTTAACATCAGTAATACCAGGCAGGTCAACTATCAATTGCTCGTCAGCGCCGGACACAAGACTGCTGTGCTGTACTGCAACCTGTGGCTCAGAAACTCCAAAAAGATTCACTCTGCGCTCAATAACATCCCGAAGCGCATCCATTGAACTACCAACTTCGCCAGAGGGCACAGCACTAACATCAGCTTTATATATTAAATGACTACCTCCAGAGAGATCCAAACCTAAACGAAATGGAAATTTCTTAAAGAAAGAGTGCTCCGTTTCAAAATTGTTGTTTAATTTGGGCTCAGTTTTAAAAACAAAAAAAGCGACACTGGCACCCAAAATTAATATTATTAGAGCTGAAACTATTTTTTTCCACATAATAATAAAGACATTCTATACATTTTTTGCAAAATATGCAAATTTACAGCTAGGAGCGTAACCAAGTAAAACCTAGTTAGTTTTTTTAATAAGTAAAGCAACCAAAGCACCAAGAATAAAACCACCTAGAATATCAATCGGAAAATGCACGCCGGCGATGATACGCGCGAGTCCTATGATAAGAGTGAAAAACATAAATATAAAGCCTGCTTTTTTGTGAAAGAAAAAAATTGATAAAGCCAAAGCCATGAAGAAAGTCGCATGACCAGACGGAAAAGCGTAGCCTGTTTCAGGGAAAAGTGAACGAACTTGAGAAAAAGCGTCAAAAGGTCTCTGTACGTAAAATAAAAATTTCAACATGTAAGCCAAAACCCAAGCCAGGACTCCTGCAAAAAATGCCCTCATGATTTCCTTTTTCTTTTCCAAAAAAACTTGAAAAGTGCTTTCGGCTTTAAAAACTTCGTGATGCATAATTAAAAAAACTCCTGCTAAAAAAATTACTACATACGGAAAATAAATTGCAAAAAAAATAACAAGATCATCAAAAAAAACATTCTGATGCGCTAAATTATAAAAAAAGAAAAAAATTATTTCGTTCATTTTAATTTTTTTGCCACAGTTAATACATTATTTAAGAGACAGGCCACCGTTACCGGCCCCACGCCTCCGGGAACGGGAGAAACGTAACCAGCCACATTTTTGACTGATTCTAGATCTACATCACCTATGATGCTACCAGAATCTTCTGAGGTTCCTGCATCTATCAAAATCGCTCCGGACTTGATCATACTACCGGTAATATATTTCCCCTTGCCCATCCCCGAAACTATAATATCTGCCTCTTTTGTTAATTCTTCTTTATTGGGTGTTTTACTGGTAATAATTGTTGGCGATAAATTTCTAAATTTAAGTAATGTCGCAACTGGTTTGCCTACTAATTCCCCTTGCCCAAGTACAATTATTTTTTTACTTGCCCCGCCGTGGCGTGGGTCGGTTAAATCCATCTTGAGTAAATCAAGAAGCATCATGCAAGCAAGTCCCGTGGGAAAACCAAGATTCGTGTCACCAGCATAAAACTTCTCACTAGCCATAGTTCCTAAACAATCCACATCAAGATTAAAATCAATGGCATCAAGGACTGCTCTTTTGTCAAGATGCATCGGCAGTGGAAGCTGGATAATAATTCCGCACATATTTTCGACTTTATTTAAAACTTCAATTTTTTTTATTAGTTCTTCTGTAGTAATAGAAGCAGGGAAATTTGCAGAATGAAAATGTATCCCGACTTTCTCTGCCATACGAGCTTTCATTTTGACATATTGAACCGAGGATGGATCGTCTCCTACTAAAACATCACAAAAAACTGGTACAAATGGCAACTTTACCACTTCATTTTTTATTTTAGATAAAATTTCCTGACTTAATTTTTTACCGTCAATTATTATCATGGTTCGATTTTACTCACCATGACCCTGAGTCTCTATGAAGGGTCATGCTCCTAAAAATTCATTCTGCATATCGTCCCGATGCGCCGACCTGGCATATCTTCTCACGCTCATTAAAATCCCCAAACCGGCAAATTCAACCAGCAAGTGAGAACCGCCATAACTCATAAAAGGCAGGGGGATACCCGTAACTGGCATCAATCCTAAATTCATACCGATATTGATGAGTATATGACTCATAAAAAAAATAGCAATGCCCATACCAAAAAGAATTTCAAAATTATATGCTCCCAGAGTGGCAGAGTAAAGAATTCTCCAAATAACCAACCCATACAGAAGCAGTATTAAGATAGAGCCTATCAGACCCCATTCCTCAGCATATGCGGCGAAAATAAAATCGGATTGAGGTTGTGGTAAAAACTTTAACCGCGATTGGGTGCCAAAGCCTAAACCTTTGCCTGTAATTTCTCCTCCCCCGACTGCAATAGTAGCCTGAAATGCGTTGTACCCAGAACCATGCACGTCAGCCAGTGGATTTATAAAATTGGAAATGCGAGCTTTCTGATACGGCGCAAAAACTAAAAACCAAAGGAACGTAAAAATCACTAGACTTGAGGTAAAAATTAAAAGCAAATGTATTTTAGAAATACCAGAAACTAGCACCATACCAAGCCATATAAAAAATATAATCATCGCAGAACCAAAATCTGGTTGAAGTAGTACTAAAATAAAAGGTATCAATGCATAGAAACCAGAAATGAAAATATGTTTTATGTCCCTGATTTCTACATGGCGACGCGAAAAATATTTGGCTAAAATAAGCACTAATACTAATTTCATCACGTCAACCGGCTGAAAAGAAAAAAAACCGAAATCAAACCAGCTTTTAGCGCCATTAGCAACATATCCTAAAATAAAAAGTAAAATTAAAACGAAAGAATTAAAAAGAAATATCGTCACCAGCACATCAGTGCGTTTTAAGAAACGAAAATCTATAAAAGCAAAAACGAAAAAGATAGTGAAACCCACCAATATCCAAACAAGCTGTTTGCTAAAAAAAAGCCCGGTGTCTTCTAGCGGGGTAAAACCCTTCATCGTGACCAGCCCGAAAGCTATAATCGGAAGAATAAAAAAAACAAGCATCCAATCTATTCTTTTAAGAGAATTCTCTGCCACGATATTACTTTAATTCAACTAAAAAGATGTTATACATGGGAATGATTTCTTTGGAAATCACCTGGGGGGAAAGAGGTTCTCTCCAAGTAAAGCCGATCTCTCTATTTTCCCCTCCAGCAAGTTCATCTAAATAAGTACGACTAGCAGAAACAGCGTTGCGGTTCGCATCATATAAAATAACTACTACATCCACCTCCGGTATAGTAAAGAGAGAATTATTTTTTAATGTGGCAGAAAGCACAGGATTCGTATCTTCATCATCAAGAACTATATTTGAAACTGATATCTGCAATTGGTCCATTTTTTCTTTTGAAACTTGAATCCACTCTGGATTTTGTGTAAATTCAAAAGTTGTATAAATAGGAACAGAATGACCAAAGTCTATTGCCGGCTCAAAAATAGCAAATTTCCCCGATGGAGGAATAAAAGTTTCACCCTCACGCTTGCCAATGTAGACATTATTCTTGTCCGCAAAACGGAATCTATAACTTATTTTATTGACGGCGGTATTTTTGTTATGATTTTCAAGGTATGCCACGGCATTATAACGTCCGGGAACTACCTGGAAGGCCCGAGCCCATAGAATTGAGACTCTGTCCACTTGAAAATTACATGCTCTAGAGCACGACCCGCCGCAGTCTATGCCTATTTCATTCCCATTTTGCTTGTTATCTTGGCAAGTTGCTACGCTGTTTAGGTTGGGACCAATTATTAAAAATCCAAACACCAAAAGAAATACAATGAGAACAACTGCATAAAAAATCTGCCTTTTCAGAGCCCAAGTCATGGGAATATTGTAACACCCCGTAGTGAATTTTGGAAATGTGCAGAGCACACAAATTTACTAATTTGCTTTTCCAAAATCTACTACAAGGTAACATTCAAAAATAAAATTTAAAAAAACGGCTGGATGCCTGTGGTTGGTCAAAGACCAGACCACAGGCCCCAGTTAGCTACTTGGACAACAGGTAACCCGCGAGAGAGCCAATCACCACTGCTGCGACTCCCCAGTAAAACATACTTTTCATAGAACCTTCAGGACCTCCTCTCCATATTCATTTTAGCATAAAAAAATAGCAATGTTATTGCTATAAATAAGGGATGCCTGCAGTTCGTCTGGCGACGAACTGCAGGCCCCGAGCGACTAGTGGGATAACAACCACCAGCCGAATCCCGCGATAATGGTGAAAACAAGCCCTACCACCACCGCCACCGACGAAGCGAGACCCCATTCTCGCCTCGCCCAGTTTTGCCCAAACACCAAAGTTTTCATTCTCGGAAATACTATCCTGCAGATCATGCGATCCCCTTTCTTTTTTCTTCTTTTATTATATCACACCCAACCCCAAAAAGCAAGCACTGAAACGACCTTATTTATAAGGATTTTTGGGCAAAACAAAAACCCGGTCCTAAAAAGGAAACGGGCGCAGGAAACGATAAAAATTACAGAAAACAAGAACAAATTAAGACGGGAAGAAGGAAGCCGTTCGGGCAAGCTTCGGGCGGAAGCTTCTACACGAAATTCCATGGATGACCCCTCCTTCCCTCAACTTAATTAGATATTATTGAGTTTTGAAAGTCAAGCAATAGAGAACCCCGTCACTCGCGAGTGACACTCTGTGTTTATTAAATACTTTGTTTTGGCGGCTAGCTACTTTTCCCTTGACGAGTATCATCGCCACTACTAGGCTTAACTTCTCTGTTCGGAATGGGAAGAGGTGTGACCCTAGCGTTAAACCACCAAAACAAAACATTTAATTTTTATTATGTTTTTTTATTTTTTAATTGTGATTTCCAAATTTCTTAACAGGAATCGAAACATTAGTACTTCTCAGCTGAACGCATTACTGCGCTTACACTTAAAGCCTATCAACGTGATCATCTCTCACGGTTCTTAACGATTCCTAATCTTGAAGCTGGCTTCCCTCTTAGATGCTTTCAGAGGTTATCCATTCCCGACATAGCTACCCTGCATTGCCTTTGGCAAGACAGCAGGTACACCAGAGGTCAGTTCACTCCGGTCCTCTCGTCGCTGATTAAACACAATTTTAAAACGTGTGTAAAATCCTCCCCTATTTCTAGGAGTGCAGACTATATCTTCATCCTTCGACAGGCTCAGGATAAATCCTTTACCCACCATGAGGATGTTGGCGTATTACAAGCATAAGCCTGTCTCAAATTTTGAGACTTTCCAGCGTCATGCAAGTCCGTCTTGATTACAAAAATCAAGAACAAGTCGTTACGGGGTCAAACCTAAAATTTTGTGCAATTCAATTTTTGTTTTCTTCTTTTTAGTAACATAGTTTTCACTTTGAATTACTAAAATTAGATCGACAAGTTTAACTAATTGCTTTTTCGTTAGCTTTTTAAACTTAGTACTAGATAATACTTCACACGCTTTTATAAGTGCAAAAGTTTGAAGTTTTTTGAATCGAATATATGGTAACAAACTTTTAAGAATATTTCTTACTTGTTTATAACCATTTATACGCAATTCGGTCATTCCATCATTTCTGGTAGAAATATAACCGATACCCAAAACTTTTTTTATCCAATATAAAGTCTTTTTATGCCTAGTATCCTGATAGAAACAAATCGTAGTCATGAAACGAATTGCTCGCTTACTGTCGCTTCGACGTTTAAGCTGAAGCATTAGACTACCATCTCCATCAAGAAAACCAGCAATGTATGCTAACTCTAATTTTTTAGATCGACTTCCCACGGTATTATCTTATCATATTTCTGGTCCTCAAGCGAGTTATAATATCAAGGATCGAATGATATTGTAATTCTAAAACCAAAAACATTAATGAAGACTCCACCGTTATTAGCCACTTTTTCATCACAAATTTCTTCGTGAAGTAGCAAAGCCCTTCCGGGCCTACTAGGAGCAAATCTTCTCAAGAATCAACGAGTGCAGTAGATAGGAGACCAACCTGTCTCACGCACATTGTTACGCCATAGTCCCGAATTTATTGAGGGACGAAGGTGAATCTATATATCTACAATAATAGATTTCTGCAATTACTTGCAGGATCGGACTGTGACATCATCCTTCGAAAATCTCAGGATGTCTAACATTCAGTCTCTACGGGTGTTGTAAACTTTGTAGAGGAAGCGATGCAAGCATCGCTTCGAAAGATGCGAGAAAGAGAGACACGGGAGTCTAACCCATTCCGTCCTATCGCCTGGGGCGGTATCCCGTAGCAACAATCATACAGACTCGTTGCCCTTTAGGGACCCAATGGCCAGGTCAATTTGGAATTTAATCCAAGGCCGTGCTCAGTACACTAAAATCTCTCTTCCTCTACAAAGTTTACAACTTCCCTCGGCGTTGTCCTTCACTTTTGTTCAGGATTTCTCCGATATAAGTTAGCTTCTCTTTATATATTTCTATACAAAGCCGCCGTGTGTGTAATTTAATACACTTGGTTGATTTCAAATTTATAACAGTTCTAATTCACACATGAATTATTTTCCTCTGAGGATTCAGACTATCCTGAAGTCAATTTAATAATTGACTGAAGGACGGTCTGAACCCAGCTCGCGTACCTTTTTAAATGGCGAACAGCCATACGCTTGGCAGCTTCTCCGCCGCCGCGCTAAGGTGAGCCGACATCGAGGTGCCGAA
>MFUJ01000029.1 GCA_001785675.1 Candidatus Nomurabacteria bacterium RIFCSPHIGHO2_12_FULL_37_29 | reverse complement strand
AAAAATAAATTAATTACATTGTCAGGTTTTGTTTTAGGTTTAGCGCCTGTTGTGGCGTTTGCACAGCAGACTGGTGGTACTCCTGCTGTGTGTCAGTCCGGTACCTCAATCACAACTGTACAGGGAATTTTGTGTAAAATAGGCGATATCTTAAGTGCCGTTGTTCCTATTTTAATTGCGCTTGGAGTGATTTACTTCGTCTGGGGAGTAGTTACTTATGTTATTGCCAGCGATGAAGAAGCAAAAAAAAGTGGGCGAGACAGGATAATCTACGGCATCATTGGTCTAGCTGTCATCATTGCTGTATGGGGGCTTGTAGCTATTTTAAGAAATACCTTTGGTCTTTCTAATGTTCAAAATATTAATTTTCCAACCACCCCTTACTAGTTTCTAAAATCAATGGATTTATTCTCTACTAAAGTAGCTCATGCGGACTTTGATTCTTTCTTGACGAATATCAACTCTATGATCGTCAATCCGCTCATAAAGTTTATTTTTGCCGTGACAGTTGTGTATTTTCTTTATGGTGTTTTTGAATTTCTTTCAAATCAAGAAAATGAAGAGAAAAAAACATCTGGGAAAAATCACATGCTCTGGGGTATTATTGGAATAACCATAATGATGGGAGTCTGGTTTTTCCTTAATCTCATCATCAGTACCTTTAATATAGAGGGGATAAACCCAGAGCAGGGGACGGTTGTTTTACCTACTTACAATCCACCGTCTAGATAATAAAAACTTATCGAAAAACACTTTTCGTAAGGGTTTTGAGCTGGGCGGGGCGAGAATTTCAGGTCATTCGACTCTGAGAGTCTCAGACTTGATGAGATTTTTTAAGCTTCAAAAAATTTGTACTAGAGAAAAGTTGTTTTTAACAAGTTTTTATTGCTATTTACGCATGCTTCATGGGTGTTGAGTGGTATTTATCTTCACCTCTAAAAATTTTTCTTGTTAAGATGACTATTATTAGAATTAGTATTGCAAAGAAGATCCACTGAACCAAGCCAGAAGGCATAAAACTATTTGATCCCCAAATTACACTAGCCACGAGACTTTCACCATCTTCCGTTGATTTATTTGGTGTAGTGTCGGCAGTTGATTGTTTTGCTGTAGATGTATCGGTAATCGTTGTTTGATAAACTGGAGGATTATTTACATAAACAACTGGCGTAGTGGGGTAGTAAACCACCGTAGGGTCATTTTGTCCCACATAGTAATTGTATCTTTCATTGCTTTGTACAGAATTAAATCTTGTGGTGTTGTATCCAGTAACATAACCACCCATATCGGCACTTGTTTTTAGAGGCATGATTATTACCCCTAAAGCCAAAATAGCCAATATCGCCAAGCTGTAAAATATTGCACTTATTTTTTTATTGCTTATTTTATTCATACAGTAATATGTTAACATATTCAAAGATAAAAGTCAAGTATGTGCGCGGTGAGGGGATTGAACCCCCGGCCTACTCTACGTCAAAGAGTCGCTCTACCACTGAGCTAACCGCGCAGGTTGCTATTATACAGCGAATCTTTCCAATACCCCAAGCTCTGCTTTTGTATTGGCGCCTAACGCTTCACGAGCCTCTATTTCTATTGATTCTGTTTCAATACCATTATCTGTAGCTATTTTTATCAAGTCAGTTAAATAATATTCCTTTTGCACGTTATTGTCTCTAAGCATTTCAAGATTACTCCAGAGCCAAATAGCATTAAAGCAAAAATAACATGGATTCACCTCAGTTATTTTTATTTCTTCATCACTTGCATCTTTAAATTGAATATCTTTTATTATTTTACCGTTCCCGTCTCTTATGATTCTAGAAAAATTTACAAAGTTAATTCTCCAATCTTTAAAATCTTTTAATTTAACCGTTGCCATTGTGATTTTTTTTCTAGACTTAATATGTTTATCCCGCAATTTTTTAATAGTTTCGGCACTCACAAAAGGATGATCTCCATACAAGACTATAATATTTTCTGCTTTATCTTTTAAGTAATCTTTCGTCAAGTTTACAGCATATCCTGTTCCGAGTAGTAAATCTTCATTTATATAATGGTATTGTCTATTGTTTTTACTAAGTTCATCCATTACCACCTCTTTTTTATATCCAACAACAATAACGGGTTTGTCGTCAATGCCCGATTCGTGGACAGATTCTAAAAGGTGTTTGATCATAGATTTACCGTTTACTTGCGCTAAAACTTTCGGCAAATCACCTCCCATTCTGATGCCTCTCCCGGCAGCTAAGATTATGATTTTAGTTTTCTCTCTATTTTGCATATCCGAGGATTATACACTAAGTTTCACATTTTTTGTTTTAAAATGGTCGGTATCTTTTTAAAATCCGCTATTAAAATTTCACGCATCGAACCATCATACAATGCCGCCGCCGGATGATAAAGAGGGAAGAAATACTTCGTGGAGATTCCTTTGAAAGATTTAATTAATAATTTTCCATGAACTTGAGATATTTGGAGCTCGGGGAAAAAATTATTCATTGCGTGACGACCGAGGAAGACTATAAGCTTGGGTGAAATTATTTTCAATTCTTCCAAAAGCCATTCTCGGCAAGATCTTTTTTCTTCCGGGAGGGGATCGCGATTATTCGGCGGGCGATATTTAACTATGTTGGTAATGTATACATCCTCCCTTTTTAAATTAATTTTTGAAAGCATTTCCGCTAGGAATTTTCCGGCGGCTCCGACAAAAGGCCGGCCTTGTTCATCTTCCGACCTTCCCGGCGCCTCGCCGACAAAAACAATCTCCGCATCTCCATTCCCATCTCCTGACACCGCTTGCGTTGCGGTCTTTTTAAGCTCGCACTGGCATTCTACAAACCACTTTTTATTTAGGTTTTCTAGTTCTTGCTGTTTAGTCATTTTTATAAATGTATCATAATTAATTATACGGCATTAGAACCCAGTGTTCAATCAGATAAAGGAGTTTTTATATTTATAGGAAATTGTTGACAAATATTAAATATCGGAACAATATAATGTCGGAGGCTTCTCAATGAGCAGAACAATTCTGGGGATTTTTATCGTGATCGTTGTGGCAGGGCTCGTTGCCTGGGCGGTCTCGGGTCACCCAATGTGATAATGGGTCGGGAGTCTCATACTCTCAAGAACGGCCAGACACACCGAAAGGAGGTAAGGTGTCTGGCCGTTTGAATTTATATTTGAAATTTATTTTTAAGAGGGCATTGTCACAAAATACAAAAAACCCAGCAGTGGATTTTGTATTTTGTGAACTAATTATATGAGATTGGAATCTTGCGTTTAATCAGATAAAGGGTTTTTGTAACATTTTAGAATTAAATAGTAGTTGCTTTAACTAAAAATATCTATCCAAAGGTGAATGTAAATGCTTTTAGACCTTCCCTCGGTATCTTTATTTTCAGAGTATGCCTGCCATAATCAGAATCTTCTATTACGGAATAAAGTGTTTCATCTTTTATGGTTATTTTTTTTACAAACACATCGTCTTTATAAATTTCCACCTCAACTCCTAGAGTAGACCCCGCAGTCATGTAAACATTCCTCGCTTCGTAATTAAAGATGATACTTGAAATATTTTTGTTTTCCGCGTATTCAGAAGTCAGATCCCATATGCCGTCAAGATAGAGCTTGTTGAAAGAAATTTCTTGTGGCAAGGAGAAGACTTGTTCGCCTGAAATACCAGCCCTCCCATTTTCTAGATATTCGTTTCTTGCTGATCCAAAATATACTTCTCCGCTTTTTACCTTGCCTGAGTCCACAGATATTACACCACTCGGTTTTGATATGTTTGAGGATACTGCCATATTCATGTTTAACCTATCTACACGCTCCCCGAGAGCTTTCTGTATCGCAACTTCTGTTTCTCTGTATTGACCCTCTCCCGCATGGTCGTAAACGATATATCCATCTATGTCTATCAGATATTTCCTAGGCCAGTATCGATTTTCATATGCATTCCATGTGGAAAAATCATTATCAAGTACCACAGGATATTCTATACCAAAGTCTTTTACGGCCTTCTCGACATTCTTCTGAATTTTTTCAAAAGAAAATTCTGGAGTATGCAGACCGATAATGACAAGCCCTTCGTCTTCATACTTTTTATGCCACTCATTTAGATAGGGAATAGTACGCTGACAATTAATACAGCTATACGTCCAGATATCTAATAACACAACTTTCTTACCCTTAAATTCGCTTATGGTTATAGGTAGGTTGTTAGTATTTATAAAGCCATCGGGGGTACTAATGTCGGGCGCCATGATGAATTTCCCCCTTTTCTCTTCAATACCCATGAAGGTATCTTTTTTTAGATTAGCCTTGTCTGCAATTTCAGCACTTTCATCTATCTCTTTTTTTTCATTTTTATCCAACAATTTCTGTTCAATTTTTGTGACATCTAAAAATCCTGCATCAAGCAGACTAATTTGAAGTTTTTTGTCATATCCGGAAATAATGGCTATTGCGACCATTATAAAAATAACACCAAATATTTTCTTGAACCAGCCGTTGGGGTCTGAGACTTTTCCTACTTTTGTCATGATACGTTCACCTATAAGGGCGATAATGATAAGGGCAAGCGACAAGCCTAAAACATAAGTAAAAAGATAGACAATTCCCAAGAAAAACGATACCGGTAAGACTGTAGCCAGTATGACAAAGTATGTTGGACTACAGGCGGAAAAAATAGGTCCAAGTGATGCCCCAATTATCACATCTCCCCAAATACTATTTTTTTGATATCCCGTTGTTAAAACTTTATTTGACTTAAGACTTAAAGTATTTGCGAAAGAAAAATTTTCCCATATGTTAGGGAAGAGCATGGTTAAACCAAATAAGAAAATAATGCTACCCGAAATCCACTTCCAGAAATCTTCTGGAATATCAATCAATAACGAACTTGCCTTGAGAAGAAGTGTGAACAGTATAATGGAAATTCCAAGTGATAGAACGACCACAAAAAGCCTTTTCCTGTTTAGGGTAGGGTCTGTGATAGAGTGTCCGACGATTACTGGCAGAAGTGGTAAAATACATGGCGCGAGTATCGTCAAAACCCCGGCGATAAATGAGATGAACAGTAGCAACATGTTATTTTATTTCAGCTACAAGCGTAGAAAGAGTTGGGCTTCCACTCCACTTTTTAATTTGGTTTCCATCTTTATCAACTTGCACAAATGTGTGCTGATAAGTAACGCTGTACTTTTGTTTGAGTGCAGTTGAGTCGTCATAATTTACATCGAGAATTGTAAGATCTGAAGGAATTTTTGATAAGTTAGCTTTTATATCTGTATCTACTGCCCTACATGTCGGACACCAACTTGCTCTAAAAAACAAGACTACGTCGTGACTAGCAGAAGCTAGTGCAACTTTTTCCGGTGCGTACACTTCGTATGAACCCGCTTTCATCATAACGTCGGTTTTAGTAGCACCATCTTTATCCGTTACTTCTTTTTCTTCCATTGCTTTTTTCTCCATCATCGCCTTTTCTTCAGCCATCTTTTTGTCTTCCATAGCTTTCTGTTCTATTTGCTCCTTAGCCACCATTGCATCCTTTTTTGTATTCTTTGATGCATAAATTCCTCCCACTACGACAACAAGTATGATAATTCCAGCAACAACTCCAATATTTTTATTCATATAATTTTTTATTAAACCCACGCCAAAGCGGGGCAAGCTAGTAATACAAAGAAGTATATAAGACAAAAAAACTAATGTAAAGTATACTTTACATTAAAGATGTGGATAAGTATTTTAAAGATTTTTATCACTCCAAATACGAGTACCGATTTTAATAATTATCATCCCTATTAAGGCAATAACTAGCCAAGGATCTACCGAGTGAGAATAACCTTGAATGATAATACCCAACATAAGTATAGTTGACCCCGCAAGAAATGCATTTCGCCCAGCAAGAGTGCGATGTAGGCTGTCTCGTTCATCAAATATTTTTTCTCTTAAAATAAAACTTGCAAAAATTCCAAAGATAACTAGAGCAAAGGCAAGCATTACCAACACAATCATATCTGGCATCCAAAAATGAAATGGATTTAGAAGTAAAATAGCGATAATGATAAGACAAATAGTTACTATTGTTTCTTTAATATTATTTTTCATGGTTCAATTTTATTCACCATGACCTCTTCGAGCCTGAGCCTCAGAGCCAAAGGCCTGAGTTCTTATCGAAGGGTCATAAACTATTTTAAATATTTTTTCAACTGGCATTTTGAAAAATAGAGCAATCTTAAGTGCTAATAAAACTGAGGGTGTGTAATTACCTTTCTCTAATGCGATGATGGTTTGACGACTGACGTTAACATTACAAGCAAGATCTTCCTGAGTTGTCCCAGAATGTGAACGCAATGATTCAACTTCATTTTTTATGTATTCTCGCATTGTGCTCATTATACACACTAAGCACCCTATGTAAAGTTGTCTTTACTATGGTGAGCTAATTATACGGAATTGGAACCTTGTATTCAACCAAATAAAGGGTTTTTCTTTTGTCTAAGGAATTTGGTAGAGAACATGTAGGTGCATTAGTAAACACTTTAGCTCTTGCGTATACAGGAGCGTCCCTACCTTTATTATTACTCTTCTCAAGCTCAGATTCTTCTATGTCTAGTATTATTAATCAAGAAATTTTTGCAACAGAAATCATCAGAACTGTAGTAGGTAGTATTGGACTTATTTTAACTGTTCCTATAACCACTCTGTTGGCTGTATATATGTTGAAAGGATATAAAGGAAAGGCCATATCCAATCCCCATAGCAGTCATTCTCAATAGAAGAAGTTATCCACTGGCAAGTCATTTGCATTTAAGATATACTCATGGAATGAAAGAAATACTTAAAGAAAAAGGATATAAAGCCACACCCGCTCGGTTGGCTATTTTAAAGATTTTTGCAAAAAGCAAAGCTCCTCTTACAGCAGAGAATGTACATAAAGAGCTAAAGCGGAATAAAAAGAATAAGGATATAAATGAAGCAACAGTTTACCGCACACTTTCTTTGCTTGAGGAAGGAAAGATATTAACAAAAGTAGATTTCAGAAAAGAGTCCGCCTTCTTTGAACTTAACCAAGAACATCATCACCATATAACCTGCCTGAAGTGCGATACGGTTGAGGATTTTCAAAGCACGGCAATTGAAAAAGTTTTAAGAGGAATAGCTCGTAATTCTTCTAAGTTTATTAATATAAAAGATCATTCTTTGGAGCTTTTTGGGCTCTGTAAGAATTGTGTCGCATAATTTATGATTACATCTTACATTTATGCATTATTAGGAGTTGTTGTGGTAAATTTGGTTTCTTTGGTTGGGGTTTTCACTCTTTCTATAAAAGAAGAAACTATGCGGAAGTATATTTTCTTACTTGTGAGTTTGGCAGTAGGAGCACTTTTAGGAGATGCATTTATTCACTTAATCCCAGAAGCATTTGAAACTTCTTCCAATCCTCTTACGGTGAGTTTGTTGGTTATCGCAGGTCTGGTTGTATTCTTTATTCTAGAAAAGTTTATGCATTGGCATCATCACGGGGACGATACTCAAGAACAAGATATTCATCCAGTAGGAAAGCTAGTTCTTTTGTCTGATGGCGTCCACAACTTTATAGACGGAATTATTATTGGTATAAGTTTCTTAGTTAGCGTTCCGTTGGGTATCGCTACTACTTTAGCTGTGATACTTCACGAAATACCACAAGAGATAGGGGATTTTGCTGTCTTACTTCATGCAGGTTATACGAGGAAGCGAGCTTTGTGGCTTAATTTTCTATCAGCGCTAACCGCAGTGTTAGGAACCCTTGTAGCTTTTATGCTGGGAGAAGCCGGTGAGAGCTTTACCAATTGGGTCTTACCAATAGCGGCAGGAGGGTTTATTTACATAGCAGTTGCGGACTTAATACCCGAACTTCATAAAACTAAAAAGATTAACCATTCTTTCTTTCAGCTACTCGCTCTGATTTTAGGAGTAGTTCTAATGGTAGGGTTAGTTTTC
>MFUJ01000028.1 GCA_001785675.1 Candidatus Nomurabacteria bacterium RIFCSPHIGHO2_12_FULL_37_29 | reverse complement strand
GATTTTTTGGCGAAAAGGAAAAGGATTTATCAATGAAGGGCAAAAGAAATTTTTTCATCAATTTTTTAACTACAAAACTATGAAATACATAATTTATGCGAGGAAAAGTACAGAAAGTGAAGAACGACAGGTCAGAAGCATTGAATCCCAGATTTCGGAATTGCGAGAATTTGCCGCCAAAGAAAAACTTGAAATTGTTGCTTCGCTTTGCGAAGCCCAAACTGCCAAAGAACCTGGGCGAATTAAATTCGCAGAAATGTTGTCATTTTTAGAAGAAGGGAAAGCAGACGGAATACTCTCCTGGAATCCGGATCGTCTCGCCAGAAATTCCATAGACGGAGGACAAATTATCTACTTACTGGACACAGGAAAGATTAAAGACTTGAAATTTCCAACCCACTGGTTTGAAAATACCCCACAAGGAAAATTCATGCTGAACATTGCCTTTGGGCAAAGTAAATACTACGTTGATAATCTTTCCGAAAATATCAAGCGTGGACATAGAGCGAAACTACGGAAAGGAATATGGCCTAGCTTTGCCCCGCTTGGCTACACGAACAATCACAAAACTAGAGATGTTGATGTGGATTTAGATAAAGCGCCGCTAGTCCGAAAAGGTTTTGAACTTTACTCCACTGGAAAATATACTTTGAAACAAATTGCGAAAGCGTTGAAAGACCTCGGACTGCGGAGCTACAAAGGCAATGTTCTAGCAGTCTCCTGTGTCCAGAGAATTTTGAAAAGCACTTTCTACTATGGAATCTTTGAATTCAATGGCGAGACGTATCAAGGATCGCACGAGCCGTTAATATCAAAGAAACTTTTTGATAAATGTCAGGAAGTGATGAAAGATCGCGGACATATCAAAACCAGAAAAGCTGAAAATACTTTTCCATTTCGTGGGCTACTTACTTGTGGAGAATGTAAATGTGCGATTACGGCTGAAACACAGAAAGGACATAACTACTATCATTGTACCAAGAAACGCGAAATGTGTTCACAAAAATATGTCCGCGAAGAATTACTAACAGAACAAGTGAAAAGTTTTCTTCAAAAAGTTTCTTTGCCGAGTCAAAACACCGAGAAAGTTTTGCGCGAGTTGGACAAGGACGAGCAGAAAGCAAGAGCGGATAGTAAGGTATTCGTGGAAAATCTCAAAAGTGAGTTAGCTGACGTTGAAGTAAGGTTAGACAAGTTGCTTTCTGCTTACCTCGATGAAGTAATTACGTCTGAAGAATACGCCGGGCAAAAACAAAAAATGCTCGATCAGAGAGTAGAGCTGAAAGAGAAAATTCACGAAATTGAAGACAAAGGCGTGTCTTGGCTCGAACCGGCTCGTGCTTGGGTTAAATCCTTGAATCAAGCGGAGAAATTGCTTGAGAGTGGGGATAAATCGGAAATGACAACATTTCTAAAACAAATCGGCTCGAACCATATTTTGATTGATAAATCCTTTTCCTTTTCGCCAAAAAATCCCTTTCAAATCCTAGCCGAGTCCCGCCAACGGCGGGACGAGGCAACCTCTGCGAATTTGCTTTTTCCCAACTGGCGGAGGCGGTGAGATTCGAACTCACGGTCCCTTTCAGGACTCTCGTTTTCAAGACGAGCGCACTAGACCAACTATGCGACGCCTCCATGTGTATATATTTATTTTTTTACTGATGACAATGCTCTCTTGAAGTCTGTTTTCACCTCACTCCACTTTTTCTTTGCGATGTGGAAAATATAATAAATTTCCAAAATACTCAAAGTATTTAATAAAAGAAGAGCAACGAACCATTTCTTTTGATCATTTTTTACGGCTGTCCATATAGCATAAATCTTCCAAGGGATAGTCCAAAGGGCGATTATTACTAAAAATATATTAACAAATGCATGTGTAAAAAATGGATTGTACATAGGTATTATGATATCAGAAAAATTCTCTTTATGCTAGTATCTATCCATGATACTTCTCGGAAGAATTTTAGGCATTGATTATGGAACAAAGAGAATAGGTATAGCCATTTCAGATGAAAATAATCGTTTGGCTTTTCCCAAAGAGATTGTGCTAAATGATTCTAATACTTTTAAAAAAATTGCCGAGATTTTGGAAAAGAAAAAAATTGCGGAAATTGTAATAGGGGAGTCAGTAGATTTTTCCGGCAAGCTAAACGCGCTCTCAGCGCGCATTGAAGTTTTTATTTTAGAGTTGAAAGAGAAATTTAATTTACCAGTTCATAAGCAAAAAGAATTCTTGACTTCAGTTGAGGCGCGGAAGCATCCAAATGCTAAAAGAGCATTAATTCCTTCACAGGCACACAGTAAAGTAAAGATTAATGAAATTCTTGATGGTTTCTCGGCTCGGAAACACAAAAATACATTTTTACACTTCTCTCGCTCTACATCGCATATAAAACAAATAAAATCTGGCCGGATAGACGCAAAAGCTGCCGCATTTATCTTGCAGCGATATTTAGACAAAAAGAATCAAAAACAATAGCAAAAAAAACAAGATCATCGTATAATATTAGTATGTCTATGAATTCATTCAATAGATTTTTTCTTAGATTTTTTCCTGTACCCAGATTCTTATCCACTCCTTCTTTCGGTTTAGATATTTCAGATGAGTCAGTAAAATTTCTAGAACTTATTAATACAAAAAATGGTATCCGTGTCGGCCGACATGGAGAACGCGTTATTCCCTCTGGAATTATTGAATCGGGCAAAATTATAAATGCAAAAGGAATTGAGGAAATTCTCTTGTCACTTAAAAAAGAAGAAGGTATAAAATCTGTGCGTGTTTCGCTCTTAGAAGAACAAGTGTATCTTTTTAAACTTCGATTAGAAAAATCAGGATTAGTAAATGTTCGGGAGAGCATAGAGCTTGCCCTAGAAGAGCATATACCAATATCAACACAAGATGCCATTTTTGATTATGAGTTGATCAGTGAAGATACGCAAAGTTTAGAACTGCAAGTTGCTACGATATCGAAAAGCGTGATTGAAAGTTATCTTAACATCTTTAAAAATTCTGGAATAAAAGTTCAGTCTTTTGAGCTTGAAGCACAGGCAATTTCTAGGGCTGTTGTTAAAAAGGGAGACATGGGAACATACATGATTGTAGATTTTGGAGAAAAACGTACGGGTATTTTCATTATGTCTCGTGGCGTGATAATGTTCACCTCCACTCTTGATCTAGGTGGAGTGATGCTCGGCAATATGATTGCAAAGAATTTCAAAATAAGTTTTGAAGAAGCAGAAAAAATAAAAAAAGAATTTGGTCTTCAGCGTAATACTGCAAATAAAGAAATATTCTCAGTACTTTTAAATAGTGTTTCTATTTTGCGTGACGAGCTGGTAAAGCACTTTTTATATTGGCATACTCATAAAGATGAAGAAGGTAAAGATAATCCGCCAATTAAAAAGATAATTCTTTGTGGTGGTGATTCTAACTTAATAGGGCTTTCTGATTATATTTCTGTCAGCATGAAGAGTAAAGTAGAAATGGCAAATGTCTGGATTAACATTGTTAACACAGAAAATTATATTCCAGAGATAGATTTCAAACGAGCGCTTTCATTTGCCGCTGCGCTTGGACTTGCCTTAAGAGATATTGACAATAATTAATTTAACTTATGATTAATTTGATTCCAAAAGAAGAAAAGAAAAAAAAGGTTAAAGTTTTTTACTATAAACTTGTATTTTTGTTTTTGGTGATGGTGAATCTAATCACCTTTTTCTCCCTTGTCGCCATTCTACCATCTTATTTTTCTTCTTCTGTGAGGCATAATATTGTTAATGCGAAACGAGAAAACCAAAAAAATAAACCAGAGCCTCTGACCGACCAGCAAACCCTGGCGGTCATTAAAGATTTAAATAAAAAACTAAATCTGATGGAGCATGTTGTCGATAATAAATTTATTATTTCTGAAAAAATAATAAATGCTATTATCTTGAAGAAGATGTCAAATATTAAAATCACTGATATTTCTTACGAAAATGATCCATTAAAAGGTAGAAAAGTAAGCATAGAAGGGAATGCACCCTCTAGAGAAATTCTGCTTTTGTTTCGTCGAGCATTAGAAGATGACGTTCTTTTTAAACAAGTTGATTTACCGATTTCAAATTTTGTAAAAGGATCCGATATTAAATTTTATTTGAATTTAATTCCTTCATAATATATATGCAAAACAATTTTCCCAAGATACCGTTATTTCTCTCCATTCTATTTCTCGTAATTTTTGCATTCACCTTCTTCTTTTTTTTAGGAGTAATAGATAATAATAATAAAGAATCACAAACAATAGAGAGTGAATGGCAGAAGGAGACAATGAAAAGCAGTGAGATGAAAATGCTTGATTACTCGATCAAAATCATAGAAGACGAGAAAATACAACTGGAAACTCATTTCGCGCAAAGTTCTGACATTGTGCCTTTTCTGGATACCATTGATGAATTAGCCGGAGACGTGAGTGTTAAAGCAGAATTTGTCTCTGTTAATATCTTAAAAGATCATACGGGACTAATGGTTCAGGTAAAATCATTAGGAACTTTTAGCAACCTTTATAAATTTATAAAACTTCTAGAGAATTCTCCATACGAACTTGAATTTATTTCCATAGAGATTCACAGACAAACAGAACTGGATGCGGATAACAAAAATGTTAAAATTCCGGAGTGGAATGGTCTTTTTAAAATAAAACTTTTAAGTTTTGTGGAGTAAATTAAAAAACATGATAAAGTTTTTCAAAAAAGAACAAAATTTCAAAAAAGAAAGCCTCTGGCTAAATATTAATTTTTACTGGAAGTTGTTCGTTTGCATTATTTTCATAACGATTATCTTAGCTTCTTTTTTTGGTTACTACTTTTTTATGCAAATCAATAAAGAATTTACTCCAATAGTGGATGACGATGGCGGACGAGCTGAAACAATAAAAAAAGAAAGAATTGAAAAGGTGCTAGAATATTTTTCTCTACGAAAGCAGAAATCAAGCCAAATACTCAAATCTCCTTCGTCGATCGTTGACCCATCATTGTAAAAATGCTAATTTTAAATGGATTCTGTATAGTTAGCTGTTTTTGTAGGTCGTTTACATTTATCTTGCGCGGTTAGCTCAGTTGGTAGAGCAACCCGTTTACACCGGGAAGGTCGTAGGTTCGAGTCCTACACCGCGCACCAAAACTAACTTTGTCGGAATTGACTGCTCCGCGCGGGCTTGCGCCCGCGCTCCGCAGGGCAAAATCCGCTTTTGTTTTCGCCGTAAAATCCCAG
>MFUJ01000027.1:3151-7189 GCA_001785675.1 Candidatus Nomurabacteria bacterium RIFCSPHIGHO2_12_FULL_37_29 | reverse complement strand
AATCTAAAAAGTATTTACTTGTTAATAATGTATAATTGACATTATGCGTAAAATCAGCCAGTTTTTGTATGTAAACTTGGTAAAACCAATACTATTTTTATTCCCGGCAGACGATGTGCATGAATTTTTTCTCCACATGGGAAATAGATTTGGGAAATATTTATTTGTAAAAAAATTCTTTAAAAAAATTTGGTCTTACGACGATAAAATACTCGAACAAAATATATGCAATCTGAATTTCAAAAACCCAATAGGTCTTTCAGCTGGATTTGATTATAATGCCGATTTGGTAGAAATTTTGCCAAGCATCGGATTTGGTTTTTACTCAATAGGAACTCTTACATACGAATCATACGCCGGTAATCCTGTGCCCATGCTTTCTAGGTTGCCGAGATCCCGCTCTCTACTCGTTAATAAAGGTTTTAAAAATAAAGGAGTTAAAAATGTACTTGTAAATCTGAGCAATCAGACACACAAGACACCAAAGGGAATAAGTATAGGAGCAACGAACAAACCATATCCCAATTTTGATTCCATGCTTAAAGACCTCGTTGCTGGTTTCCAAGATGCCGAAAATTTTAAAAATTTTGATTACTACGAATTAAATATAAGTTGCCCTAATCTGCTAAACATACAGAATTTAAAAGAACAGATAGCATCCCCGACTGGACTTAAGCAAGCTCTAGAACTTTTAGAAGACCTTGATTTAAAACGCCCAGTCTTTATAAAAATGCCTCTCGAGATAAGTCTAAATGAGACAAAAGAACTAATGGATGTCGCGAATGATTTCTCTTTTATTCGTGGACTAATCTTTTCAAATCTTGTAAAAGACCGGACTAATAAAGCTTTTAATGCTGACGAAATTAAAAAAGCGGGTAAGGGAAATTTTAGTGGCAAACCAGTTGAGGAAAAATCAAATAGTGTTTTGCACTATGCATATAAAATATATAATAAAAGATTTATATTAGTTGGAGTAGGTGGTGTTTTTACTGCAGAAGATGCTTACAAAAAAATTCTCCTGGGCGCATCTTTGGTTCAGTTAATTACGGGCATGGTTTTTATGGGACCTCAACAAATTGGGCTTATCAATAAAGAATTAGCGAAATTACTTAGAAGGGACGGCTATGTTAATGTACAGGACGCAATAGGAGCTTTGACATAAGTTTCAATTATTTATTTTTTAAATGTACTTTTCAATGCTCTAATATCAAAGCCATTTAAATTTCTATTTTAAATTATTTTTCTATTAGCACAGCCCGAGCCGGTGCACCTTCCATCCCCGTAAGATTGAGTGGTAAAACAATTAGTTCATATTCCCCTTCACTCACTGAAGCTAGGTTTAATCCCTCAATAATAGGAATATTCTTTGCCAACAATGAAACATGCGGGCGGTGATCAGATCCCCTTCTTTTTTTTATAGACAAAGCATCGATGCCGACAAGCGTGACTGCCAAATTTGCAAGATAGTCCGCCGCATCTCCGTCTAAATACACATAATCATCATAAAATTCTTTAAAACCTCGAAGTGAATTTCTGGTTTTCAAAAGAATACGCTCTCCTCTTTTTATATTTTTATTTTTTAATAGTGGCTCGGTCACTGCTTCGCCAAGATATTTAAGAGAATCTGAAAAATCGAGAACACGACATGATCCAATAAAATTTTGAAGTGGAATTTTGTCTATCATAAATGCTCCCTCTATGGCATGCCCCGGCGCATCAATGTGTGTTCCTGTATGAGAGCCAAAAGTAATGGATGAAAGTTGAGTAGCATACTCCGGCATGGCACGATGAATACTGACAGTAAATGGAACATTCTCCGGGTATATGGGCGTATTGTTATTTAAAGGTAATGATATATCTATGATTTTCATATATCTGCCCCAGGAGTTCCTTTCGGATAAATTACTAACGGCACTTTTTGCCATTTTTTAATAATATTTGTTACCAATGCCCACTCGGACATTATTTCTTTTGTACTTACGAAAATAGTTTGATCACCCAATATACAATCATAAAAAACTTTTTCGTAGGCATCATACAATACTCTTTTGTCTGAAGAAACAAAAAATGTGAGACGTGCATTTGTCTTTCTAAAATATACTTCAATCAAAACTTCTGACTTATCTAGGGCTTTCCCAGCTTCTAATTCAAAACGAACACCTCGCCAGCGTTTGTTGTCCACACTAAGAGATAGACGGAAAAATGTCTCTGTTTTTGAATTTATTTCAACATTTTTTTCTTCTAAATATCCTTTATATTGTCCACGTACTATTTTAGTATTAACGCCTTTAGTAAGTAAAGAAATTTTTTGAAGTACGGCACTACGAGCATTATGAATCTTCTCTTTACTTATCTTGATCGGGTTTTCCATCGCAATCAAAGCAAGCATTTGTAGCATATGATTCTGACCAACATCTCGTAATGCTCCTATGCCATCATAGAAATTTCCGCGATTAAAAACCGTATTTTCTTCATGGAAAACTATGCGAATAGTTTCTATATTTTTACCATTCCAAAGTGATTCAAACATCCCATCTGGGAAACGAAAGGAGATGATATCTTGCAGGGTTTTCTTTGCGAGATAATGATCAATACGAAATATTTGTATTTCATCAAAAAGTTCTCCGAGCATACGATCAAGCCGTTTTGCTTCCAAAATATCTTTGCCAAATGGTTTCTCCACAAGAACTCTGGTCCATGCTGTTTTTTTTTCTTTTACCCCCGGTGCGCAAGGAATAGTAAGACCCGCCCTAGAAATATTCTTAAATATAACTTCATAGAGCGAAGGGGGCACAGCTAGATAAAATAATTTATTTGTGCAAATTCCCTGTTGTTCATCTGCTGTTGCAAGTTTTCTATTTAGTTCTTTAAAATCTTCAAGAACTTCTAAATTTCCCTGTATGTATTTCAAATGCTTTAGAAAATCATCAAGATTTTTTCCTTGGCTCGCTGAAACATTATGAAGATGGCCCATAATTGCATCCCTGGTAAAGTTTTGAAATTCCAAATCCGTCAAAGGTCTGCGAGTAAATCCAATTATTTTAAATTTCGGGGGCAAAAAGCCCAAAGAAAATAAGTTAAATAGAGCAAGAGAAAGTTTATTTTGATATAAATCTCCAGTCGCTCCAAAAACGATAAGGGTAAGTGAATTAGGCATTTTAATAATATATATTTATATTACATCACTTTGCTAAAATCCCCTACTCTGTGTTAAAATTCATATATGGAAAAATTGGAGTGGTCTGCTTTGGAATATGAAGAGAAAGAACGGGGTGCTGACTGGTTCTGGGCACTCGGTGTTATTGTTTTTGCCAGCGGAGCAACAGCAGTTATTTATTCTAACTACTTTTTTGCTACACTTATTGTTCTCTCTGGTATCTTGCTCGGATTTTTTGCAAAAAAGAAACCGGAGGAAGTTTTGTATGAATTAAATAATCGGGGGTTAAAAATTAAAAATCGCCTTTACCCTTATGAAAATATAAAATCCTTCTGGGTACAAAAAAAGGAACAATCAATGGACTTGCCTGAAGTAAAATCCATACTCTTTATAAAGTCTGAAAGGTTAGTTATGCCCACTATTGCAATACCCATAGAGGATAATCTGGCGGAAGAAATTCATTCTATTATGATTTCTAAAAACGTTGTGGAAGAAACAATGAAAGAACATCCATCTGAAAAAATAATGGAATTCTTAGGATTTTAGTAGACTTTTTGTAAAAAACTGATAATCTAATGTAGTTTCGATCGATTTTTAATGTATCGAAGCAAGCCTGCCCCCATCGTCCAACGGATAGGACATAACTTTGCGGAAGTTAAAATGTAGGTTCGATTCCTACTGAGGGCACCACAAAGGAAAACTACAAGTTCCCTACCATCTCATTTATCTTGGCTCTTGTTCTGGGACCAATTGATCCATAGCCAGTTGTTGAAGGAGTGCCTGAAGTTACGATTCCATACTTAACTTGGAACGCTTTGACTGCTGCTTCGGTAAGAGGTCCGAAGTATCCAGTGTTGGAGTCGGAAGAAAGTAGTCCTTCT
>MFUJ01000027.1:0-3016 GCA_001785675.1 Candidatus Nomurabacteria bacterium RIFCSPHIGHO2_12_FULL_37_29 | reverse complement strand
AGTTGTTGAAGGAGTGCCTGAAGTTACGATTCCATACTTAACTTGGAACGCTTTGACTGCTGCTTCGGTGAGTGGACCAAAATAGCCTGTGGTAGAGTTTGGTGTTAGAAGAGATTGTGAGATTAGGAAGTTTTGGAGGGTTATGATATCTGCACCTTTTAGGCCTCGGTATAGAGACATAGTCAATTTGACCTGTCCGCCAGAGCTTTGTGAAGACTGTGAGCTTCCCGTAGAAGAAGTTCCACCTCCAGATGTCGATGAAGAATCAGAAGAATACGAGCTTCCACCCGCGCTAGAACCTCCAGATGTAGGGGTGCCAGAAGAACTACTGCCAGAAGCAGTTGTGGTAGAAGCATCTCCTATGAGTACAATTTCAGAAAATCCGCTTGATGTACAAGTTATGTTATTGGTTGAGACATTAACACTACAACCAGAAAGTTCGTACCATGAACTTCCATCATAACGATATAGTTTTAAGGTGGATTCATTTATACCTTCTATGTCGGAATCGGTGTAAGTGAATGTAATTGTAATTGGTTGTGCGAAGGTTGAAATTGTAGATGTTGGAGAATTGAAAGCTGCTATGTGATAAACAGGAGCTAGGGAATATCTTTTACTACCAGGCGCTGTTATAGAAGTAATAAATTCATTTCTAGAAAGAGACTGCAGTTGGAAGAATGAAGAGGAAGGTGTAATAGAGTTGGAAGGAATAGTAATCTTCATATTATTTAATCCAGAAACAAGAGAAAGTTCACCTCCTAAAGTCCTAGAAATTTCTTTTGTTGATTCATCCAGAATAGGAGCATTAGCGGTACAGCCTGAAGTTGCGAAAGTGCCGACTGCCCCAAGAGACTCTAGGTTTGTTATAGAAGAACGTACTCTGAATCTGTATTTAGAACAAGGTATTAAGTCAGTAAGATTTACAGAGTGATTTGTTGCTCCTAATGCAATATTCACTTCTGTAGTTTTAAAATTTACAGAATCAATTAATCCGTAAAGTACCTGGGAAGAAGCGATTTTACTGGTAGTCCACGATATATTAACTGAAGTATTGGTAATACTAGATACTTTTATGTTTGAGATGACAGCCGCCAATGGAGAAGAAGGTGGAGCTTGAGTGGTAAAGGTTTGATTTGAAGAACTAGCTAAATTCCCTGCCGCATCTTTTGATTTTACTCTGAAGTTATAGGTAGTTGCTGGAATAAGATTATTAAGAATAATAGTATGAGAATTAACTTTTGTTGTAGAATCCGTCAAAACAGAGACTGATCCATAACTACTAGTAAGACCGTATTCTACTTGGGTATCAGAAAGTTCATTGGTAGACCATGTAATTGTCACGGTAGATGTATCGATAGAAGTATTTATGGAAGATATGACTGGTACAGTAGTGTCCGAAGATGGTGGAGTAATGCTTGTACCATTAACTTGCAGATAATCTTCTACAGACCAACCATCTACGCCAGAATCATAATTTACATTCCACCAATTAAATCCTCCGTTATTTGTAGGACCACCCAGGATCGTTCCTAAATTACCAATAGATTGAGTACCAAGCAGAGTACCAGTGGGTGATGCTGTTGATCTGACGTTTAGATTTGAAGTAGTTTGTACTCTATCACCTGCTCTAAACTTTGTACTAATGGTAGTAGAGCCGACTGGTAGAGTGATAAATATTTGATTACTTGAATTTGCTATATTATTAGCGGCATCCCTAGATTTAACCCTAAAGTTATAAGTAGTATTTGGAGACAGACTAGAAAGCACCACAGAGTGAGATGTAACCTTTATAGATGTATCTTTAAGATTTGATGAGGATCCATAGCCTGTAGTGAGACCATACTCAACTTGAGTGTCTGTGTTTACATCTGTGTTCCATGTGATTGTGGCTGTTGAAGTTCCAACGGAAGAAGTTGCTATACCAGAGATTACAGGTAATACCACTTCTGGAATACTAACAGGAGGAGGTAATGGTGCACCAACTATAAATACTTGGAAAGCACCCTTCGTTGATTCAAAATATAAACTGTTATCAGAGAAATCTACAAGAATATTAGATAATAGATCAACATTATCTTTCTTAATATCATACCTTCCAGGTACCAAACCCGCTACTAAATATTGTGCTGTACTAGAATGAGTTGTCGTAAACGCTACTGTATTTTTATCTACACCAGATTTTGCAAAGACGGCCACCTTAGGATCAGCACCTCCAATTTCAATACCTGCAGAATTTGCGTCAGTAGAAACTAAACCAATAGAAGGTAAGGCATCTGTAGTGTTTGCAAGGGGTTGATGAATAGTAAAGGACTCTAAGCTAGTTGCTTGAGTAGAACAAGTTGTACTATCAGTACTTGGACAAATTGTAGTCCTGTAAGTTTTGCCCGCACCACCGGTGTAGGTTCCACTTGCGTTATCTGTTGTAATAATTACATTGCCCGCCGGAGACAACACTTTACTATTTACCCGTCTGCTACTTCCTGTTGAAACTACGGTTTTATTTATACTATCAAGAATGGTATTTGTAGGATTTTGGAAATGCATAAAGGCTTTAATGGCATTCCCCGCGCTTAAAGCCACATCGTCATAAATAACCACAAAATCTGTAGCAGTGGGTTTTTTGAAATGCACATACTGGCGAAGTACACGTGTAGCATTAGCGGTAGATTTATAGGTTCCGGTCAAATTTACTGAAGCATACATATATCTACTTTGTGAATCTCCAGTTGGATTGGTTCCTGCCCATCGCTCTATGGAAGCATCCCCTATTAAGGCACCCGTAGCATTTCTAAAACCAAAGTTTGTGGTATCGTTACCAATCTGAATAGTATTTTTTTGGTTTGGCGCATAACCGGCCCCATATACAGAATCTTCAGAAACTAGAAAACCGTTTTTACCTAGTTGGTATGAACCAGCTGAAATAAGTCCGGTATGTGAATCCAGATCTGTATTTAGGTCGTGAGCGTTAATAAATAGTAAAGTATCGGAAGTGGGCGCCTTGGAAAAACCAGTTCTA
>MFUJ01000026.1 GCA_001785675.1 Candidatus Nomurabacteria bacterium RIFCSPHIGHO2_12_FULL_37_29 | reverse complement strand
ACAAATTCTCCGTTTTTGTAAATAAACTGTTTCGACGTTGGGATAGTTGGTTCGGCGGCAAACGCTTTATCAGGTTCTCGGTCTAGGTAATCTACGGTGACTACTCCGTTATTTATAGAAATAGATTGTGGTGAGATTCGATCTCCAATAAAGATAGCATCTGAACCTCTGTAGGTGACAGGTCCGGAGACAAAAACGGCTACGTATATGAACGTTCCAGAACCGCCTCCATAGCGCGCCAGAAGGAGAGCAGTATCTACCTTGTTGTCCGAGTTAACGTCACCGTAGGCAAATTTATCCAGAAGCACTGTTTCTTCTACCACAGCGCTGTTTGGGGCAATCTTGGTCTCGTTTCTACCCGAAGAGAGGGTGACTGATTCACCATCAACGACAAATGTGCCATTCGATGGGTCAGGGCGGAAGTTGCTGGTTTCGATTGGCGTGGCGCCACCATCTTTTACTGGAGAACTGTCACGCATGGCGTAGAGGATAGCTAAGGCACCGATGACGACGATAATAATAACAATCTTTCTCATATAGCTCATTCTAACATAATGGAAATGAAAATCCCCTAAATAGGGGATTTTCATTTCGCGGCCTGCTCCGTATCAAGGAGAGTTCCACTTTTAATTATTTTTTTGGGTTATCTCTGTTTGAAGCTCATAACTTCAATGGTTTGAGACCCTTTAATTATGTTGTTTAAGGAACCTCCTCTCAAAGCTAGACCTAACATAATCTTCTTACGACATTTGTAAATGTCAAATCCATTTTTCGAACAATTCAGGGGATATGCTGTTGATGAAGTGTGTACAGCTTCTTACCTCCTCTTCAATCCTTGGTATGAGAGATATCCGGCGATAACTACCGCTACCCAGCTTGCCCATATAGGTACAACAAAGCTACTGATAGTGGCCGGCCAACTGTTAAGGATCCTTAACAAATGAAGCACAGCGATAATCAGGAAAATTGTTCCTGTTGTCGCATAAAACGCTTTCTGACTCATAAGTATAAGTATTTGATTAACTTATAACTTACTCTGATTCTATCATACGTGACACTTTTAGTGGTAACTAGTTCTTATACCAAGCGTTATACCACTCCCTCATCTGATTTATTTCCTTTGTTTGGGCTGAAATTATGTTTTCTGCAAGTTGCTTCATTTCTGATCGGCTTGTTGAGTATAAAAGCATCTGTCCCATCACTACTGCCATTTGATGATGGGGAATCATCTGTTCAATAAATTCTTTATCAAACAGTTTGGCATTCTCAAGAGCCTCAACGTCTGTCTCATTACCCAGTATCCCTCCATGCATCATTATTCCCATGCCGTGTCCCATTGAAAAATTTAAATCTGGCGCCTCATTTCCAAACCAAGTTTTATACCACTTCTTCATCTGAGTAATTTCTTCTGTTTGTGCTTTTATGATGTCAGTAGAGAGAGTCTTGATTTCCGGATGTTCTGCACGTGTTAAGGCTAGATTTGCCATAGTTATCGCATCCTCGTGATGGGGTATCATTTGTTCGATAAAGTGAGAATCAATCTGACCCATCACCTGATTGCTATTCATCATCTGTCCACTCCATGGCATCACAGGTGCAAATATCGGTGCAATTAGAATACCCAAAATTAAACCCACCAGAACTGAAATTACCACTTCTTTAGTCATAGAATTTTTACTGTTTTATAGCGTTATAGAGAAATGTGAAAAATCCAACCGCTAAGAGTGCAATAATGTTCCATATAATCAGTCCTGAAACGAAGGTGCTGAATGTCAGTATATTCTGTCCCATATCAATACCCATGTGCAGTCCATATCGCATGAATCCGGGGCGAATGCCAGGAAGTAACGCTACACCTGCGAAACAAATTATATAAACAATACTAATCCATACCGAAGTGACTTTTAATAAATGTCGCATGTTCATAAGTGTAATAATATCACATCTCGTTTATCTGAACAATATTATTTTTGTATAAAATAATTATCGCCAAAAAGCCAGCGCATATACTTCAAATTAAAATAATGGCCGAGGTGCAAGAGAAAGGCGCAGATACCAATAGCCATTACAACCCAGCCGAGCCATCCTGGTATATCTCTGCCCATAACAGAAAATAGTCCTAAAAAAGACAGGAATAAGCCCAAGAGTATTCCACTGACGTCGAGAAATTTAAAAAATGATAATTTGAAAAATTTTATCGGTTTTTTCATAACATGAAGTATACCTTGCAATCTTTATTGGACAAACCTAGAATTCATAATAGACACGTACAGGAGGTCCACTAATGAATTTCCAAGAGCTCCTTGAAGTCAGCTCACTGACCGCCTTGAATTTCTTCTACGTCAACCTCAAGGAGGAAGTTTTAACAGAGAGAGTAGTAGATGCTGAAACCATCTACGTGGCGAGTGTCTTGGCAAGCTACGCCCAGACGTCCCGCCACAGCATGACGTCCTTGCCGCCTATGGCAAACTTATCAGAATTCTTTGATAACTTTGTCTTGGGTCAAGGAGGACTGAGGGATCCGGTGCTTCTTGAGAATGCCGGCGCCCAAAGTCTTCTCCTCGCGGGATTTTTCCAGGATCAGATGAGGTACAGGCACGATGTAAGATGGTACGGAGGCCTAGGCGGATCCTTCTACAGAGGAGCAAGTCTTTACTCCAAAGACAAAAAGAGGAAGACGCTCTTCAGGAGGATCTCGAGGAACTTCCCTGTCTGGACCGTGACCTGCCGGAACTTGTCGAGAAGTCTTCGAGAAAACAGGTTCCTGCTCAAGTAGCCGCAGATTACCGAGCCGTAGCCCCAAAGGGGCTACGGCTCGTTCTTGATTAAAGCATATAAAGCCCTCAGCTCCGCGACCAGGGATCGAACCTGGGACATCCTCCTTAACAGGGAGGCGCTCTACCAGCTGAGCTATCGCGGAGCTGGGGGCTCTAAATTAATCTGATTAAAAAATCATAACAAAAAACCAATCTTAATCAAGACAAATATAAAATCCTATCTCACCATGACACAACATCCCTACATACTTGAGAATGTTGGTGTATTGTTTATAATTTATAATGATGAGTATATGAAAAAGGCCAAAACAGCCAAGCAGATGGAGAGACATCTTAAGGGTGTAGCTAATCACCATCGAATTGCGATTCTGCTCTTGGTAGCTGAACGTGGGCTTATCACACTTGAAGATATAGTTGAAACACTCAACGCTAATGAAAAAACTCTAGGGGAGCATACTCGTCGTCTCTATCTAGCTGGTCTTATTAATAAAGATTATAAAGGGAAATTTGTAGAACACTCACTTTCTCCTTACGGAAGGGTTTTTGTACAATTTCTAAAATCATTCCAAAACACTTAACAACATCCTTACAAACTTAAGAATGTAAGGGTGTGAGGTGGTTTGTTTTGTGTTAAAGTTTAGCTACAAGAAAAAAATTTTATATGAAAAACAAAAGAATGAAAATTCAAATTCTTATAGTTCATGGTGGAATGACCTTCAAAAATGAAAAGGACTATTTACATTATCTAAAAACCAAGAAAATTTCGAGCAAGAAAAAGATTTATTGGAGCGGAGATTATCTGGAAAAAAGTTTAGGGAAGAGATTTGAAATAATCACGCCTCGAATGCCCCTGCAAGACAATGCAAAATATAGAGATTGGAAAATATTTTTCAAACGGTATTTGACTCTTTTGAAAGGTAAATATATTTTGGTAGGTTCTTCACTTTGTGGTGTTTTTCTCGTAAAATATCTTTCTGAAAATAAACTACGCAAAAAAGCCCTATCGGTGTATTTGGTTTGTCCGCCTTTTGATAACAGCCTACCAGCCGAGGATTTAGTGGGTGGATTCAAGCTGAAAAGTGATTTATCGTTGGTCGAGAAAAACTGCAAAAATCTCCATTTACTATTTTCAAAAGACGACGATGTTGTACCTGCTTCTCACGCCGATAAATACAAGAAAAAATTTCAAAGAGCACACTCGATTGTTTATAAGAGCAAGGGCGGGCATTTCAACATTGCCAAGTTTCCTGAAATAGTTAAAATGATTTTTGCTGACGTTAAAAAGAATTAAGCCGCCAATTTTTTCAAAACAGAAAAAAGCGATATAATTCAGAGTGTATGAACATTTCAAGGATAAGATTCGTTATCTTCTTCCTCATTTCTGGGTTCGTCTTTCTTTTTATTACTACTTCGCTTTTGGGATCAACAGGACCCCGAGGATTCCCTAAGCACCCAGACTCTTTCCTGGGGACGGCGTCACCGAAGCCATGGAAGAATGACGTATCAACAATTATATTACCTATAAAAGTTGTTTTAATAGGGCCCTTGTTGCTTTCTACCGATTTTTTGCGGGATGATCCGCCACCCCCATTTATTGGTATCTATCTCATTTTCTATTGGACGATTCTTGCCTCAATTATCCATTATCTCCTCGGCAAATTTAAACACTCTTAACTCATTATTGAATGTAACCGCCTCTACGTTTCGCCATTCGGCAGACAGGCGAGCCAACCTGCTCCGTATAATCGCGGAGCGATTCCGCGCGGGGCGCTCAAAATCGCTTTTTTTTGAGAAAAAGCAACTTAATTAAAAAAATTACCATAAAAAACCCCATAAACACGCTCTTTTCTCACTATTTTTACAATTTGCTTGTTTAGTAGTAATTTACCTATTCTCCCAAGCCCGTGTACTTATTTTGGATATAGTATATAATTTAACTGGAACAAACCTTTAAGGCTTATTCCAGTCTATATATGGATAAAAAACCCACCAAAGGTGAATATTTAGAGGTCTTATTGCGATCTCCCCGAGCTGTCTTTTCGACAAAAGACGTGGCTTTGTTGTGGGGAGAAGAAAAAGAGCAAACCGTAACCAGCCGATTAATTAAATATGTTAAGGCCGGAAAATTAATCAGAGTTCGGCGCGGAATATATGCCAAAGATAAAAATTACGATCGCTTTGAATTAGCGACAAGGATTTACACACCTTCCTATATCAGCTTCGAGACGGTCTTAACTCGTGCCGGAATAAATTTCCAATACTACGATTCTATTTTTGTCGCATCATATGTGACCCGGGAGATTGAAATTTCTGGACAAAAAATTTCTTTTATCCGCATGAAAGATTACGTCTTAAGCAATACGACTGGCATTGAACACGCCGAGGCCTGTTCCATCGCCAGTAAGGAACGCGCTTTTTTGGATAGAATTTATATTAGCAAAGACTATCATTTCGATCACTTGGATGTGTTGGATTGGGATAAAGTTTTTGAAATATTACCCATTTACCACAACAAGAGAATGGAGAAAAAAGTCAAAGAATATTTCGAACATTATAAAAGGCAGCGAGCAGAAAGCGAAAATTAATTTTCATTTTCTGCGAACGAACCTTTTATATCAAAGATATAAAAGTACAAAAATATGACATTGGATTACTCAAAACATAAAAATATCCTGCTTCAGATTCTTAAAGACATATATTCAGATGCGTCGATCGCGCCGCACTTAGGTTTTAAAGGTGGTACCGCCGCTCTCTTATTTTACGACTTGAGTCGTGACTCGGTTGATTTGGATTTTGATTTGTTGGACGAGAGTAAGGAACAGATTGTGTTTGATAAAATTCAGAAAATTGTAGCTACTTACGGAAAGATAGCTGATTCCCGAATAAAGCGGTTTAATTTGATAAATATAATTTCCTACGACACCAAATCTCAGAATATCAAAGTGGAAGTTAACCGCAGAGATTTCGGTTCAGAATACGACTTAAAAACATTACTCGGCATTTCCATGTTGGTAATGGTTCGAGAGGACATGTTCGCCCACAAATTGATGGCGATGCACGAACGGGTCGGCAAAACCAGTCGTGATATCTATGATGTCTGGTTTTTCCTGAAAAATAACTGGCCGATCAACAAAGAAATCGTTGAACAACGTTCAGGCAAATCGTTCAAAGAAATATTGCAAATAACCGCGGAGCAATTAGAAAAGCTGGATAACCGGAATATTTTGGTTGGCTTAGGAGAGTCTCTTACCGAGTCGCAAAAAGATTGGGCCCGAGCGAAGCTTCGGACAGAGACAATCTTTTTGCTCAAGGCTCGTTTAGAGAGCGAAAAATAAAACTATGAAAAAGGAAATCGCCAAAAATTCAGACTTAACATTTATCACAAATGAG
>MFUJ01000025.1 GCA_001785675.1 Candidatus Nomurabacteria bacterium RIFCSPHIGHO2_12_FULL_37_29 | reverse complement strand
TTTTGTCTATTTTTTACTCAAAATAGTTTTCCCCAATCAGGTTGACACCCGATTGACTTTTGACCCATTTTAGGCTATCTTGTGAGGGTACCCAGATGCTAGAAATATTAGTGTTCGGGTAAAGTTCTGGGAAGAAGCATGGTACAAGCTGACTGAAAGACGGAGACGACAGTAACCATCGTGAGAACCTTTGTTTGCAGTACTATAATGGTCGTCCTGTGATTCTACCCTTATTTTAAAGGGCCGAAAAGGAATTCTTGCGGTATTCATTTGTTTTATAAAATCTCCAATTAAAATACATAACTCTATTCTAGCTTTTTTCCTGTTTTTCGGGGCATTTTTGTTGTTATCTACCCCTCTAGAAGCACAGGCAGGATTATTCTCCTCGATTTTCGGTGGCGAAGCTTACGCAGACACAGAAGAAAATAGTTCTGATCAAAATTCGCAAACCATGAATCTTCTTCAGGCGAATGTTTTGTCTATTGCGACTTTTAAAGACGGAAAAGATGATAAAACAAAAAGCAATCAAATTGATATCAATAGCGAAGTGAACATTATTTCCGACAACGCACTTCTTCCCCAAACCAGCTCCTTGGGGGTCTCTCCTAGCATCTTGGATTACTTTTCTGACGAAGTAAGTGTTTATGTAGTTAGAAAAGGAGATTCTATTTCACAGATAGCTGATATGTTTGGCGTTTCTGTTAATACAATTCTTGTGGCGAATGACATGAAAAAAGGGGAAAAACTTGTGATCGGCGATGTTCTTTTTATCTTACCCATTTCCGGTCTTGAACACACTATTACTAAAGGACAAACACTGCAAAGTATTGCAAAACTGTATAAAGTGGATGTTAGTGATATTGTCCTCTATAACGGAATTACTCAAGATATAAAACTTGCGATTGGTGACGAACTTATGATTCCTGGTGGCGAAATGGCTGACGAAGGGGGTGATAAACCCGCATCAAATCTCAGCTCTGCAGTTTCTAGGGACAAAAACTATTATGATATTCACCCAATACAAAATCTTGCTGGATACTTTATCAATCCTCTACCGACTGGGCGCAAGACTCAAGGGCTTCATGGTCCAGGAAACCGAGGCATAGATATTGGCGCTCCCAAGGGTACACCTATCTATGCTTCTGCCTCCGGAGTTGTGCTCATAGCAAAAACTGGTTGGAGCGGAGGTTATGGTACTATGGTCATTATACAACATGCTAATGGAACAAAAACTCTCTATGCGCACATGACAAAACTTGGCACAAGCAGTGGAGCGGAAGTTTCTCGAGGAGAAATTATTGGTTACGTAGGTTCTACTGGACGCTCTACCGGGCCGCATCTTCATTTTGAAGTTTTCAACGCTAGAAATCCAGGTACTGACTGGAGTTGGGCGAAATAGTTTTACAAAACTGCATCTGCGACGAGTTTTGTGATCACTCAATATAAGTTAAAGCAACCATAGCCAGGTGCTTTTCCGCTCACTATGTTCGTGTAGAAAAGCCTTGCGATTCTCCCACACGAGCAAAGCAGTTTGCTCGCCACCCATTACCCTGTGTCTTTATTGTACCAAGTTAGAACCTATTTTCAAAATAAAGTATCGTAGCGTTCCCCGCGCGCTAAAGCAGAAGTGCGGGAAAACGCTCTGCAACTCCGCCACAATGTTTTTGGAGCAAAGGAGGCGGAGTGCAGAAATGCGGAATGCGAACGAAATTTTGCGAAATGCTGGGGGTTTGGGGGAAAGTATTTCGCAAAATTTGCTTCGCGTGCTTCCTGATTTTTTGGCGGGATTTTAAAAAGTTTTTTATGATTTGAAAAACAAATATAGCTGAAATACCTGAATTGTAAAAATTACTATTCTTCTTTCAATATCTAAATCTTTATTTGATAAATTCTATCAAATTTTCCCAGCACCTCTTGTGCTATTTCAACCGTTTTTAGTTCCTCCATTCCAGATCCAACTTCTTTTTGATATCTCAATATTCTTGCAATAATTTCTTGACGACAAGCCTCTGTTACGGACTCCATATCAGTTATACCATCAATTATTCTATTTATTCCCATATCCACAGGGTCTTTCACGTGAGAGAGTTCTTTAGTTTTCCCAAACACATCAAACATCTTTGTTAAAAGAGCAAAATTTTCTATATCTTTATCATAGCTTGACCTAAAATTTTGTGCGTCAATTAGTTCATCTTTTCTAATATCAGTCACTTTATTTCCCAAGTCTGCAGTCGCTGCTTCAAAAGCAAGATTCAAAGCGTGATCTGCTTGGAGTTGATATATAGGAAATGTTTCAAATTTAACATAATTAGGAGTTTGACCAGCAATTAAAGATCTATACATTTCAGACAACAAAACTCCAAACTTTCCACTTCCACCACCTGGACTTACAACGACCAGATTGCCATCACCAATTCTTACAGCATCATTGTTTTCAAACGGGTTTTTCCCATTCTCAAATATTTTAGGGCTAGGGTAATTTTTGATTCCATAATGTGTAAGCAACTTAACATTAATCCTTTCAAGATCTTTTCTAAAAATGTCGATTCGTCTCTTGTTGTCAGAACTCATTTCATCGGGCGTAACAGCCAACACAACTTTATCTATTGGAATTTGGCGATCATGAGCGTCATTAATAATTCGGATTGTCTCTTTATCATATATTAATCCTGAGTCACCTCCTATTCTACCTTGCGGTTTTCTTCCGTCTGGTTTCATTAAAATATCAAGTGAATTAACCACCATAACCACATCCGCCAATTTTACTGTTTCTCGTAAAATTTCAGCTTTACACTCTATGTCATATCCGGGCAAAACTCTTTCGGCATGATGATCTGAAAATGGCTTGCCACCAAATTCTAAAAATGCAGGATTTCCCTTCCTTTCATTTAGGGCTTCTTGAAATTTCTCGGTCTGTTTTTCTAAATATTTTTTTGTATCAAATCCTTCTTTCATATTGTTTATAAATCTTTAAGTAGATGATCAACGATTTTTTTTACAACTTCGTTTACAGAATTCATACTGGTATCTATGTGCAAAACCGAACCAACTGGCGCTTCTTTAGCTGCCTTAAATAAATAGTCTTCCAAAAACCCCAATCGTGTTTCTGATGTTTTTTCTTCCACATCTCTATCATCTAAAATACCCCTCATATCTATTCTTTTACGACGCTCAGTTTCATCTAATATTAGAATCACCTTCAGGTCTGGTTGCACCATTGGAAATTTCAATTCAAACTCTTTAACTTTTTCTTTAGGAATTCCTAACTGTGAAAAATGAGCTTTGATATCGTCAAGATATCTACTTTTTACAACATGAAAACCTTGAGATAATAGTCTGTCAATTTCTGCACTATGGAACATCATGGATTCTAGGTAGACAGCGAGTTTTTCCTCCAAAGAACCTGATCTATCAATTTTATTTTTAGCTTGTTCGTGAGGATTATTTATTGTCTCTTTATGTGTATCATAATTTATTACCGGAATACCATCTTCAGATAATTTTCTAACAACCTCTTGGGTGGTGGTTGTTTTTCCAGTTCCATCAATGCCGTGTATGCTTATAAATTTTCCTCTATGTGTTTCGTTCATAATTAAATCATGCTTAATATTTTTTGATATATCGCATTTATTGCAGTGTATTTTTGCTCAACTTTTTCTTTATATGATTGTATTGAAATTTTTTCAAATCCTTTTTGGAGGTATTTATTCCCCCAAGCCAGACGTTCTTCATAGGTTATTTTTTTACACATAAGCATAAAAGCTTCGTGGTATTCTACTTTTGAACCTGCGTCAGCAGAACGAACAATTTGTTCTTCTGTCGAGAGAGGGGTATCATCGAAACCATGAGCCAAAATACACTGAACTATTTTTTTTTGTTGTTCTTGACTAAGAAGAGAATCTTTTAAGATTTCTTCTGCGATTCTTTTGCCGGTTTGGCTATGGTGTTCACCGGGCAATTCTTTATCTCTACCTATATCGTGCAACAAGCAAGCTATTTCAACTATGTTTGGATCAACCTTATTTTCCTCTGCGAGCTCTAAACCAATTTTAACTACATACTGAATATGACACACATATTCCTTTTTATTTTCTTTCAAAAGAATTTCCATTATCTTATTTTTTAATTCTTGATTCATATATTTTATAAAAAGTGATTAATATTAATATCTTTAATCATTTACGCAAAAAACTCCTAGCCAGAAAAACAATAATCCCCTTACTATCCAATAGTAGCATTTTTTTAAGCATAGTATACACTCAAGTCTTTTTTACTTCTCATAAAAAACTTTTTAAAATCCCGCCAAAAATTCTGAATTCGTTTGGAAAAATGGGGGGAAATCAGTGGGACGCGCTTCGCGCGTCCCACCTTCTGGCTTTGAAAAAGCCGTTGAGTTCTGTATTGGTGCGGGATGGGAGAATCGAACTCCCAACCTCAGTTTGGAAAACTGACGTTTTACCATTAAACTAATCCCGCCAAGTAAACCTAGATAAATTTATACCTCAAAAGAGCATTAAAAACAATGCTCATATTTATTCTATCAATCAATAAATATAATTTAAGAGTTATTCAACAATAATCTTCCCGAAGAAAGTAGGATGCAAGTGATCATGGTAACCCCAAGATCCAATCTTTTCAAACTTAAATGACCATGATGCGCCCGGAGGAATTCCCTGGCAAGCATCAAAGGTAACGTTTGTCTTATCTGGGCAATGTTCTGACAAAGATGTGCCACTATAAACTATATGAGTTGGGTGCATTCCTGAGGCAGTCCACATATTTACCGAACTCTCATTTTTAAAAGTAACTATATCGCCTGATCTTATATTTAATGGATTTGGAGAGTAGCCACTACTGGTAAAAGTGATGATATTCGTAGCTACATTTTGATCAACCGACGGAGACTCCTCCGTAATAACTGGTGTTTGAGATGTTTCTTGAGTTGGCGCTTGCACTTCCGTACGTTTTAACAAGAAGTAACCGCCTAAAATAACAATAACTAAAATTAAAATGGTGATAAATGTTTTGTTCATATTGTTTTAAGTTAAAAATTAATAATAAAAAACTAATTTTTACGGCGAGCCACTCTGCTTTTTTTGCCATGACTTCATTTTGTCAATAAAAGTTGAGGGCAAAGAATCCGCCATAAGAGCTATAGTTGCTGCTAAAATTCCGATATCTCTGACCGTTATATCGGTGATGCCGCTTACTGCCAGAACAATAATTAAATGTAACGTTCCCACTAAGGCTGCAAGCCATACAAAAGAATCAATTAAGAGCAGAATGCCAATCACAATATCTAAAGCAGCTGTTCCCATCATGGCTTGCTCAATCGGCATAGGTAGCAATCTTGCAGCCCAAGGTGTTATATACCCTCCCCAAGCTTCAGGCTGTTTAAAAATTAAAATGCCAATCCATAAAAAAGTTATAGCAAGCCCAACTCTTAAAATATGAAATGAAGTTCTGTTCATGATTTTTTAATTGGTCGGGCCGCTGGGAATTGAACCCAGTCTAAATGCTCCCAAAGCACTTGTACTACCGGTATACTACGGCCCGAAATAAACACTTTTTTGATAAAAAACTATTTGGCGATTATATCACAGAATTATATCTTTGACGACTTTTACCCTAGCTTTTTTGTTTTTTAAATCCAAATATACAACCAACAAATCTACTTGCCATTCCCTTTCGCCTCCAACCTTTTTAGATAGGAGATAAGTTTGAATTGTCCGTGATAAGCGTTTTAATTTAAAGGGGTGCATATTGTCTTCTGGTTTATATGCAGATGTTTCATCAAAAACATTGTCTAAAGTTTCACGCGAAACACTTTTAACTTCAATAAAATATAATTTCTTAACTTTTTCAGCAATAATGTCTATTTCACCCCATTTTTTTGTATAATTTCGATCTAATATTGAAAAATTATGTTTCATAAGAAACTTTACAGCTATATTTTCACCTAGCTCTCCTATTTTTTGAGTTTCTGATGTAAATATTTTAGGCATGTCTTATGTTTTGTTTCATGAATAACAATATAAATATATTTCACGTGAAACGTTTAAATAACTTTCAATGTCTTTGATCAAAATCTGCCTGTCGGCCAAGCAATATTCTTAATTCATCAACACATTTTAATCAAAAATTCATATCAGAGACAATCCTATTACTTGTCCTTTATAAACATTATCAACATAGTTATCCACATTTTGTATTAAATACTTAAGAAATAAGACTTTAAAATAAAGGACAGATAGTTTTGTGCGCCCGGCAGGAATCGAACCCACATCAATCGTTCCGAAGACGATCACTCTATCCATTGAGCTACGGGCGCAGTGTAAAATAACTACAGAGAATTATACATCATAGAACTGTATTCTCAAAATCTATCTGTAGATGGGTAGATATCCTTATTTTGTAAGCTTAAAACAGAAAATTGCAATATGTCTAATATAATATATAATTAATTAATTAAAAATAATTTTGCGGTTATGGTTTAATGGTAGAACACGTCCTTGCCAAGGATGAGATTCGGGTTCGATTCCCGGTAGCCGCACCAAATTCAGATTGGAAAAAAATACAAACAATTTAATATCTAAAATACCTAAAGAGGTTTCATAT
>MFUJ01000024.1 GCA_001785675.1 Candidatus Nomurabacteria bacterium RIFCSPHIGHO2_12_FULL_37_29 | reverse complement strand
AGAGACGGAGCGCGACGGTGCGAGTCCGGGTCGGGGAAGTTTTCAGCAGAAAACTATTCCTGACCACAAACCGAAACTTTACTAATCAAAAAACCGCTTAAAGCGGTTTTTTGATTTTAAGGTAAAAAAAAATTAGTATTCTCGGCGTCCACCTCCACCACCACCGTAGCCACCTCGGTCATTGCCACCAGAACGTGGTGGACGAGCCTCCATAGGGCGAGCTTCGTTGACAGTTAGTTTGCGTCCTTCAAATTCCTGGTCATTGAACATAGAGATAGCTTTTTGCGCTTCATCGTTTGTTGACATTTCCACGAATCCAAAACCTTTTGAACGACCAGACATTTTATCCATAATAATCACAGCTGATACAACAGTACCAGCTTGCGAGAAGAGCTCTTTCAGAGCGCCTTCTTGAGTGCTGTAAGGGAGTCCCCCCACATATAGCTTTGTAGCCATAACTTATCTTCTTCCTTTTTTACTAAAAAGGACAAAAAACTACTTATAATATCCGCCAGAGAAGAATAAACTTATCCTCAGGTCGAACGTAGAAATTCTTGTCGCTAAACGAGAAACTACTACTAAGGTAGTATAACACAAAAACAATAAAAACAAAGTGCATAAATTATTAAATTAAAAGATTCTATTCTTCTTTCTCATCCCCCACTACCCCAGAATCAATATCTGTAATGATTTCTCCGATACCACCTTCCATTATTTTAGGCAAATTATGCCAAGATTTCTTTATACGGTGGTCTGTCACACGATCTTGTGGGAAATTATAAGTACGTATTTTTTCGCTACGGTCCCCGGTGCCTATCTGATTCTTGCGTTCACTATCATATTTTTCTGCATCCTTTTCTTCTTCAAGTTGTTGAAGCTTGGCAGTCAAAATCATCATGGCTTTTTCACGGTTAGCGAGCTGACTTCTCTCATTTGTAGAACGTACATCTAGTCCGGTAGGTTTATGAATGATACGTACGGCTGTCTCAACTTTATTCACATTCTGCCCGCCTTTTCCACCCGAACGAGAATATTCCATTTCAAATTCGCTTGGATTTATTTTAAAAGTTATTTTCTTTTTAATTGGAAGCACCGCTACAGACGCAGTGGAGGTATGCACTCTACCATTCTTTTCAGTTGCCGGAATTCTTTGCACTCGATGCACACCTGTCTCATAACGCATTTTTTTAAAAACATTTTTGCCTTTTATTTCAAAACTTGCTTCTTTGTAACCATTCAGGTCGCTTTTAGATTCATAATTAACTCTCCATTGCCAACCCTCTATTTCTGAAAACTTTTCATACATATGCGCAAGCTCCCAAGCAAAAAGAGAGGCTTCATCGCCACCAGCTCCAGCTCGTACCTCTAACACTATTTCATTCGGAAATTCTTCTTCCTCTTTATCTTTATCCAGAATTTCCTGCACCTGTGCCTCCAATCTTTCTTTTTCTTCTTGGATGGTTTTTAATTCTTTAGCAGCCAGCTCATGTAAAGTGTCATCTCCAGCGAGCATCTCACGCACCTCTACCTCCTCGCGAAGAAGTTTCTCTAGCATAGTCGCCAAATAATTAGTCCTATGATCTTTTTTTAGTTCATCTATATCCATACACGTATATTAAAAATAACATAAATTTGTTGCAGGCGCACTTTTTAGAAAGCCTTGCGCAGGGCGACGGCCCGAGCAGAACAATTTTTCAAAAGAAAAATATATGTGCTTTATAAAAATTCGTGCCAAGAAAGAATTTATGTTATTTTTTAGTTTTAGCAGACGCAGCTTTACGCTTATTAAAGCGTTCTACGCGTCCAGCAGTATCCATTATTTTCTCGTTACCGGTATAGAAAGGATGACATTGACTGCAAATTTCCATTTTTATTTCAGGTATAGTTGAACCCACTTCAAAAACTGCTCCACAGGCGCAAGTAGCTTTGGCTTTTATATCGTATTTAGGATGTATATCTTTTTTCATAATTGATTTCAACCTACATTATCATAAATTTAACCTGAAAGCAAATCAAAGTAAATCTATATTTGCTTGTATCCCTAATTTTAATTTCATAACACTTTTACTATAAGAACAAGAGGATCCGCCAGATCCATAATATTTACAAGCTGCTTTATTTTGCGCACTTTGACTAGTACCAATTCCCCTAAGGTCTGTAAGATACATACCTGAAGCCATAAAAGCGTCCCTGGGAGACCATGGATTGGCATAATGTCCTAAAATATCTTTCAAACGATTTTCAAATAACTTCCAAGTTGAGGGAATAAATTGAGCTGGTCCCATAGCACCACCCCATCCAGCCACACCAGCAATAGGACAAGACACAGCAGTTTGAAATGCATTAAGACTAAGCGCATTAGTTATTTCCATAAATGGCTGTACATCACGCGTCGGCTTCATTACGTTTGCGAATATTGTCCCTGTGTTTTTTCCAACTCCTGCACCTGTATCTCCATTCGTTAAATAACACTGACCCACATTTGCACCGAGATTGCTTTCTTGAGTAAGTATGGCAAGTAAAAATGCGGGGTCAACACCAGTTTTACTTTTTACTTCGTTGGCATAGGTAAGAGCAGTCCCGAATTCAATTTTCTGTGAGATACCAGCCAAGCTAAACAATGCACTTCGAATTTTATCAGCTTGAATTTTTTTCTGCGCGGCAAGTTTTTGATACTCTGCTTCTTTATTTTTTGAAATAGCCAAGAGTTGTTTTTTTTCAGTCTCCGACTTAGTAACACTTTTTTGAGCACTCTCAAGTTCAACTTTCGCGTCCGTCTCTGCATCTTGTTTCTTTTCAAGATCCTTCTTGGCAACTTCAGTTGCTACTTTTATTCCCCGAATGACATCAGCAGACGCTTTTACAGCTTGCTTAATTGAAGCATAAGATTCTAAATCACTATAAAAATTTGAAATGCTATCGTCAGAAAGAATTAGATGCACGATATTTTCATCATCAAATTCATTAGTATTTCGTAAAAGTTGAGCCAAAGATTCATGCTCACGATCTATTTTTTCAGAAAGTGAAGTAATTGTATTTACTTTCTCTTTAATATTTACTTTTAACTGAGCGATGGCTAATGCTCGAGCTTTAATTTTTGTTTTGAGAGCATTAATTTGAGTAGTTAAATAAGCAACATCTCCCTTAAGTGTTCCAGTAGCTTTTTGTTGTTCTTTTTGCTTATTTAATAAATCTACAAGTTGAGCTTCTATTTGAGTAAGCTCGTTTCTACAATAGTCTTTATCAGACTGATTGGAAGAAGTTGTCAGGGTTAAACAATCAAAAGCAGCACCTATCTTATAGGTTGCTAGTCCCCCAAATACCAATATTGCGAAAAGAAAAACCATGACTGTCTTGTTCGTCATAGTATCTATTTTAGCATAAACTTAATCTTTATTCCTCTTTATTTTTATTTCTTTTCGGCTTTTTCTTCTTTAGGGGAAGTGACAGTTTCTTCTGTTGCTTCTTCTTCTTTCTTCCCCTTCTTTTCAACTTCAATTGCGGACAAATCAACCGGCGCGACAATTTCTTCTTTTTCTTCTACTTGTTCGATAATAGAAGCTACAACATCGGTCATATGGGTAATAGCAACAACTCCAATTGGTAATTTTATGTCAGAAACAAAAATGTTGTCTGCTAAGGTTTGAAGTTTAGATATATCAACTGCAATATTATGCGGAAGATCTTTAGGTAAAGCCTCAATTTCAATTTCATGAAGAACTTTCACGAGATTCCCTGTTCCGCTCTTAACGGCATTTGATATACCAGTAAATTCGAGAGGCACTTTAACAGTTATCTTCTTTTTCATATCTATCGCTAAAAAGTCTACGTGGATTGGCTCATCGGTCACCGGATCGACTTGTACTTCGTGAATCAGTACATCAATATCTCCATCCGGGGTTGAAATTTTAACAGCCGAAGATTCTCCAGCTTCCCGCCAGATTTTCTTAAATTCAATACTAGATAGTGTTATGGAAGTGGTAGTTTTCCCTTCTCCGTAAAAAACAGCTGGAATTTCTCCAGATTTTCTTAAGTCATCCAGCTTTTTATCTAAATCTCTTTTAGAAGCTTTAATTGTAAACATTCAAACAGTATACTTAAAAAAAATTAAAAAGCAATATGCTTAGTTATGTATTCTTTGGTGCCACCCAAGAGAGGTAAAGCAACTTTTTTACCGGGATTGAAAATATTTTTAGAGTCAAATTTTTTTTTAATTTCTGTAAAAATTCTAATTATTTTTTCTCCGTACATTTTTTTTAAATACGGAGTACGAATTAAGCCATCATTGTGTTCGGCTGTAATGGAGCCATGATATTTCACTACAAGATCGTATACTAATCCGCCCAACTCCATTATAATTTTTGTAGTATCAGAACGCGAAAAATCCATCAAAGGAATAATGTGAAAATTACCATCTCCAGCATGACCTGCAAGTGTATAGGTTAAATCATATTTACTTAAAATAGTATTGAGTTCAGGAAGAAATTTCGGCAGAAATTCTGGACGAACTATAATATCATCTATAAATGGAGCAGTACGTTTCTTCGCCACATGTTTCCTTAATAATGCAAAACTTTCTCTTCTGATGTCCCAATATTTATTGGCTTCATCTTGATTTTTAGTAATATGAACTTTTAATTTAAATTTTTTTATTTTTTCTTCTAATTTTGTGCATTGACTATCCACCTCTACTTCATTATTACCAGCAAATTCAGCCAAAAGAATTAATTTTGGGAAACCGCCTTTGATAAACATGAAAAACTCTGGTAAAAAACTCCACATAAGTCTAATCATTCCAAAAAATCCTTTAGTTTTTAAGAAATCTGGGAAAAATTTAACTGCCAGTTCCATTGTCTTGTCGTCATATGCTTCAAGCGTTTCTGGATTAAGTTCTAGTATTTCATCTACTAAACGACCAAGTGGTTCTAAATCATTCATAAAAATCACCACAAGTTTCGAGTGTTTGTTGTCAGGTATGAGTTTAAAAGTTATTTCTGTGACAATACCCAATGTTCCCTGCGAACCAACCAGAAGTTTATTTAGGTCAAAAATAAACCCAGTCGGATTTGCAAGGTTTTGGAGCCTTCGCTCTCGGAGACCTGGGTCAGGGTACCCACGACTCTGAAAACCTTGCAAATCCGACTGGGTAATTACATTCCAAATATAATACCCTGCGGAATTTTTATGCACTTTCGGCTTGGCATGTTTTATATCTGCTGTATTTTCATTTATCAAATTAAGAATATTTTTATAGATATTTCCCTCAAAATCTCCTTGCGCAATTTTTTTATTTAATTCATCTTCTGTAAGTGGTTTTACAACATATTCATTACCATCACAAAAGACAACTTTAGCTTCTAAAATATAATCTTCTGTTTTCCCATACTTTAAAGTCCGTTCACCAGCAGAATTATTACCAAACATTCCACCCATGGCATTGATGCTTTTTGAAGCTGTATAACAAGGCAAAATTAAACCTTTTTCTAAAGTTATCTTCTCAAAATCTCGATAAAACATCCCCGGCTGAACGGTAATATAAGATGGAACCAATGGATAATTACCTGATTTTTCTATTTTATTTTGCTTTTTTTTATCCAAATAAGATAAGTTATCTATCGGCAATGGTCCGCCAACTAATTTATTCATATGCCGAGTGAAATCCATTATCATAGATTCTCCGATCGCGCCACCAGACATATCCGTACCAGCACACCTAGCTGTAATAGAAAGTTCAGGATATTTGCTTTTATTTTCACCAACCCACTTCACTAAATTTTTTACATCCTCTTTGTCTTTAGGGAAAACAACAATTTTAGGCCGTACTTCTAAAAGACTCGCGTCATGCGAATATTTCACAAGTGTCTCTTCATTATCCTCCACTTCTCCCTTGAAAAATTTTTGTATTTCTTCTTTCAAATTTTTATAAAATTACTGCATTCCATTAAAAAGTTTTAACCTCTCATAAACTATTTTCTCAATTGCGTCCACAGCGGGTTGAAGTATTTTGTAAGGCACGACTTCATTTGGATTATCAAGCAATGACTTTTTTAATGCTTCGTCGTATGCCACACGGATCTCAGTGTTAATATGAACTATCGAAATACCCGCTTTTATTGCATTAGTAAAGTCTTCGTCGCTAAGTCCCGAGCCGCCATGTAACACTAGTGGAATTCCAGTTTCTTTTTTTATTTCAGCCACCAGCTCTCCATCAATATGTGGTTTACCACTTTTTATCAAGCCATGAATACTGCCGACAGACGGAGCAAGCATATCAATACCTGTTAATTCCACAAATTTTCTAGCATCTTCTGGTTTTGTTTTAATTCCTGCACCTTCGGGAATTGTATCTTTTATATTTGAACCCGAACCAATGTAGCCGAGCTCCGCTTCGACTAAAATATCTTTATGACTCTCTTTCATAAATGCTCGAGCGAACTCAACACAGGCTTTAGTAATTTTTACATTTTCATCAAAACCTAACTGTGCTCCGTCAAAAATTACCGAGTCAAATCCTGCCAAAATAGACGCTGTTACTGTTTCAAAACTATAATGATGATCTGCGTTTAGAAAAATTGGGAAATTTGTTTTTTCTCTAATTGCTTTAATAAGTGCAACGGCTTCATTTTTACCAAAAAATTGTTCTTCTCCTTCAGAAAGTCCAATGATAACGGGAACATTTAGCTTTTTTGCCGCATTATAAATAGCATGAAATGCTTCTAAGTTTGAAATATTAAAATGTCCAATTGCTACACCCCTATCTTGGGCTTCTTTTATACATTCTCTCAGCGTCTTCACTGTAGTCATACTGTCTATTTTAGCATTTCTTTTAGTAATTTAATAACGATTTGGGGATTTGCAGAACCATGGGACTCTTTTATAACCTTACCTACAAGAGACATGATGGCGTTTTCTTTACCATTTTTATAGGAAGCAACCACTTCGGGATTCTCATTTATTATTTTCCCTATAACTGTAGTAAGTGCACCCTCATCATTACTCTGTAGTAAATTTTTCTCTGTTGCGATTTTTAAAGGTGATTCATCTTTAATAACTATCATTACCAAAATATCTTTGGCGGCACGGGAAGAAATTTTCTTATCAACAAAAAGGCTAACGAGTTCAGCAAAATTCTCCACACTTGGAAAGTGTATCCCTCGATTAGCTTTCTGAAGTCCGACAAAATCCGAGGTAACGAAATTTGAAGCTATTTTAATTTTTTCTTCTTCACTAAGAATTTTTGCAATATCTTCAAACCAAGCCCCTAAAGTTAGATCGTTAATATAAACCTCTATGTCTTCGTCTTTGATTCCAAAATCTTTTTTATATCTGTCTCTTTTTACTTGCGGCAATTCCGGTAATTCTTTTTTCATTTGTTCTAATGGAAATGCCTCATGTAATTTTAATTTTGGCAAATCTGGCTCTGGGAAATATCTATAGTCTGCGCTCCCTTCTTTTTTTCTCTGGGAAAAAGTTTTCTGTTTGTCTTCATCCCATCCACGTGTTTCCTGTACTATTTCACTTCCTTTTCCCTCTTCTTCTAACTGTGTCATTCTATCAAGCTCGTATTTTATCGCGTGCTCAACACTCCTAAAAGAATTTAAATTCTTTACTTCAACTTTTGTGCCTAATTTTTTTGAATCTCTTGAGATGGAAATATTAGCCTCTACCCTCATTTCACCTTTTTCCATATTTGCTTCTGAAACTCCCAAATACCAAAGCACCAACTGGAATTCTTTAGCAAACTTTGAAGCACCTTTTGCAGTTTCTTCTATAGATTCAAACGTATGCGGTTCAGTGACAAGTTCCATTAAAGGTACCCCTGCACGATTGAAATCTACTAATGAGAAATCTCCCCTGTCGTGTTTATTATTTGCTGTATCTTCTTCTAAATGAATTCTTGTGATGTCCATACCTGCTAAGTGTCCGCCAGAAACTATGGGATATTTGTATTGCGAAATCTGATATCCTTTTGGAATATCTGGGTAAAAATAATTTTTGCGATCAAATTCAGAAAAGTCTGCGATTTTCCCACTAACTGCCAAACCAACTTTTATCACATTTTCAATAGCCTTTTTATTTATTACTGGCAATGTCCCTGGATGTGCCATACATGTAGGACAAATGTTTACATTAGGTTTCTCCTCATCTGGGTCATTCTTGCAGCCACAAAACATCTTTGTGTTTGTTTTTAATTCTGCATGTATTTCAAGACCAATTGTTGGGTAATATTTTTTTTCCATATATAAATACGATTTAACCTTTCTCTCGGTCGTAGACCTACGAATGAGACTTTAAAATCTTGGTTAATTCCTTGGTAAAATCTTTTACCATTTTATCATCAAATAAGGATAAAGTGAAAACTTGTTTTTTAGATTTCTTTCCGCCTGAGATGGATCTGCCTAGCGCAGAAAATTCTTTAATTTTTTTTTGGACAACCTTGGGGTCGTCTATTACATCACTTTTTGTTAAAATTATTATCTCTTGTTTAAAGGACAAGCCTTCATATCCTAGATTTAACTTTTCATCATATTTTGCAAGTTCCTTGCGAATTTCTTTATAACTTTTTATCATCCCAGTTATACCATTAGACAAATTTTCAAATGACACCAAATGCGCCAACATTTTAGTACGTTTAATGTGACGTAGAAATTTAACACCTAGACCACGCCCTTCCGATGCTCCTTCTATAAGTCCCGGAATATCAGCAATGATGTATCCATAAAAATCACCCAAGTTTGGGTCTAAGGTGGTGAAAGCGTAATCTCCCACTTTCGCATCTGCATTAGTCAGCGAATTTAAAAGTGAAGATTTGCCTGCATTTGGAAGTCCGATAAATCCAATGTCAGCAAAAAGTTCTAGCTCTATTTTAAAATTTCCTTTTTCGCCATTTTGACCCTCGCGTGATTCTTGTGGAGTAGTGTTGATGGAACTTTTAAAATGTTCGTTGCCGAAACCACCATAACCACCCTTCAAAAGCAATATTTTTTCTCCTTCTTTTGTCAATTGCCACTTCTCCTCCGTTCCAAGATTTGTAACAATAGAACCAATCGGTAATTCTAAAACAAAATCGTCACCGTTTTTCCCATGCAAGCTTTTATTACCTCCATCTTCTCCTCTACTCGCGATAAAGCTTTTCTTGGCTTTATATTTTGAAAGTATGTGCACATCACGTAGAGCAAGCACATAAAAATCTCCACCACGTCCAGCATCTCCTCCGGCGGGTCCGCCTTTTGGTATAAATTTTTCTTGACGCCAACGCACGACACCGTCTCCGCCTCGTCCAGCTTCTGCGTATATTTTAATTTCATCAATGAATGCCATAAATTTACAGACTTGTAAAATATACCTTTTCAAGGGGTTTCGAGGCTAACGAGCCGAGAATTTCATCATTCGACTCTGAGAGTCTCAGGCTCGACGAGATTTTTTAAGCTTCAGAAAATCTGTACCGTAGAAAAGTTGATATTTTGCGAGTCTGTCATGATTCTACCGCAATTTGTGCCAATTTAATAGCTCCTTCTTTTGTCCTAGCTACAGCTAAAAAAAGTCCTCGGTGACAAAACACAGCGTCTTCTACGCCAGTAATTTCTTGTAATTCCTCGTCTCGCAGTCCTGCCCAAGAACTGGGAAAATCTTTACGGTTGTCAAAGCTCTTTGAATTTTTACGTACCGCCTTTACTCCCCAATCATCATTTATATCTCTTGGGTAGACTACAAAAAGTGTTTCGGATAATGTATTTAATATGTCACTGCTTGGATAATTTTTATCAAAAACCAAAATCTCTTTATTTTTCGTATTGTCATAAATCAAAACAATTGATTGATTGGATAAAATAGTATCTTTGGCATGAATTATTTCTCGCAGTAAAATTTCTTTTGCTATTAGAACACTTTTTGAAAACATTTGATCAATTTGAGAATCTGTCTCCCGCCAAGTTGGACGCATTACCCTAAAAAAATCTTGAATTAAATATGGAAAAACTTCATATTTTTTTTCAACTAAATCAAAACCGTTATCATGAGCATCAATAGGAGATACAAGGTGTTTATCTATAAACTCAGCAGCCTCATTAGATCCAGTTAATTCTATACCAAATTTTCTCCAAACCAAACCAAAGGCTGCATATTCTATGCTAACCTCGCCAAAAGCTCTGTTCCCCGCTCCACCTTTTTGATGATGATCAAATCTATTTGTTTTTTCATCATGTACACCGCCCACATCAAAAACATAGTCGCCCGTTTCTATAATCTCAAAATCGCGCGTGCGAATTATTTCCCAACTTGAGGCTAGTCCGCCCTGGATGGAAAAATCGTTATTGGTTTTCTCTAAGTAAAGAATTAAGGTCGCAGCCGCAAAAACATCATCTGCATGAAAAGACCCATTATGTGTAACCAAGGTTTTTGCAGCAGGCACTGAGCTTGCCGAATGTGTTGATCTTTTATTTGTTATCTCCATTGTGAAATTCTTCAAAGACTTTATAAGCCCAACCGACTAATTTGTCAAAAGTAATAAAGACTATTATTAAAACAAGAACTACCAAAGAAAATCTCCAAATTTCATCACTAACACGAATAGCGGCATAAGAGAAAAAGTAGCCGAGCAACATCAATCCTGGAGCCCAAAATATAGTAGAACTAATTTCCGCTTTTAAATATTTCTTAAAATTTATATTTTTATAGCCGGCAAAAATAATCACTAAGTGATTCATCATTATAAATTTTGAAATAAAAATAGACCAAAAGGGTTTCCGCTCGAAATGAGGCATTACACCGAGAACCCGCTTTTCAATATATCGGAAGAATTTAGTATTGTTAAATTTTTTATGCAAGAATTTTCCCAAAAAATATCCCAGAAAGGTCTTCGCCATTCCACCACAAAAAATAATTATCAAAGAAAACCAGAAGTTCAGCGCGCCCAAAAGCACCAAAATACCGGCTGAAATAGCAATAATTTCTCCCTCAAATATTGTAACGAAAAAAATCAAAAAATAAGTAAACGCTAAATTGTTTTCTACTAGATGATTTAAGACATTGACCGTGTACATAACTATTAAAAGAGTGAGTCTACGACCTCTTTCACTACCCCACCGTCCGCTTTGCCCTTCAAATCTTTCATTAGAGCAGACATCAGCAGACCTTTTTTCGTAGCATCATTAATGGATAATTCTTCTTTTTTGGCTTGAGCAATTTTTTCAATTTCACTTCGCTCCATCATCTTCGGTAGGTAGATTTCAAGAATTTTCAACTGGGCTGTTTCTTCTTTCACTAAATCATCTCTCTGGCCCTTTTTGTATTGCTCAATTGAATCTTTTCTTTGTTTGGTAAGACGAGTAATTACTAAAAGCACTTCTTCGTCAGAGAGCATTTCGTTCGGTTTTCGCCCTTTGCTGACAAGTTCATTAGTAAAACCAGCGACCATTGCGCGTAATGTTTCCAAGCGCACAATATCTTTGGACAGCATTGCTTCCTTTATTCCACTTTTTATTTGTTCGTGTAGCATGAAAAAAGAAGAAAATATTGTCATTTACGGAGACTTTCGCAGGCTGACGAGCCGAGAATGAACAAAAATTCAGTAGAATTTTATGTGACTCCGTAAATGATAATATTTCCTTACTTTATTGTAACAAAATATGTTAGAATAACCAAATGCAAAGGATAATATTTTTTGATACAGAGACTACGGGCAACACAGAAAAAGACTTTTTGTGCCAAATTGCCTACAAGGTGGACAGTGAAAACTTTACTGGCCTTTATAAGCCTCTGATCAAAATCCCGCCAGAAGCTTCGGCAGTACATCATATAACAAATAAAATGGTTAGAGATATACCATCTTTTGCCGAAAGTGGTGATTTACAAAAAATTAAAAAGCTTTTTGAGGACAAAGATTCTATTCTCGTAGCTCATAATGCGTCTTTTGACTTGTTAATGATAAAGAAAGAAAATATAGAACCTAAGAAATTTATCTGCACCTTGCGACTTGCAAGACATTTAGACCCTGAAGGAAAAATAGAAAGATATAATTTACAGTATTTACGCTACCTACTTGAAATAGAAATAGAAGCAACAGCACATGATGCTCTGGGAGATGTATTAGTCTTAGAACAGCTCTATGAACGATTGAGGAAAAAAATAATGGAGCAAGATAGTTTAGATGAAGAAAAAGCAATAGAAAAAATGATAGAAATATCTTCACATCCTTCCCTCTTGCGAACTTTCAACTTCGGTAAACACAATGGTAAGAAAATGGAGGAAGTTCTGGCTATTGATCGTGGATATCTGGAATGGCTCCTAGCCGAAAAAGTCAAAAGTGATCAATTAGATGAGGACTGGATTTATACGCTGAAGCATTATTTGGGAAAATAAAAATTACTTTTCGCTATTTACTAAACATGTATTTGGATGTAAGCTTACTTGCAGGGAGATGTTCTATATGATAATGATACGAAGATGATCGCGCTGTTCTGGTGGCTTTTTCGTTGTGGGAGAATTTTTGTTTCGAAATTAAAAATGCTAAAATGAAGGAATGCAAATTCTTTTGATAATAATAGGAATAGTTGCAGGAGGTATTTTTGTGTATCTAGTTTTGAATAGAAAAAAAGAAGAAAAGAAAGACGACATTGGACTTCAGTTGATACTCACACAGTTAAATGAACTTTCGCGCACAGTAGATAATAAAATTGGAGAATCTCACAAGCAAGTGAACGAAAGTCTAAAATTTCACTCTAGTGAATCAAATAAAATAATTCGCGATGTGACGGAAAGACTCACTAGACTGGATGAAACCAATAAACAAGTCATCTCCTTCGCTGACCAACTACAAAGCTTGGAGAATATTTTAAAAAATCCAAAACAACGCGGGATTCTCGGTGAATATTATTTAGAAACAGTTTTAAAAAATGTATTGCCACCTGGAAGCTATCAAATGCAATATGAATTCCCCGATAAAACGATAGTGGATGCAGTTGTATTTGTGAAAGACAAAATTATTCCAATAGATTCTAAATTCTCACTGGAAAATTATAATAAAATGGTTGAGGAACGCGACACCACAGAGAAAAAGCGGTTGGAAACAATTTTTGTAAATGATTTAAAAAATAGAATTACTGAAACTGCTAAATATATCCAACCGACGAAAGGTACGACTGATTTCGCCTTTATGTTTATCCCCCACGAAGCTATTTATTATGACCTACTGACTAATAAAGTGGGCTCCACGGAAGAAAATGCTGAAAATTTAATACAGCGCGCAGCGGGAAAATATAAAGTCATCATCACTTCACCTACTTCATTTCTGGCATATTTACAAACTGTTCTGCAAGGACTCAAGGCACTTCAAATAGAAGAGTCTGCAAAAGAAATAATTAAAAAAGTGGAAGATTTAGGTAAACATTTGAAGTCCTACGATGAATACCACAATAAGCTCGGTAATGCGCTCGGGACAGTGGTGAATCATTACAATGCTTCAAATAAAGAATTAAAAAAAATAGATAAAGATGTTCTTCGCATCGCTGGCTCCTCGCCCGATCTCGCATTGCTCGAAGTAGAAAAACCAAAAATGGAGGAGTAAATTTACAATATTTTTATAAATAATTAATATTGATGACCACGCTTAATATTACTAGAATCAGGTAAACCAAAATCATCCTCTGATCTTTTCCGAGTTTTTTGTTTATTTTTTCTAGTATCGTTTAGGATGCCCCTTTTTATTTTGGAAGTATTAAAGGCATTAGTGAGTTCAGTCAAATCAATTTGATAAATAGCTGCAATTCTTGGAAGTAATTCTTTCTTTGGAAAAACTATACTACCACCATGTGCCTCCCATTGCCCCAAAGTCTTTATGCCGACACCAAGAAATTCGGCTACTTCCGGTCTGGATTTATTTGCCAAATTTCTTGATCGAATCAATAACTCTTCAAAAGATAATGTACTATTTAATTCTTCTCTTACTTTTACTTTCGGAGCAAATTCATTCATAACAACATTATATTCTTATTATTGACTAGAGACAATGATTTATATAATTTTTGATTTTCTATTTAAAAATGCTATATTTTTCTTTGTAGGTCTTTTCGGGCTCTATCGTCTAACGGTTAGGACGAATCCTTCTCAAGGATTAAATCGCGGTTCGATTCCGCGTAGAGTCACAAAGCGCAGGAAGCAGGCAAACTGCTTTGCCTGCAGGCGATTTGTGAAGGCGCAGGCATAATTTTTGAGTACAAAAATAGCCGAGCCGGGGTCGGCAAGTACTTACATTTTTTATGATTTTAAGAAATAAAAAATTTAGTAACTTGTGACCACACAAACTTAGTACGCGAAGCGTTCCAAATCTGACAAAAAATCTGGTCCCAATTCTGTATAATTATTTCACATCAATTATTTTTTCTTTTTCCACTCCTCATCTTGACGTACTAACAACTTTTCTCTATTTTCTTGATCTAGAATCATCGCTTCTACTACACGTTCCATGCGCATACCTTGGGAACCTTTAACGAGTATCAAATCATTATTTTTTATAGAAGTTTTTATAAAAACACTCACTTCGTGCGAATTTGAAAACTCAAAAATATTTTTTTCTTTCATTCCTGCTTCTATGGCGCCGGACTTGATGGCTTGCGCTCTCGGACCAACTACGATAAGCACGTCTGTATTTTCGCTTAAGTTTTCGCTCGCAATCTTACCAATATTTCTATGAGCTTCTTCCGTGTGGCGACCTAGTTCTAACATGTCACCTAAAATAGCGATTTTTCTCCCATTGGACTCTACCGCTCCCAAAGTTTTAAGCGCAGACTCGCAAGCAAAAGGGGAGGAATTATAAGTATCGTCAATAATGAGAGAATTATTTATTCCTCTAAGAAGTCGCATACGCCCTGGTGAAACATCGTAATTCTTTAGCGCATTTACCGCAGAAAGCATATTTAATTTCAACCCGAGAGACAGAGCGAGAGCTCCGAGTGAAGCGTAGACATGATTCCTGCCGAACACTCCCTCTATAATCACAGGGAAACTGTTCCCCCCTTCATCTATTCTGAAAATAATTCCTTTAGGAATTCCAGTATCATCGTAAGAAATATTATCGCTCGAACCCAAAATGTCCGCTCCATCTTTAAATCCATAAGTTACGGTTCTGTGTTTACTATTATTTTTCATCGCACGCACATCTTCATCATCAACATTTAATATGAGTAGACCGTCTCGTTTTAAGGTCTTGATAAGTTTGCTTTTTTCTTCTATTAAAGTTTTACGTGAACTAAAAAACTCAATATGCGCCGGAGTATCTCCTATGGCTGTGATGATAACAGCATCCGTTTTAAGCCAAGAAGCAGTGTGATGCATGTCGTCGGGCTTCCCGACACCTACTTCGAGCACTAACCATTCTGGATATTTGTGTGGAATTAAAAAAAGCCAAAAACCTTTTACAATATTTCTGAGCCAGACGAGAGGATTGTTCCATCCGTTCGCAACACCCAAGATGGTAAGTGGGAGCCCTATTTCGCTATTATAACTTTTTTCACTTTTGCGGACATATGACACCTTGGATAAAATCGCATAAACTGCATCTTTGGTGGAAGTTTTACCGACTGATCCAGTGATAGCAAGAATTTTCGGCTTATATTTATAAATCACCAGCCTAGATTCTATCCTTAATATGTAAGCTATTATTTTTTTAAAGATTGTTTTCATGGTTGGTATCTCATATGTCCGACTTGTGATTTTCACCGATCTGGTGAAATTTCATAATAATTTAATAAAAATTTAGTAATATCTAAAAATGGATCCGACCAAGTTTCTGCGGCATAACGCACTTCCTTGGGATCAAGCGCGTAGAGGAAAACTATAAATTTCGGATCATATGCAGGGAAATAGCCAAAAAAAGAATGGGTGTGTCTGTCTTCATAATATCCGCCCGTGGTGTTATCCGCAACCTGCGCAGTACCGGTTTTCACCGCCACAGAGAAATGCTCCAGTTTCCCCGTGCCCCCTTTAATCGCTTTATCCATAATCGTTACAAGCATTCTGGTTATCATTTCACTAGTTTCTTTACTAATTTTGGCACGTGTAATTGGATATTTTTTTTCTTTAGAAATACCATTGGCATATTTTATTTCTTTCACAACATGTGGCACAACCAAATTACCGCCATTTGACAATGTCGCGAGCGCACGCACCATTTCAACTGGCGTAAGCGCTATTCCTTGACCAAAAGCGGCGTTAGCATATTCTATTTCTCGCGGACTGTTGAGATTGGAGATGAGAGAGCTTGTCTCATTTGGCAAATCAATTCCAGTTTTATCTTTGATGCCATAAGCGAGTAAATATTCGCGCAATTTTTCCCTACCTAGTTTTTGTGCTACATATACCATTCCGGTGTTGAGAGATTGACTCAAAACTTCTTGCATACTCGTACCTGGACCGCGTGCTTTTTTATCAAAATTAAATATCTCTTTTTTTTCAACTATCACAGAACCTTTGTCATTGTAAGTGCTCTCTGGTGTCAGAACACCAGCGTCGAATGCAGCGGCCATCACCAAAGGCTTGACTACGGAACCGAATTCCAAAACATTTTCAACCAATGGATTTGAGAAAGTATAATTTTTCTTAATTTGGGAAAAGTCGTTTGGATTGAAGTCCGGCTTAGCACCGAGAGCATAAATAGATCCGTCCTGTGGATTCATAATTATTCCCCCAATAGAATCAACTTTATATTTTTCTTTCACCTCGGATAATTTTTTCTCCAGAAAACTCTGAACTGTCGGTTCAATAGTGGTCACCACATCTCCCTCAGACGCTTCGTCCTCGAATAAAGTTTTATTGATATTGGAAAAAACTTCAGCAAAAAAATTCACATAAAGGCTATTGCTATTTCTGGAAAGTTCCGTATTGTAAAATCTTTCAAGACCATAGCGTCCACCAAGCTCTGTATCTTTATACCCCACCAAACCAAGCGTATGGGAAGCGAGAGAATTCCCAGGATAAAAGCGCCATTTTTCTTTTACAATCTGTACTCCAGGGATTTTAAGCAAAGATATAGCATCTGCTTGCTCTCGAGAAAGATGATTAGCGACTTCTTCATAAGGATCGTCTGCTTTTTTCGCTCTGGTTATAAAATTATCATGGTCAAGCACTATCGCTGTTACAAGTTTTTGATAAACATCTTCCGCATCAATAATTTTGTTGGGTTCTATGGCAATTTTGAATCCAGCAGTTTGTGTAGCAGCCGAAATAAGCTGTCCATCCTTATCTTTGAAAAAGATAGTCCCACGCTCATAAACATTACTCACAGAAGTGACATACTGGCGGTCCGCAGATTCCGAATAAGCGTTGCTATGAACGATTTGCACTAAAAAAAGCTTGACAACTAAAATCAAATTAAAAAACACAAAACACAACAGGATAACTCTAGATCTTGAAATAAAGCTCTGTGTCATAAGCTATATGTCATTTGGCAGAATTTTTATACTATTGGAAGACTTAAGTCCGAGAGTTTTACGAGTTGCAAATGTAGCCCGCGTTTCTCGGAAACCCAAGGAATAAGAAAGAGGGAGATCAACATTGCTGGACATGGATAAATATGTCAGTTCCAAATTTCTAACTTCACCAGAGAGGGCACGCGCATCTGTTTCAAGACTTCGGCGTTGTACGATATCAGAGACCATGTTGCCTAAAATGAGAATATAAAAAAGCGCCAAAATACCGAGGGACCCGAAAATAATATTCAAAATAAGTCTTTCAATGTTGTTGTTGATTATACTTACACTCTTCATATGCATCTTTAGTTTTAAACTCATTATTTTCATAATTCGATTTTATTTATCCATGACTCTGAATTTTGATTGAATGGTCATATTCTTTCTAAAATTCGTAACTTCGCGCTTCTGGATCTATTATTGTTTCTAATTTCTTCTATCGAAGGTGTAAATGGTTTTTTATTTATTAATTTTGCTTTTTCTTCTTTTTCTTTCGCCTTATAAAATCTTTTTACTATCCTGTCTTCCAAACTATGGAAGGATATCACCGACATTCTGCCGCCCTTTTTTAAAAATTTAAACCCTTTTTCCAATCCGTTTTTTAACGCTCCCAATTCGTCATTCACCGCTATGCGTAATGCTTGGAAAGTCCTAGTGGCGGGGTGCAGGTGTCCCATCCTATACGCTACCGGCACACTATCATTAATAACTTTCACTAAATCAAAACTACTTTCAATCTTCTTTTTCACTCTTGTCTCCACCACCCCTTTTGCTATTCTCCTGGCAAATCTCTCCTCCCCATAACCATGAATGATGTCCGCCAAACTCTCTTCGCTCCAAGTATTCACAATCTCCTTCGCTGTTAAGTCTTCTCTGGAAGGATTTTCTTTCATGGTCATGAGCAAAGGCTCATCCTTTAGAAAAGAAAATCCTCGCCCGGAATTCTCTAGTTGATCGGAACTTAAACCTAAATCAAAAATAATACCGTCAACTTCCTCTACTTTCGTTTTTACTAAAACTTTATCTATATTTCTAAAATTATCATTTACAAAAGATATATTGCAGTTTTTGAATTTATCTCCTT
>MFUJ01000023.1 GCA_001785675.1 Candidatus Nomurabacteria bacterium RIFCSPHIGHO2_12_FULL_37_29 | reverse complement strand
TCAGTACCATCGGTGGGGGTCAGGCTCTCACCTCCCCTAGACGTCATAGCCTTGGTAAGCCATTACCTTACCAACTAGCTGATATCGCACAGGCCTTTCCTCTAGCGTTAAAACTTTACCCATTCGACTTTCATCTCAGGGACCATCGTGTATTAGTCCGTCTTTCGACGGATTATTCACGACTAGAGGGGAAGTTCCTATGTATTACTACCTCGTTCGCCACTAAAATTTTGATATCTCCAACTTGATATAATCTCATTTTCGACGATAAAATTTCCGTTCGACTTGCATGCCTTATCCACGCCGCCAGCGTTCATCCTGAGCTAGGATCAAACTCTAACTAAAAGTTTATCCGCCTAAATTTTTTTACAAAAATTTTGGTGGATTAAGAACGAAACAAAACAAAAAACAGCATTTCGTCGTTTACACTCCTCAATGTCTGCGACTTTGTTTTCATTTTTGTTAGAGTTCAATCTTTGCTCTAAAAATTATTTTACTTACTCAAAAAAACAAACAAGCTTGCACTTGTTCTCAATTTCTATTTTTGTTGTCAAAGAGTTGTCGTTCATGGAAATTAAAACGCCTATACCAAATGGCTAGACGCCTAGGAAAGAGTATATCTGAAGAGAATTTATAAGTCAAGCAAAAAAATACCTATATTTTATAAGACTTTTTTTGCAAAAGATTTTTGATGAAAAAACTCCCCCAAACAAAGAGCAATGCGGAATAATTTATTATCATAAACCATTGATTACTCCACTGTATGCCATATGGAAATCTATAGTTAGAAATCGGAAAAAGAAAAGGGGTTGGATAAAATGCCAACACATGAGAAGGAATATCTATTAGTATATGTAGTGCCCAGCCGAGAAGTTCATATCGAGGTCGTTTGAAAATTACCCACACTATCAGAAACACTACAAACCAGATAACAAGTGAATGGCTATATTGATATAAAATATGCGAAATATTAAATCCATCTTCGGCGCCACCCATTCCCCCTCTGCTCCGTACAAAAAAAACAGAAATAGGATCGTCTCCGCTTAAGACATAATAAAATCGAAAAATAAAAGGCAGAGAGAAAGCGAATAGGTCTGGGAAAACTCCAAAGAACACGGTCCAGCCAACACTCACACGAGAATTTTTATTTTCCTCCTCGTCTTTATTTTTGGCGATAGCATTTAACCCCTTTGCTCCAGCGCCCGCCCAAAGTGTATGTGCCAGAATGTCCATAAATAAACTTGTCTTAGTATTTTTTGTGACTATTGTTTAATTACTATTTTTTAGCTTTTTTGGGTTTCTTTTTTTCTTTTCTATGTCCATCACCTTTTGCCATATGATTTTGTGGAGTCGTGTCGCGCGACCGTCCATCAAAGCGCGATGCTATCCGTGTTTATATAATAATGAATTAATTATAACACACTTTTATCTTTTATCTCCACGGAAAGCCCCTGCCGAAATGTCCCCAGGTAGAGGTATCTCTGTATTTTATTCCATCCAATTTTAGATAGTCGCGCATTCCCCTAGGACTCAAGTCGTATCCCGCTATTTGCTCTTCCTTGCCGTCTATTATTACTACTGCCATGACAGGCGTGCTTTTCCCAATCGCGTAGGCAAGTTTTACATATATTTCTTTCGCTTTCCTTTTCTGTATTAGCTCTACAGCAATTCTGCGCGCCATATAGGCTCCACTTCTATCCACCTTGGTGTAATCTTTACCAGAAAATGATCCTCCACCAATAGGTATTTCTGGACCGTAATTATCTATTACCAGCTTCCTGCCGGAGAGCCCTGTGTCCGCATCAAAACCCCCTATAGCCCATTGCCCCGCCGGATTTATTAAATACTCTTTTGCCTGAATGGTTTCTTTGACGAATTCTAAAAGCTCATCATTTTTTGTGTTTTGAAAACTCGCTACGACGGTAAGTACAACACCGTCTTCTACTGTTACTTGTGTCTTCCCATCATATGGATATTTCTCATAAATTTTTTTACAGAGATCCCGAGCAAGCACGTACTCCAATGGAAGAAATGTGGGGGTCTCACTAGTAGCATATCCTTTCATTATTCCCTGATCACCAGCCCCACCTGATTCCACCCCTTTCGCAATTTCCGAACTCTGCGCGACAATGTTAGAAATAATTTTATAATCAACTCCCACGATGTCTTGAACTAGTTTGGAAATATCTGGACTGACAGATGAAGTAACCTCGCCGTTTATCGTGATAAGTTTATGCCCACCCATCACTTCTATCGCAACTCTGCTCTCTGTGTCTTTCTCTAAGTATGCGTCCAAAATACTATCCGCGATGAAATCACAGATTTTATCGGGGTGTTTTGGACTTACAAATTCTGCTGTCTTAGTCGGCATAAAAATGGGAACGATTTGTTTAATGAATAGTTAAGTTTGTGATTTTATGTTTTTCATTCGTAGTGTAAGAGAAATTTCTTTTTTCCTGTATATGCCCATCTTCATAAAAAACGGTTCCGGAATTTTTTCCTAAATCAATCGTCATAGACATGATGTACCAAGTCCCGCCTAAAACCGCCTTGACTGGAGAAAGGGTGGAGATATTTTCTCGTAAATAATCCTCGACACTAGCTCGCTCAGTTAAATCCAAGCAAGCCACGTCGCTCAAGTCAAGCTGATAGGAAACTTTCCCTGGATCTTTGTATACATACACACCGTCGCCACGGTCTATCATCTCTCCGAAACCAATATTAGCTGTGCCTTCACCAAAAATTATTTTTAACTCTTCTTCCGTATTCATGCCCTCAGCGAAAGTAAACCACCATAAATCCGCCTGCCGAGCCATCATCTTTGGATCTACTTTTCCCACTATGCCTTTTATTTCACCCGTCTTGCTGTCTTTTTCCGCTGGCAAGAAATTTAATTCACCTGTAACCTTTTCACCATTTAGATCTAAACGTAAGGTATATTTATCAAATAATCCATTTTCATCCGGCACGCCAAATTTAGCAAAGCAAAGTTCTGTTAACTTATTGTCCGTTATAATTGGAGCAACAATCACTGGAGCGACTGCTTCGTTTTTATTAACAAAATAAAAAACTCCCAAAATAACACCTATGATAATAACAATGAGTAGTATTTTTCTCATATCTCCATTGTAGCACTTTTAGAATTTTTACACCTCAATCTACCACAATCAGCTTGCTCGGATGATGGTGGCCGTTGACTATACGAACTTTATTTTTTGAGACTTTAAAATGCCTCGCCACTAATTCCAAAACCCGAATATTCGCCATATTCCGTTCGGCTTTTTCTTTGACGGAAATTCTAAAATGGTCTTTAGATTTTCGTTCAAAAGATTCATCTTTCGCCCCGACTGTGACCGCAACATGTATATAATTCATGCAAATATCTTCTATCGTTGCTACAAAATTATTTAATCTCGTTATTTTTATCTTCTAGCCCCAGCCATAGAGCTTTCTCTTTAACCAGTAGCCTTCTCTATTATTTTTTAAATATATACGGTATCTTTTAAACATATATCTTAGCATGCAATTTATTTTTTGCTTCCCGTCTGGGACGAAGCTGGAGCCATCTTGGTGGCTCATAATCAAGTCAGGAAATCTTAACTTCTCTTCGTCCGAAATAAGTATTTCGCAAATTCAACCAACAACACATTGAGTGCAAGCCATAGGGCAATAAACCACAGCCAAACAGGAGGGAGTGGCGCCAGTTCAAATAGTTCACGCAGTGACGGTATCGCCATTGTTGCAACCAATACTAGGATAGCGAGAAGGACGCTTTGGTTCAGTTTTTTGTTTGAAAATACGGGGTAAGAAAAAAGTGGTTTGTGTAAACTGCGAAATGAAAAAGCAATAACCAGAATATATGATGCAAAGCAAACAAAAAATACCGATCGCGCCAAGGAAAGCTCGACCCCAAAGTATAGCAGAGCATAATACATAATAAATAACAGCAACGAGCTGAATATGCCTATGCCAAATGTAAGAATATTCACTTCACGGGTAAAAATTGATTTTAGAGTATGTCTCTTCGACATTTCATGATCAAAGTCCTCATCATAGGCAAAGGCAAGCGCCGGCAAACTGCCGGTGAATAAATTGACCCAAATAATTTGAATCGCCGAGAGTGGTAATGCAATACCCACTAGCAAACTCCCGCCGATAACAAATACTTCATCGAGTGAATTGGACATTAAGTAGACAAATGCCTTACGTATATTCACTAAAATTCTGCGCCCTTCGTGTATAGCCATGCTAATGGTTTGAAAATTATCGTCGAGCAATACAAGATCCGCTGCGCTTTTTGCCACATCGCTACCGGAGCCAAGCGCTACCCCTATATCCATAGCTTTAAGTGATGGTGCATCGTTTACTCCGTCCCCTGTCATAGCCACGACTTCGCCCTGTTTGCGGTACAGGAGACCAATGCGCAATTTATCTTCTGGTGTTACTCGAGCAAAAATTTTAATTGATGAAATAATACTAAGCAGAGCCTCGTCGGAAATGGTTTGTAAATCATGACCCGTAAGCACTTCGTGTGGGGCTATATTCCAGCCAATCTCACGCGCAACGGAAATAGCGGTGCCTTTCAAGTCACCGGTAACCATGATGATACGCGTGCCGAGTGATTCAATACTCTTTATCGCCGCTGGTACCTCTTTACGCACTGGATCATGAAAAGCCAAAATGCCGATAAATTCAATATTTTCCATCTCGGAGACCGAGGTAATCACGGCTGATTTTTTACCAATCGCAATTAACCTCTTTCCTTCTTCGCTTGCTTTGATTATCCATGATTCAATTTTATTATATGTTGAAGCATCCATTCTTGATCTTGAAAGCAAGATATCCGGCGCTCCCATAATTATAGAAAGGTTACCAAGCATTGAGACGGAAAATTTGTATGAAGAATTAAATGGAATTGAAATTTGAGAATTTCCATTAATACTAAAACGGGAAACATTAAGCCCGTTGTCTCTTGCAGTTTTAACGATATTAACCTCAAAAGGTTTTCCTTTAAAAATCCATGCCGATATTTCGCTTTCTGGATTTTCAATCAAGACATCCACATTGGCAAGCGCCATTTCGAGAACTTTCTGATCATTTCCACTATAGGCCACTCCCTCAGTATCCCCGGACACAAGTTTGTTTACATTATAGATACCGACCAAACGCATATTTGCTTCAGTAAGAGTGCCTGTCTTGTCCGTCATAATTACACTTGTTGAACCGAGTGTTTCCGCCGCAATAAGAGTGCGCGCAATTCCGCGCTTTTTGGCAATACGTTCCGCTCCTATAGACAGAATAACCGTCAGAGCAATGGGTAGAGCTTCCGGCACAGCACCCACTGCTACGGCAACAGAAAGAACCAACATGCCAGAAATTGATTCTCCGCGATAAATACCCAGAATAAAAATACTGACAACGATAATGACAACAATCGCAAAAATAATCCATGCTAATCGGGACAAACCTTTCTGAATGGGGGTTTTAACCCTATGAATACCGGAAACCAATCCAGCAATTTTCCCTATTTCTGTTCTATCGCCTGTTGAAATAACGACAGCAGTCGCAAAACCGTCAATGGTTAGAGTACCTGCATGCACCATGTTGGTACGTTCAGAAACGGAAGCCGAAACAGGATTAACTTCTCCAGACTTTCGTACCGGGGTCGATTCTCCGGTTAAGATGGACTCGTCAGTACTTACATTGTTGGCATTTATGATTCGCGCATCCGCGGATACTCGACTACCATAAGAAAGCTTTATCACATCTCCCGGCACCAGCATTTCTGAATCAATTTCTGCTTCGTGATTGTTACGAATAACTCGCGAGCGGTCTTTGATAAAGCTACTTAATTTTTCAAGAGTATTTTCCGCATGATACTCGCGGTAAAATCCCAAACCTGTATTTATAAGTACTGCTAATGTAATAACGACAACCTCGGTCCATTCTTGAAGTATAGTTGTAATAATTGTTGCCGCAATTAAAATAAAAATGAGAGGGTTTGTAAGCTGTTTTAGAAAAATGGCAATTGCGTTTTGTCTCTCTTGTTTATGAAAAATATTCTTCCCGTAAATTTTCAATCGACGCAGAACTTCTTGTTCCGATAGTCCTTGTAGAGACGTTTCAAGATCAGCAAAAATATTCTCTGGCTCCAAAGACCACGAACTCTCGATAAATTTTACTTTATCCATTGGGTTTATTATAGCAAAAAAAAATTTAATTGGCTCTCATACTGGAACGAAGTTGGGGCCTTACTCAGAAGTCTTATGCTGCTTTTTTAATTTTTTTTTCACTCCCCCCCCCGCCGCCTCCTCCCCCCAGACATGAAGGACAAAACATCATAGTAAGCTCATTGCTACATGCAAATCCTATGAATGGTTGGCTAGGTTCATGTTTCCAGAATTTTTTGCACTTCAGACAAACATGGCCTAGACATGAAACAACAACATTATTTTTATTTTCCATACCCAATACTGTAAATTATATCAAATAGTTGTAAAACCTACGAGCTCCGGGGGTAGGGATAATGTTCGAATGGCTATTTAAAAAGAAATTCGAAGCTAATTTTTGGTATCAGCAGATGGTCCATAAATCGAAGGAACGATGGCCCCCATTGCTCGCAAATATGTCGCCAATTGTCCGCGGTGGTGGATTGCATCAAACAAGAATCCCCAGGACATTTTATATTTTTTATCACTCCACATTTCCCCCATACTAGCATTGCCATTTTCCCAATCTTCTTCAGAAATTGTTTCTATATCTTTTTGAAGCTGTGACATACCTTGATCAAAGGTAGTAAGCATATCAGCTTTAGTTTGATTCTCCATTTCATGAGGATCGAAAGCGGGTACACCTGCAGTTAAAATTCCTGATATTGCCTTCCACTGTAGTGCTAATTGCGCCGCCAAGTGACCAGCCTCACGAGACCTCTCGTGAACTTTATAAGCATTTTTATCTTCTGGTAAAGCGTCTATCGCAATTCTAAACTTCGGTGCCTCTTCTTTTATTGTTTCAAGAAAAAATTCTTTATTTGTCATAAGTTTAAATATGTTAAAAATAATAGATGTAGTGTATCACGATAATAGTCTTGATGCACCATTGCTCCGAACTTGGGACGATGTGCGAAGAGTTTTATTAGATTAAGCTTCTATAATTGGCTTAAAGCCTCCAGAGGCAAAACGCTTCATATCGACTGGCATAGTGGAAGGATCGAAATCTTTCATGCTCGGATCACTCATTACTTTTTTGTTCACTTGGTCTCTATGAGCGCGGGATTTATATACAATCCAAGAAAAAACAACAGTCTCGTCGGCTTTCAGCCCCGCAAGCTTAGCGAAGCCTTTCTGCGGCATACCTTTTTTAATTTTTAAGTCATCTCCTACACACTCAAAATACTCCAATGCACCATTCTTCTTCCACATGCGAGCTCCCCATTCTGCCATCTTCTTGTAGGCTGCTAAATCCTTCTTTTTTATTGGTATTACAAACCCATCAACATATTTTTTACTATTTGTTTTCATATTTAAATGGACGATTTTTACCAAACTTTATAAATTTCTCTCGAGCCTGATACATACATATCATTCATATCTTTAAACTTATCCATCATCGCTTTCTCTTCAGCGGTTTGATTTTCCATCATGTTCTTAGTCTCCTCCTCATAGGCGGCAAGACTGTCGTAATTTGTGGCAATTATGACTCTATGGAATTGTCCTGTCATGTCGGTCATGACATAGGTATTCTTTTTGGGCATTATATTTGCCCACTCCTTAAAGAGCTTAGCCAGCTTTGAAGCATTACCGGGCTTGCAAACAAAAATATCATGTACAATTATCATAAGTTTATTCTAATTATTTTATCTTTTAATCTCTATCCTTAAATCATAAACAATCCGAACTTAATTGTCTAACATTGAAGATTCAAAACCTTATGCTCCCGTACTGGGACGCTGTGGGACTAGCTTTAGTTAATAGCGATTATAATTCTTTATGTTAGAATAGGCAAATGAATATGGGAAAGAACTTAGCTTTTATTGATGGGCAAAACTTACATCTTGGAACAACTTTAAGTGATAGACCATGGAAAGTAAAATTGTCTAAATTTAAGATTTATTTAGAGAAAAAATATGATGTCAAAGAAGCCTATTATTTTCTTGGGTATGTACAAGACATAAATCAAGAAATATATTCTGAAATTCAAAAAGCTGGATTCATTTTAGTATTTAAACAGCACAATCCCGCAATGCTTGGAAAGAAAAAGGGTAATGTTGATACTGACATTGTTTTTGAAATCATGAAGAAGCTGTATAGAAAAGATAATTTTGCCAAAATAGTTTTGGTTTCTGGAGATGGTGATTATAAATTATTAGTAGATTTTTTAATTGAAGAAAATAAGTTTAAGAAAATATTATTTCCAAATAAAAAATTTGCTTCATCTTTATATAAAAGTTTAGGAGGAGAGTATTTTGACCATTTAGAAAGTAAAGACGTAAAGGAAAAAATCTCTATATAAACAGAAAAGGGCTCCTTAGGTAGTTAACCGTTTGGATCCCTTTTCGTATTTATACCAATATAATACACGAACGTTCGTTTGTATGCAAGCTCTTAATAAAGAGCTACTTTTATGTGTGGAATACCCACATTAAAATAACCTGCCTCCTAATGCTGGATTATCTTTATTAGGTGTAATTAATATAACTCTTCCTTCACTGTCTGGAACTCCAAGAGTAAGAACTTCTGACTCAAATGGGCCAATCTTTCTGGGTGGAAAATTTACTACTCCCATAACTAATTTTCCTATTAATTCTTCTTTTGAATACAAAGCCACAACTTGAACCGACGAATTTTTGACTCCAATTTCAGGACCAAAATCAATTTTAAGTTTGTAAGCTGGTTTGCGAGCTTCTGGAAAATCATTTACTTCCAAAATTTTACCAACTCGTATATCTAATTTCTGAAAATCTTCTATGGTTGCCATAGTTTTATTATAACAGAGAAATAGTTAAATTAGTTGGCTCCGAACTTGGGATAATGTTCGTATAAATATTATTCAGAAAATTATTATTTGAAATTAATAAAATTAAGAAAGCGTTTGCCTTTTGTTGTTGTTTGTAATTTATTCCCCTCCGTAGTTTCTAATAAATTATTATTCTTTAAAGCACTAAGTACTGCATTTTTTTCGTTTAAAATTTTATCTCCTGTAGAATCTGGTGGTGGTGGAAATGGTAAAGAAAAAGTGCCAAAGAACAGGTTATCATCAACTGGTTTATTTTGATTCTTAAACCACAACAATGCACTTCGCGAGTTCCAAACTAAAGATTTTTCTATAGTTTGAAATTCCTTTAGTTCTTCTTCACTATCTGCTACAATATTGTCCTCTTCTCTTACAGTGACTATACTTTGCTTCGACTGTAGTTCAGATTCTTTTTGCTTCATATCTGAATAATCTTTACCAGAAAGGCCAAGTGCATCAGGTTTACTCCAAGTAAGAATTGCTACAATTAAAATAACAAGTATAAACATTCCCGCACCTATCCACATTCCCCAAAAACTTAAGTGGATAGGGTGAGGTTCTTTAGCAAAAACCAAAACAATACCTAAAAATCCTTCAGAAATCAGTAGTGCTAAGGCAAAGAAACTTAGAGGATTATTTATGGTGCTTAGAATTGTACTTCTTTTTTCTTCATGCATCGTATGTTTTATTATTATAATATACCTTGGCTCCCATTGTTGGTTGCGTTTAGAACCCTAAACTGGACCAGCATTAAGAGCGAATTGCAATTCAGCGATATTCTTAACATCAAACAACTAGTCCCTAATTTAGCATAAAAATTTGATTGAAGCTAGAGGGGGGGGTATGAAACAAGCTCCAAAACTGACCAATGAAAAATCAAACATTCCCACACATACCGAAAATATAAGCTCGGTTTGGAATTAAAAGGATATAAAAAGATAGTTGGACTTAAAAGTTAAAATAAGGCACACACATTTTATTGTAAATTTATCAGTTTTCATATATAATACAAGTATGGCAATTGACCGACTAACAACTTCTAATAATGAACATTTGGATATTTCTATAAATAACGGAGATATGAATGCACTTCGTGAGGCGGTTAGAAAACTTGGTTTTGCTGACGAAGAAAGGATGTTGCGTTATCTTTTAGCGGTTATTACAAAATCAGCAACTCGTTCCATAACCATAACCGATCAAAATGGTGCAAAAATAAGCCTTAATCCATCTGCTGATTTATTAGCTACTCCTCCTATTCAACAATAATAAAATGATATGGCTAACGAAAAGAAAAAAAATGATTTTGATGAAGATAAAATTACTCAAAGAACCGAGCAACACGATAAAGATATTTCAGGTATTACAGACCGTCTATCTGCGTTAGAGAATAAGTTAAAACCCGATCAAGTTGCTCTTTTATTAGAAAGTGCAGAGGCTGATTCAAAGAAATTAGATACCTTATTTTCAAAACTTTTTTGCAATATGTTAGATAAAGACCCAAATGTTAAAATTGCAATTACAAATCGCCTTAAAACTGTTGACAGAGATAGCGTGAAATCTTTTTGGAAAAAATTTGGTTTTACAATTTGGTCAATTGCACTTATCATACTTGGTGCAGTTGCATACGCAATGGCGAGTAAATACATTCATTAAGAGTATATTTATAATCCTCTAAAGTTTATAGGTCCTGCCAAAGCTCAAAGGCTTCATCGGGATCAAGGTCCCACTCTTCGGCAAAAGCTTGAAGCTCCTCCGCTTCTTCAAGGCTTAAGTCGTTGTCTTTGGCTACCTCAAAAGTTTCCTCGTCCATACTTGTATTTTACTACACTGTATATTATTGTTAAGTGTATGATGGACTATACGAAACAACGGGAACTAGAAAAAAATGCTGTTGAAGCCACTTCCAGCTTCAAAAAAACTATGAATTACATAGAAAGCTTGATTGATGATTCGGGTTTTCAAAAAGAGGTTTCAAAATTTAGAAAAAAGTATAAACTACCGGAAAAAGGATTGCCGGAAACTATGTATGTAGAATTTGAGGGTAAAGAAGTTATAAAATTTCCCGAACAGGTTGATGATGGTAATTTCTATTCTGAAGTGGTTGAACTTTGTGAAAAATATGCCCTAGACCTTATGTGGTCCAGTATATTTGAAAACTATATAATTTATAACAACACAGAAATAAATACTGACGGCAATCCAATAGATATAGCTGATTTTGGTCAGCTTATGAATGGTCCTTTCCAATATGAATCTATAGAAGATAGTATTGCTTTATGTAAAAATACCGCAAAAACTCATCCGGTAGCCATATTTATAAACCCGTATGCAAGTGAAAACGAGATTGTTGATTATATAAAGAAGCTGTATAAAATAAGCATTAAACCGATTCAAGATTCATACAGAAACCCAAAAATAAAACTCGGCAAAATTAAAAAGAAAAAAGCGGGAGTAAAGGAAAGAAATGATTTTATCTACCAAAACAGGCATTTGCCTAGTAAAACAATAATGAGAATGCTTTATGATAAATACGGTCCAAAATTGGAAATGGATCAAGGATATATTGGTAAAATTATTTCAATGGAAAAGAAAAAGCGAAAAGAAGTGTAGCACAGAAAGTTTCCGCAACACATAAAATACTTATACACCAAAGTAAAGAAAAGATAACCTTAGGGCATAACCTTAGGGTTATTTTTATGGAAGAGCAAAAGAACTCAAAAGAACAGGAAGAATTTGAATCGGAGCAGAATTTGCTCGGCTTATTCGCTATTCTTTTGGCAGTTGATAAAAGAATTAATCCGCAAAATTACGAATTTCAAAATAAACAAAATGATTGATACTGTTAAAATAAGAATACCGAGAGAAAAGATGAGAACCCTAGCCGGTGAGCATTTTCCAAAATGGGAGCTAGTCGGACAGGACGCTCGCAAATATAAAAGGTTAGCTAAGAATCCTACCCCTACTCAAAAAAAAGAAAACTACTTCCCTAAACTATGGTCCTATGCAAGATGGCTAGACGGAAAATATCAGTCGGTATATATAATCATTGAATTTTCTGTCCCGAAACTTCTTTTCCAAAATAGCTTATATGAAGTGGTAGAAAATGACTTCCGTGCAGTAATACTGGCACTAAAAGAAAGATTGCAAGAAATGGGCGAAATTGTGTCTATGGAAACACTTGAAAATGCGGAAGTTATGTCGGTCCACGCTTCAAAAAACATTATTTTAAAAGAATATATAACCCTTTCCATATTAAAAGAACTAAGAAAAATAAACATAAGTAAAAAGTTTCATTTAAGCGAAGAAAAATTTAAAAATGGAGGGCATATATTGCATATATATACTGATATTCATTCTGTTTCATTTTATGACAAGCTCTTTGAGCTGGATCAAGGTCCAACTAAGGCATTTGATAAAGACCAAACCCCATCGCAAAAAATGCTCTATTCAAAAATAAAAAAACTAAACCCAATGCTAGAAGTTTTAAGAATGGAAGTTAGACTGATAAGAAGACCAAAAATGAACTCAGTATTAAAAAATTTGGGATTCAAAGAAAACCCTACCCTCAAAGATGTATTCAAAAAAGATATATGTCAAAAAATTGTATTGTTTTACTGGGAGGAAGTTATCAAGGGAGAGAATATATTTTTATTTGAATTATCAAACAATCCAATGAAGCTTTACGCTAGAATTTTGCAAACTAACCCGAAGATAAAGGTAAAAGAAGCGATGAATCTTGTAGCTCTAAGTGTATTAGCAAAAGATGATGGCGGAATACGAGAATTTAGAACCCTAACAGAAAAAAGGACAAAACAAAGAAATTGGTATAGAATTTCAGATGGTATAAAAAAGCTCAATAAACTAGCTGAAAAACAACCACTCCATAGCTGGGTTAAGCAAATTGATGACGCTATAAAGGAATTTAAGCCATTAAAAGAATCCGATGTAATACCCTAAGAGTTTATCCACTTATTAGATTTGCTATGTTAAGCATTGTTAAGTATGATATAATGAATCAACAATTTATGAAACACAAAAAGGATGAATTTTATAGAACGGAGGAACTCTCTAAAAAACTAAAGGTCCACATTATGACAATATACCGCTATATTAAGGCGGGTAAGTTAAAAGCATATAAAATTGGTAAGGAGTTTAGAATTGCAAAGGTTGAATTTGATAAATTTCTTAATAGTGTAAAGACAAAATAATTTTATGCCATCATTAGAATTTAAAGGAAAATCATCAGTTTGGAATCATCATTTATCGGTCCCTTATCATACACTAGATAAGGATAACAAAAAGTCGCTTAAGGGAAAAGATGATTCAGAAAATCTTATTATTGAGGGCGATAACCTTCTGGCTCTTAAGAGCTTATTACCTAAATATCAAGGAAAAATTAAATGTATTTACATTGATCCGCCATACAATACTGGTAATGAGGGTTGGATTTATAACGATAAGGTAAATAGTCCATTGATAAAAGAATGGCTTGGGGAAACAGTGGGTGTAGATGATTTAACAAGGCACGATAAATGGCTGTGTATGATGACCCCACGACTAAAATTACTATATGAGTTATTGGATGAGAAAGGAATAATTTTTATTAGTATTGACGACAATGAAGTTCATCACCTAAAGGAATTGATGGAAGAAATTTTTGGCGAGAACAACATTGATATTTGTGTTTGGAAAAAGATTGACCCAAAATATGATAAAAATGTGAATGCTAAAATTATTACAAGAACTAAAAGGGTTCACGAATTTATTATTATAGGGTATAAAAATAAAAAGAACACTATTTTTGAGAAAATTAAGAAATTACCAAATTGGTTAAATAAATATACGAATCCCGATAACGACAAAAGAGGTCCTTATAAACAAGGAATTCTGTCATTTGAGGAAGGACACGAGAAAGAGAAAAAAGATTCGGAGTATTATTATTCCATAAAAACTCCTTCAGGTAGAAAAATAACAAGGCATTTTTTCTTTACTAAAGACGAATTTGAAGCTTTTGTTGAAGATGATAGAGTATATTTCCCAAAAAACGGTGCTGGTATTCCTGCACTCAAAATTTTTGAGAACGAAGAAAAAGATTTTTACTTTGAAACAATTCTTGAAGGTGTAGGTTCTCTTAATTCAGCAAAAAAAGAATTGGCGGAAATTTTTCATATTGTTGAGGAAGATGTTTTTGATACTCCCAAACCCACAAAACTTATTAAGGAAATTATTAGAGCAACAGCTTCAAAAGATTCTATAATTCTTGATTCTTTTGCTGGCACAGGCACAACAGCTCAAGCAGTATTAGAACTAAATAAAGAAGATGGAAAAGAGGGCAAAAGAAAATTTATCTTGGTTCAGCTTCCAGAAAAAATTAACAAAGAAACACCTGCTTACAGGGCTGGATTTAAATATGTTCACGAAATTACGAAAGAAAGAGTTTCTAAATTTATAAAGAAGGATAAAAACGAAACTGGCTTTACATATTACACACTCGGTCCATCAATAGACGCTGATTCTATCCTTTCGGGCAAGCTACCTTCTTACGAAGATTTTGCAAAGTATGTGTTTTATCTCGCAACAGGTAAAAATCATCCAGATGAAAAGAAAATCAAAGAAAAAGATTTTTTTGTTGGAAAATTAGCGAATGAATCAATATATCTCTTATATAAAAAAGATATTGAAACACTTAAAAATCTTTCCATTACACTTGATTGGGCAGAACAAGCACATAAAAAAGATTCGGGTAAAAAGATAGTATACGCTCCAGCTTGTTTTTTGGATGATGAGTATTTAGAAAAATTTAATATCCAATTTGTAAGCATACCTTACAACCTATTTGAGAAAAAATAAAATTTATGAACTTAAAAGATTATCAGATAAAAGTAATAGACGAACTCAAACGCTTTTATACTGAAGCACAAAAACAAAAAAGTGCTTTAGGAAAAATAGACAAAGAATTAAGAGGAAATTTCTCTTATGTGGATTCAACATACAGGTCTTTGAAACTTGATTTTGCTGATCGTCCAGAAAATGGACTTAATGAAGCATATCCTAGATTTTGCTTAAAAGTCCCTACTGGAGGCGGTAAAACACTTATAGCGATAGAAGCAATCCGTGAATACCAAAATATATTCGCACAAAAAAGAACTGGGCTTGTGGTTTGGATTACCCACAGAGATACAATTTATAGACAAACAATAGAAAAATTAAGAGATAAAAATCACATATACAGACAATGGCTTGATCAATGCAGTGGTAATAAAACTCTAATAATTGAAAAGGGTTATCAATTGCGACAACAAGATGTTCAAGAAAATTTGGTCATTTTTATGTTAATGCTGGGTTCAGCTAATAGAGCCACAAAGGAAGACTTAAAAATCTTTCAAGATAGTGGTGCATATATTGATTTTTTTCCGCACGATAATCAATATGAAAAACACAAAAAACTACTGGAAAAAATACCGAATCTAGATTTTATCTCTGATAGCTTATTCAATAGAAGAATTGTAAAAACAAGTTTAGGTAATGTTATAAGGACTGTAAATCCTTTGATAATAGCAGATGAATTTCATACTATGTTTTCTGATAATGCAAAATCTACTATTAACGGATTAAATCCTTCAATGGTTATAGGTCTTTCTGCTACTCCTAAAGAACGCAGTCAAATGAATGTCCTTGTTGAAATTTTGGGTAAAGAACTGGAAGCAGAAGATATGATTAAATTAGATATGCACTTGCACTCTCCTACTATCAGCGGAAACTGGCAAGAAATGATAAAAGATATTAAGAAAAAGAGAGAAGCTCTTGAAAGAGAAGCAATAAAATTAAATAGTAATAAAGGAATTTATATTCGCCCAATCGCACTTATTCAAGTTGAAAGGACTGGTAAAGATCAACGAGGAAATAATTTTGTTCATAGCGAAGATGTAAGAGAGTATTTAAATGAAATAGAAGTTCCATCTTTTCAGATAGCAGTTAAGTCTAGTGAAATTGATGAAATCAAAGAAGAAAAATTACTATCAGACTCAAGCGAAATTAGATACATTATAACCAAAGAAGCATTAAAAGAGGGCTGGGATTGTTCGTTTGCCTATGTCTTGGGTATCATACCAAATGCAAGAACGGAATCATCTATGACACAATTAGTCGGCAGAATTTTAAGACAACCTTATGCAAGAAAAACAGGTATAAAAGAACTAGACGAAAGCTATGTATATTTTACAAAAGGTCAAACACAAGATGTATTAGCTAATATACAAAAAGGATTTCAGCAAGAAGGGCTGGGCGATTTGATAAAAAATATCAGCCCAGAATCTGGACCAACTGGATCAAAAAAAATTAAAACAAAAATCAAAAATGACATAGTAAAAAACTATCCAGAATCTTTATATTTACCAGTATGGGCAATAAAAAATAAAAATACTTATAGAAGATTCTCTTATGAAATTGATATAAAATCAAAAATTAACTGGAAAAAATTTGATTATACTAAATGGATAGAAAAAGACATATTACCAGTATTGAATCAAAAGAATAAAACTTACGAGATTGTAATTAACTTAGAAAAATCTGAACTAAGGAACTTAAGCGAAGAAGACATTGATATTCTTGAAGTAAGTTATCTTGCCCGTAGAATTACAGATGTTGTTGAAAATGCTTTTGTGGCTTTTGATTTAGCTAAGGATTTCATAAGGATTCTTGAAAGGGTAAAAGATAAAAAGAAATTAGGAGCTAATAGTGGTTTTATAATACAAGAAATTGTAAAGAAATTATCAGAAGAAAAAACACAGCAAGAACAAGAATTGTTTAACTATTTAATAAGAGAGAGAAAATTAACATTGATAGTTTCTTCAGATGAAACTGTCGGATATTCTATTCCTAGAGAAAGTGAAGTATATCCAGAAGGATATGAAATGTTTAATAATAATCTTTTTGAAAAATCAGATAAATTGTCAATGAATACGCTTGAGTCAAAAGTAGCAGATTTAATAGACAAGAATAATAATGTTATATGGTGGGTTAGAAATAAAGCAGAAAATAAAAGCTGGTATTCCGTGAAAGGCTGGAAAAAAGGCAAAATACGCCCTGACTTTATTGTAGCCAAAAAAGATAAAAAGGATTCATTGGAACTTGTTTATGTTATAGAAAGCAAAGGCGAACATTTAATTGACAATCCTGATACAAAATATAAAGCAAGTGTTTTTAATAGAATGAACAAGGAAAAAATTGAAGATGTTGGATTGACCTTGTTTAAATTTAAAATCAACAAGGAATTTCGTTTTGAATTAGTCGGAGAAAACGAAGAAGAAATTAAAATAAACACATTTTTTAATAGCTAAAGATATGAAAGCAATAATTTTAGCTAGAGTTTCAGATAAAAAACAAGATTCAAATGAGGCACAGGTTGTCCGTATTTCAGACTATGTAAAATTCAAGGACCTTACTATTTGGAAAACAATTGAGATTGAAGAATCTTCAACTAAGGGCGACAGAGAGAAGTTTCAAGAAGTTATAAAGATTATTCAAGAATCTAAAGAACCTATTGCCCTTGTAGTTGATACTGTTGATCGGCTTCAAAGAAGTTTCAAAGAATCGGTCCAACTAGACGAACTCAGAAAAGCTGGGAAAATTGAAATACATTTTTATAGAGAAAATCTTGTTGTGCATAGAGATTCAAATAGTGCAGATTTGCTTCGTTGGGATATGGCAGTAATGTTTGCAAGAAGTTATGTGCTTCAACTAAGCGATAATGTAAAAAGAAAGTTTGAGCAAAAAAGAAGAAATGGCGAATGGACTGGTAAAGCCCCTATTGGTTATAAAAACATAGGCGAGATAAAAGGAAACAAAGATATAATTCTAGATACAAACACAGCCCACTTAATTAAAAAAATGTTTGAGTTGTATGCAACAGGCAATCATTCAACCCTAACCCTAAGGACTGAAATGTCAAAAGCTGGGCTGGATAGCAGTGTTGGCAAACCACTAGCTCTAAGTATGGTTGGTCATATATTAAATAATCCATTTTACTATGGCGAAATGTTATCAAAGGGTAAAACATATCCGCATAAATATCAGCCGATCATAAGCAAACAACTTTTTGATAAGTGCCAAAAGATAAAAACAGGCTGGGGCAAGAAGCCATTTCAATACGCTTCAAAGCCATATATTTTTAGAGGATTGGTCCGATGTAAAAAATGCGGTTGCTCTATGAGTCCCGAAACTGCTAAAGGAAAGTTTATTTATTATAGTTGCACGAACGCCAAAAAAGACCTTTGCGATAAGAAGATATACATACCAGAAAAGGACTTCTTGAAGCCCATAGACGAGGTTTTAAGGGCTTTTAAGGGCATACCACAGGCAAAGATAGACAAGATCGTTGAAGGGCTTAGAAAGTCTAATGAGGGCAAGGACCTATACAATAAGGAATCCGTAAAAGCTTTACAGCAAGAATATAACACTATTCAAGGAAGACTAAGCCGTCTTACGGACCTACTCCTTGACCAGAGTATTACTAAGGAAGACTATGACAAAAAGTTGAAAGAGATGAAAGAAAAACAGTATGACATTAACATTCAAATTGAGGACCACACCAGAGCAGACGAAAATTATTATATTACGGCTTCTAATGTATTAAATCTAGCAAAAAATGCTTTTGAGTTATTCAAAAGTTCTGAGATACCAGAAAAGAGAGCAATTCTAAACTATCTACTTCAGAACTGCGTTGCAAATGAAAATAAGCTAGAGTTTTCCTTGCGTTCTCCGTATAATCATATACTAGAATTTGCAAAACAACCTACTTGGCTCCGGGGGTAGGGATCGAACCTACGACCAATCGCTTAACAGGCGACCGCTCTACCGCTGAGCTACCCCGGAATTTATTTAATTAAATTAAAGAACTTTTATTATCTTAACAGAAAACAGTTAAAAAACAACAAAAAGTATATTAATTCAGTTAAAGCTGAACCAACTTTGTTTCGGGCGAAAGCCATTTTTCATTTTACAAATTTTTTATAATGTGTTAGTATAGTAAGTGGAGGTGGATAAGCGATGATAAGAATGATCTTTTGGGTGTTGCCTGGGGCGATCGTTTTTCTAGGGGGGCAATACCTCATCTCGGTTCTGCAGAGGGCATAAGCCCTCCCGGGGCGGTCGCAGGGAAACCCCCGACGACCGCCCTTTACAAAAATAAGAGGAGACTGTTATGGGATGGGACTTCGTCAAGAGGGTGAATTCACCCCTATTTTCAAAGAGAGAGAAAGTCACAGCGGTAACGTTGTCTGTACTGACTGCTCTCGTGTTACTGCTGATTTCTCTTTTCCTGGGTCTGAACATTTTCAAGCCTAGAGGGGAAAAGAAGGTTATGCCAGCAGCCTCAGCAGTAGCGACTGAGAGTTTCAAAGTCCGAAAAGGTTCCTTCGGGAATCGACCGCGACCGTACGTTGCGTCGGTTCAAACGAAAGTAAGCAACGGGAGCCGGACGTTGTTTCCAACAACAGGTTGCCCAGACCTGTTGGTTGTGGATTTCAAGTATAAAATAACAGCAGACGAAGGTAAGAAACTTCGCAAAATACTCAATGCACTGGATGGTATCGAAAACGTCGAAGTCTTGACGTACAGGATCGTCCTGAACCGTCCCTGTGTTTCGGAAGAGTTTCAGTTCTGGACTTGGGAGGATGTCTGGAGAGAAATACCTCCAGCCTTGGAGAAGTGTTTCAAGAAGTAGGGTATGTAGTCCGTCCTCGACCGAGAAACTGTCTCTCGGGCGAGGCGGTTTCTTTTTATATAAGTTTTTCTTCCAAGATAACCATTCCTGCTTCATTCTAATACGGAGACTAGTGATTTCTAAAGATTATTTGTGATTCTTCTATAGAAATTAAAATTTTTTCAATTTTTCTCCTTTACAAAATTCATACAAAGGCGCAATAAACATTCCAGTTACAAAAAACCACACTAAATCTTCAATTGGAATGCCCAAAAATAAAATTCCTGAAATATTTTGATGAAGCCAAATATTTATTGCCGTAGGGTCAAAAAATAAACTTATACAATAAATGGGGATAGAAATTAATGTAACTATTGCTCCGGTAGCTAGAGACAAAATAATTAAATCTCTTCTATAAAAATAAATAACAAGTATTGGAATCAACATTGATAATACTGATGCATAATAAGAATGCATATTTAAATAGAAAAATGTAAAGTTCCCAATCAGTATTGATAGTAAAACAACAATGAAAAAATGTTTTACATGATGATCTTTTTTACCACGAATGTGAACCAATTTATCTTTAAAAATCTCTTCATATATTGAAGCTATTATTCCTCCAACCAAGAAACCAAAAAGGATATCTTCTATGCCCACAACTGTTCCTGTTATGGTTTCGGGTTGCCACCAATCCTTTGTCCATACAAAAGCTTCTAGAAAAACAGCCCCTATCGCGATTATGATTCCCATAAATATCATTTCTCGCCTAAGGTCTTTCCGATGGATGTATAAAATCAACCACACGGGGAGAAACATCAGAACTCCCAATAGATATGTTAAATGCATAATTACTATTCATTATATATTTTTGCTAAATTTTTACAAAGTTATAATCTGCTTTGATTCCAATATCTTTACAAATTACAATAATTTGGCTATTATTTACTGGTTATTAGTAATAAAACAGAGCATCCCATAGCGAGAGTAATGATAAAAAAATTAGATAAATTTGTACTATTTCTGTATAAAAAATACGGTATAACGCCAAATATGCTCACTTATACGAGGATATTTGCAGCTCCATGGCTAGCCTTGTGTGTCTCCATGGCTATTTCTGGCAAAAACGGAATATTTGTAATTTTTACTCTTCTTTTTTATATTTTCATAATTTCAACGGATTTTTTTGACGGTTTGTTAGCACGTCAAATATTAAAAAGGCCTGCCCACCATAACGATAATTTGAAAGTAAACGAAGAAACCCACGACCGTGCGTATGGTGGAATGTTGGACCGCTTGAGTGATAAAATATTGATAATTTTTCTACTTATCCCTTTTGGATTAAATCTTTTTACATTTTTAATTATTGGAGGAGAGTCAATATTAGCTTATGAGGCACTGACCTCTCCAAGCCATAAAAAGCAAGCAACTGGTGCGGGAAAATTAAAAATGCTTTTTCAGGCACTACTTATACCAGTTTTGATACTTTCAAATACAACGAATTTCATACCGGGGATAGTGTTATATTCTGTAATTATTTTAACTATAATACTTACTGGGAATTCCATATATTCACATTATTTTAATGACTAATTCGCTAGAGAGAAATATCGCGAGCTTGTGGGGACTCGGCGAAAAAACTAAATTCCCTGGGACCTTAGCCAGCTTTGTGTGTTTGATTTTTTCTTTTTTGTCCTATTATTTTTTTGATGAAAAAATTCACACAATTCTTTTTTTTATCTTTCTTATCCTTGGATATTGGGCAATTCATGTAATCCACAAAAGTAATGAGCCGAAAGATTATTCATGGATTGTAATAGATGAATGGATAGGAATGTGGTTGGCAAGCTTTTTTTTATTTGAATCAGATTTTACTTTGGTTGCTAAAATATGGGTGGCCATCGGGGTTTTCGTTATTTTTCGTATAATTGATATTATAAAATTTATCCCGCCGATCAACATTATAGATAAGAAAAAGGAACAAACAGCCATCTCGGTAATTTTAGATGACATAATTGCTGGGTGTTACAGCTATGCAGTATTGATGATAGCGTTTGGATTTTATAATATTAGTTTTATTTACTCCTCTTTCTTGATCCTGCTTCCGGCCATAATTGCCAACATGACTCCGGTTTTGCTGGGGAGAATAAGAAAATTTAGTAGACCAATGAATGAAGAAATCTTCGGCAAAAACAAAACTTGGCGCGGTTTTCTGGGAGGAATTTTCGCCGGAACTTTGTCTTATCCCCTTCTTCTAGAAACCAACTTCATCCATGTGGCGCAAAATGAAAATTTTATATTTCTTCTTGGTTTCTTGTTGTCTTTCGGAGCATTGACTGGGGACTTAGTGAAATCATATTTCAAAAGAAAAATCGGCATAAAAGAGGGAGAAGGCTGGGTGCCTTGGGACCAGATAGATTATGTGCTAGGAGCTATTATTGCAACTTATTTTATATATGATTATTCTTTCAAAAATATTGTTTTAATGCTCATTATCGGGGGGATAATGAGTGCCCTTGCTCACCGTTTTGCTTATTTGATAAAAATCATCAACACTAAATGGTAAAATAATTAAAACATTTTATTATGTATTCAAAAATACGAAAGGAGAAATCCAAAATGTGATCAAAAAAATAATTATTTCGCATTTTAGGAGTGAATAATACTGAATCTTCCTTCCAATGACGAGTAATATCGTAAAGATTGTCAATCAATTTTTTTTCGGTAAAGAAAATACCTGCTTCCATATTAAAATCAAAAGAAAATACATCGACATTTTGTGAACCCAAGATACCTTCTTGTTCGTCAATCAACATTACTTTACTATGAATCATTTCATTAGTTAAGGAGAATTTAACTCCATATTGATAAAGCTTATTCATGTATAAATAATTAGACCAGTTGGCTATTTTGGGATTGGTTGCTACTTTAGGCATAACAATTTCCACATTTACACCTCTTTCCACCGCCCTTTTTAATGCAACAATGAGCCACTGATTCGGCATCAGGTAGGGAGTAACTATTAAAATGCTTTCTTTCGCGTAGTCTATCTTGTCGCGATAATATTTATTCAAACGAAAAGGACCTCTGTGTGAAAAATGTTCAAAAAACCAAATTTTACCTCTTTGACTGAGCCTTTGCTTGTCATATTTCAAAACAAATGGATCACGACCACCGCATTTTTTATACACTCGAGCGAATGATCGCATTACGTGATTTACAATTTTGCCTTCAATTCTAACCTGTAAATCATGCCACTTCCTGAAAAATTTATTAATATTGATACCTCCGATAAAAGCTACCTTCTCATCCACAACAAGCACCTTTCTATGAGTGGAACGAAAAAGTTTTTTAAAAAAGAATAATTCCACTCCTGCGTCTTTTAGCTTTTTAAGCGAATTGTCAGATAAATTTGCAAAAGAATCAATTACCATCTTAACTTTTACGCCCGAAATAGATTTTTGGCTCAGAATGTCAACAAAATTATGACTAGCAAATGTATTGTCCGAGAAAATATACATCTCAAAAAAGATTGAGCTTGTCGCTGCAGATATGCTCTCAAGCATCACGTCCCAAGCCTGTTCAGTGTTAGTATAAATTTTATAATGCATTGGAATCTATTGTACACAAGTATAGAAAAAAATAAAGGGTAGGAAAGATTTACATTATTGATAAAATAAGATAGAATGACGGGTAGTTATAAACAAGAAAAGATAATACGGGCCGTTAGCTCATCTGGTAGAGCACCTCATTTGCAATGAGGGGGTGGCAGGTTCGAGTCCTGTACGGTCCACCATTCCGAATTTGTTAAAGAAGTTGCCTCGGGGCTTCGCCCCTCGGCATTGGTTTCCGCCAAGAAATTCCAGGGGGTTTTGAATTCCGCCAAAAGAATTCCCGCCGAAAGTCGG
>MFUJ01000022.1 GCA_001785675.1 Candidatus Nomurabacteria bacterium RIFCSPHIGHO2_12_FULL_37_29 | reverse complement strand
TATCACCATGATTCGAGCCGTTTTACTTGCTCTTTGTGTCTTTTTGTTGTGGTTCTTGCGAGATCTAGTTCTAATAGTCTTGACTTCTATCGTTATCGCTTCTTTTGTAGAATCCGCTGTTCCATATTTCAAAAAAATTTACATTGGTAGGGTATTTGGTATTGTTATTTTATATGCCACATCGCTTCTAATTTTAGCTTCATTGTTTTATCTTTTTGCTCCGCTTTTGATAACTGAAATTTATAATTTTTCTAGTTTTATTTCAACCTATATTCCGAATGTCTCGTTTTTGACTTATTTTCAAAATGAAGCATTCTCCGGTGCTAAAGATATAGTCAACAGTCTCTCAAGTAATTTCTCACTTGGGACGCTATTATCAGTATCCAAGGCTTTTGTCTTAAATCTCTCTGGTGGATTTTTCTCAACACTTTCCGTCGCTTTCGGAGGAATTTTTAATTTTATTTTAATTGTTCTTATCTCTTTCTATCTTTCAATTCAGGAACAGGGTATAGAAAATTTTCTACGACTTATTTTTCCGATTAAATACGAAGACTACGCAGTGGACCTATGGGAGCGTTCACGCCGAAAAATAGCTCTTTGGATGAAGGGACAAGTAGTCCTGGGCTTTGTGGTAGCAGTTCTTATTTATCTTGTGCTCTCACTCCTCGGTATTGAGTACGCGCTTCTCTTGTCTATTATTGCAGGAGTCATGGAACTCGTGCCTTACGGTATTTTAGTTGCTTTAATTCCAGCTTTTTCTTTTTCGTATCTCTCTGGCGGGCTCTCGAGCGGGCTAATGGTCACTGGGGCTTATCTAATTGTTCATCAATTTGAAGTTTTTCTTTTTGCGCCTCTTATTATAAAAAAAATAGTCGGCCTTTCTCCAATTATTATAATTTTATCTGCCTTAATAGGTTTTGAACTAGGTGGAGTCTGGGGGATGTTGTTGTCTATTCCTATAGCTATTGTTGCAATGGAATTTTTAGATGACATTGAAAAAGATAAAATCTTAGCGAGAAGTAATAAATAAAAATGGAAAAAAGAGCTTTCTATATTACAACTACAATTCCATATGTAAATGCAGACCCTCATATTGGTTTTGCGCTTGAACTTGTGCAAGCAGATGCACTTGCGCGGTACCAGCGGCTGATAGGGGAAGATGTCTTTTTCAGCACAGGCACGGATGAATATGGTCAAAAGATTTGGGAAGCAAGTCGGAGGGAAGGCAAAGATGCGCAGGCTTATGTGGATTTTTATGCGCAAAAATTTTTGGACCTCAAGGGCATATTAAATCTCTCTTATGATAATTTTATTAGAACCACCAGCGCAGGGCACATAAAAGCAGCACAAGAATTTTGGCGTCTTTGTAATGCCAAAGGTGATATTTATAAAAAAATATACAGAGGGCTCTATTGTGTTGGATGCGAGAAATTTATTACGGAAAAGGACCTGATGGACGGCAAGTGCTCGCTTCATCCAACCCAAAACCCCGAGATGGTTGAAGAAGAGAATTATTTTTTCCGATTGGGAAATTATAAAAAAGAATTGCTTGAATATTTATCAAATGAAAAAGTCGTCTTTCCCGAGTGGCGTAGGATAGAAGCCATTGATTTCGTGCAAGATGGCATGGAAGACTTTTCAATTTCTCGAGATAAAAAACGTTTTTCCTGGGGGATAGAGATACCCGGCGATGATACACAAGTCATGTATGTTTGGTTCGGGGCTTTTGTGAACTATATTTCCACTCTTGGGTGGCCTGACAGTCACGGAGCATATGAGAAATTTTGGCAAGATGGAGAAAAAGTTCAGGTTGCAGGCAAAGATATGGTTAAGTTTCAATCCGTGATGTGGCAAGGGATGCTCATGTCCGCTGGTCTACCCACAACCGACACGATTCTGTACCATGGATTTATTACAGGTGAGGGTGGTATAAAAATGTCTAAATCTATCGGCAACGTAATTAATCCAAATGATATTGTAAAAGAATACGGGAGAGATGCATTACGCTATTTTCTTCTGCGTGAAATTTCTTCTTTCGAAGACAGTCCGTTTACCATGGAGAGATTTAAAGAAGCTTATAATGCGAACTTGGCGAACGGACTGGGGAATCTAGCTTCACGCATTCTTACTCTTTCGTCCAAGCATCTAGAGAAGTGCCCAGAGATTCCTGAGCATTCTATTCCACAAGAATGGAAAGATTACTTGAATAAATTTGAAATTAATAAAGCTGTTGATTTTACATGGAAAGAAATTGGAGAGCTTGATAAATTTATTCAAGAAGCTGAACCCTTCAAAGTTGTAAAAGTTGATGCGGAAAAAGGGAAAAAATTAATTTCCGAAATGATGCTTCGTTTGTACACTATCGCTCGCATGCTGAATCCAATCATGCCTGAAACAAATGTCACTCTGAAAAAATTAATCAAAGAAAATAAAAAACCAGAGAAACCTCTATTTTTACGTAAAGACTAATATGCAATCAAAGTACATAGACATACACAGTCATATAAACTTCAAAGCTTTTGATGAAGATCGAGATGAAGTTATTCGTCGTGCTCTAGATAATGATACTTGGGTTATCAATGTTGGTACGCAAGTCGATACTTCAAAAAAGGCAGTTGAAATAGCGAATCAGTATGAGAAAGGAGTATATGCGATCATAGGACTTCATCCGATACATACTGGAGCATCGTACCATGATGAAAAAGAACTAGGCGAGGGTAGCAGAGAATTTGTTTCGCGTGGAGAAATTTTTAATAAAGATACTTATCGAGAACTTTTAAAAGACCCGAAAGTTGTAGGCATAGGGGAGTGCGGATTGGATTATTACAGGTGTTCCGATGAATCAATATCCAAGCAAAAAGAAGCCTTCGTGGAACAGATAGAACTCGCGAATGAATTTAACAAACCATTGATGTTGCACATTCGCAATAGTTCGACGAGCTCACCAGAGGTAACCCAAAATGCCTACATGGATGCACTTGAAATTTTAAAAGCTCATTCCAAGGTGAAAGGGGATGTGCATTTTTTTGCGGGTAACTGGAAAGAAGCAAAATGTTTTTTGGATTTTGGGTTTACACTTTCTTTTACAGGGGTGGTTACCTTCACTCATGACTATGATGAAGTTATAAGAAATACTCCGCTTGATATGATTATGTCCGAGACGGATTCTCCTTATGTTGCCCCTGTTCCATATCGTGGTAAGCGCAACGAGCCGTCTTATGTGAAAGAAGTAGTCAAAAAAATTGCCGAAATTAAAAATTTACCAGAAATAGAAGTTGCAGAAGCTTTAATCAAAAATACCAAGCGGGTCTTTAATATTTAGAAAGTTTAGGGTGGAGATTTATCCCCACACTAAATGTTGCGAAGTGGCTTCGCTACGCACTTTTTGTACATCGCGATATTAAGTGTCGGGGATTTACTTTTTAAAGGGTTTTTGATAGTATGGAGAAATGCAAGATGTGGGGGATGGAGCTAAAAATAATAATTTATTGGGAATAGACGAACAAGGTCCTAAAGTTTACGAACTTGGCTATCTTTTAGTACCTACTATTTCCGACGAGAATCTGCCCGTTGTTTACGGAAATCTCAAGGAACTTGTTCTCTCTTTTGGCGGTGAGATTGTTTCAGATGAAATACCCAAAATGATTCCCCTCGCTTATTTTATGCAAAAAGTAACATCCAACGTACGTAATAAATTTAATAAGGCGTATTTTGGTTGGACTAAATTCACGATGAATTCATTAAAAATTTTGGAATTGAAGAAACACCTCGATCTGGATGCTAATTTTATTAGATTTTTGATATTAAAAACAGTAAAAGAAAATACTATCGCTGTAAAAAGATTTATGCGTGGAGAGTCATATAAAAGACCAATCCTAAAAAGGAGTACAGAAAACGAAAATATTATGCCAATAAATAAAGAAGAGATAGATAAAGAAATAGATGCTTTAGTTTCAATTTAATTATAAATATTTTTTAAAATAATCATGTATTTAAACAAAGTAATATTAATAGGAAATTTAACTCGCGATCCAGAACTTCGCTCGCTTCCTTCGGGAATTAAGGTTTGTTCATTTTCTCTTGCCACGAATCGTGTTTGGAAAGACAAAAATGGCGCGCGCCAAGAAGCCGCTGATTATCACAATGTTGTAGTTTTTGGACGTCAAGCAGAAACGGTTGCGCAGTATATGAAGAAGGGGAGCTCAATGCTCGTGGAAGGCAGAATGCAAACAAGAAGCTGGGATGATAAGACTAGCGGAGAGAAAAAATACCGTACTGAAGTAATAGCCGATCGTACACAATTTGGTCCGAAGGGTGGAGGGGGAGGTGCTGGAGCAGCATCAAGTGGAGGAGTAGGTAAAGCGTCGTCCAGTTCTGAAGAAGTCGATTCTATAGAATATCCAGAAGAAGAAATTAATCCTGAAGACATACCTTTTTAATCAATGAAACAAGATTACTTTTCAGCCAATAATATAAAATACATAGACTATAAGGATATTGAAATTCTAAAGAAGTTCATGAATCCTAATGGTAAAATTATGAGTCACAAACGCACAGGTGTAACTGCCAAGAACCAGCGTCAATTAACAAGAGCGATAAAGCATGCTCGCTTTTTAGGGCTTCTTCCTTTTGTGGTTAAATAGTTATAACGAGTTTTCAAGTATTTTAAAAAATCAACTCTATACATCGTTATGGGTTGGTTTTTTATTTTCTATTCGTGCTATAGTTTAATTGGAAGGAGTAGAAGATGTTGATTTGGAGACGGTACTGCCGTCAGTGTCATTTAGAAGTTGATACATGGGGTGACTGGGACATTTCTGAAGTCCCGGAAAATGGTAGAACTATGTTTTACCATGGGAAGTGCTGGAGGCTTCTCGTAGCAACTCTAGAGAACAGAGAGGAGGAGCATGTTGGTGTCGTTACGCAGGGGGAAACCCTGAGGTCTGCCAGCACACCTTAAGTGCTGGCTCTGTTATTTGTGCCTCAACTTTCCCACAGACAAATTAAATTTGTTTTTTAAACTCGTTCTACATATTCTCCAGTTTCTGTGTTGACGCGTATTGTGTCTCCTTCGTTTATGAACATCGGGGCGTTAAGATTTGCTCCATTTTCCAAAACGATAATTTTATTGCCTCCTTTAGAAGTATCTCCGCGGACAGCCGGAGGGGCTTCTTTTACTTTAAATTCTATTTTAATCGGCAAAGTCACTTTGATGATTTTTTCTTCTTCATCATTTTCCCAAATGAGAGCTGTGACATTTCCGTTTTGTTTTAAAAATTTTGCGGTGTCCCCAATGAGTACCTCGTCAAGTTTAAATCTTTTACTTTTATCTTCCGGATCACAAAACCAGTATTCTCCTTTATTTTGATATAGAAATATGATATCACGCTTTACAATGTCAGCTTCATCAGCTGATTCAGATACATGAAAAGTGGCAGCAATAGTTTTACCTGCGATCAGGCTTCTCAGCTTCACTTGATTTTGCGGTTTTCTCTGCTGAGTTCTCGCAACATGAGACTCTACTACTTCGCAGGGTTCATTATTATAAATTATTATTTTCTTTTCGCGAATTTCGTTGTATTGAAGTTGTGACATTTCACTATCCTAGCAAAACTACGCCTCTTCCGCAAATTTTTTTCGTATTTCTTTTAATAGATGGTCTGCTACTTTTTTTTCCTCTTTTAAAAATTTACGTGTTGCATCATAACCCACACCTAGTTTTATTTTTTCCTTTTCTGCTCCACTTGGTTTATAGAAATACGAATTCCCACTTTTCTCTATAATTTTAA
>MFUJ01000021.1:2138-34800 GCA_001785675.1 Candidatus Nomurabacteria bacterium RIFCSPHIGHO2_12_FULL_37_29 | reverse complement strand
AAGGACGGTGTGATTTTGCCAAAATTTCTTCTAATTCAGAATCCGTTTCCCACGGTCCTTCAAAAATACCAATGGGCTTATTGTCTTCGAAGGCAACAGTGAATTCATGAATGGTGCCAACCCGTCCGCAACCACATATTACAGCATCAACAGCGCGAGTCAGTAATAAATCGCGCCCTGGGTAACCAAAACCGGTATAAATTATCAAATCCATATAATCAAGCGGAAGTTTATAGACTTCTACATGTTCCTTTTCGGACGCCGCTGGAGAAAAGCCAAGAGATATTCCTCCAATTTCTTTAACTCCCATAGCGACCCAAAACGGAAATCCTGTTGTTGCCCCTGTGACTAGTATGGCTCCTTGACGAGCGATTGCCCGTCCAAGCTCTTTAGCTTTTTCTAACGCATCTACTCCGCAATGACCGGTCTCAGCCGCGCCCGATACACCGATTTTTATTTGACCATGTCCGTGTTTATTAAGAAAATTTAATGAAGAATCCATAAACTTATTATACTTACTAGCAACTAACAAACAAGTAAAACACTACTTCCCTGCTCAGGAGCAAAAGCGTCAAGACCCAAATTATCTCTAATTTTCTGCACTAAAAACATCGCGGACTTCGGTTCACCCATAACTACAAAAATTTTCTTGATTGTATCTTGCGTGTCTTCAACAAAACTAAGCAAGCTATCTGAATCTTTGTGTCCTGAATATCCCGTGATTGTCACAATGTGTGCTCGAACCACTACATCCTCTCCTGAAATACGTACTGTTTTTACTCCTTCTTGAATCAGACGCCCAGGGGTACCTATAGATTGATATCCTGTTAGTAATAAAGTGTTGTTCGAATCTGGCAAGTAATGCCTTTCATGGTGTACTACACGCCCGCCAGTGGACATTCCTGAACCGGCAATAACTATTTTTGGATTTGGCACAGTAGCAATCAGTTTTGATTCTTCTGACTTTAGTGTATTGTGAAGTCCTGAAAAATTAAATAAATATTTATCATTGGACATTGCTTTTTGCGCCTCGGTATTGAAATAATTTTTATATTGTTTAAAAATTTCGGTTAAGCGAATAGCAAGCGGTGAATCAAGGAAAATAGGCATCGTTGGTATACGATTATTTTCTACTAAAGCATCAAGCTCAAAGAGAAGTTCCTGTGAACGCTCCAGAGAAAATGTAGGTATGATAAGTGTGCCTTTTCTTTTATAATTATTTTCAATCGTTTCCTCCAGAAATTTCCTGCGAACGTCTCTCCCTTCATGATTTCTATCACCATAAACAGATTCCATTATTAAATAATCCACATCAGTAACTCTTTCAGGATCAGGAAGAATTAAAGAAGGACTATTGCCCAAATCTCCAGTAAAAAGAATTTTCTTGCCATTGTAAATAAATAAAACCATGGCTGAACCCAGTATATGTCCGGCATTCAGAAAAAACATTTCTAAATTGTCAGTGATTTTAAAAGTCTGATGATATTCAAAACCTTCCCAGAGCGAGAGTGTAGTTTTTATATTTTCGGATGTATAGATTTTGCCTAAATCCAAATCAGTGTTTTTAGATAGTATCCCCGCAGTATCTTCAAGCATCGGTAGAGCTAGAGCTTTGGTGGGTTTGGTGGAATAAATTTTTCCACGGAATCCTTCGTGGAGAAGTTTCGGCACACGGCCCAAGTGATCAACGTGAGCATGAGTGATAAAAAGTAAGTCTATTTCCTGTGCATTGTAAGGAAAAGGATCCCAGTTTATATCATCAACTAATTTCATTCCTTGGGTAAGTCCACAATCAATTAAGATTTTTTTACCTTCAATTTCAAGTAAGAAATTGGCTCCTGTCACGGAACCAGTTCCACCGCAGAATGTTATCTTGGCAATCTTTTCCATTTACCTATTTTACCTTATTTTCATTACTTAACATAGTTTTCTTTAGAAAAAACAAAATAGCCACGATTCCACCGACAAGGTCAAAAAAAATATCTGAAGTTGAATCTAAGAAGTCAAAAGGGTTTTGAGCGATGTAATTATTAAATAAAAATTCAAACACCTCCCAACCAAAACCCACGACAAACACAAAAAGTAATATTTTAAAAATTACCAGAGTAAGAGCTTTAAATGCTAATGACAGTCTAAGGCTCTCACTGGAAAACCATATAAAAAAAAGCCCGACCCAAAGTCCGCCCAGAAAATGCATAATTATGTCAAAATACCAAATAGAAGAATACCAGTAGAATTTATTTGCAAAGAAATGAACTATAAAAATGAAAAAGATGAGATATACGATGCGTTTGAAAAACTTTTTCCTGTCCATTCTTGTATTATATAGTAAATCACCCCTTAAGAAAAATTCCCCGCCCGAGGGTGGAGAGTTCTTCTTAGGACTATTTCTGATGTATTACCATAGCTCAAGGCTAGGTGGGTGTCAGACGTGTGTAGCCAAGGCCATACTCGATCGAGACTCCCATAAATTAGTGTTCTAGGTAATAATCGGAAATAACCCTACTTTAACTGTACTCTCTTTAAAAATTTTCGCAACAAGTTTTATAAAAAAACACAAATTTTAAATAAAAACAAGTTTAAGACATGGAATTTTCCTAAAAATACATATTACACCAGTCTAATCTATATTCTTTTTTAATTAACACCCTTTCTCCTTCACCAATGCTTTTATGGTTCTCTAAATTCAACAATTTTATTGCTTCCTGCACATGTTCGTGACTCTTACCTTCGATTTCTAGATACGCTGGCATGCCAGGATATTGATCTAGGTCAAAATTCCAATCTTTCAATATAAAAGATATTCTGTCTTTCTCTTGATGAGCATAATTTTCCATTCCAATATTTTCAAAAAGTTTTCCTAGCGTTAGGGCGTCGCTAATATTTAAATTAATTTCATCAGAATGTCGAGTATTGCCTGTTATTTGGGGCAGTGACTTATAGCTCACTTCATTTTTCCCGTCTGATGTTGTGCGAATTCTTAAATACCAAGGGTCATCACCATCATGAGTTAAACCTTTGGGTCCATACCAATCTACGATTAATCGAGTATTTTGAATTTCTTTCGCGCCTAGTAAATTTAGTTTCCGTTTAATTTCTTCTTTATCCACCTCTAAAACTTTCGTTTCAATTTCATGCATAAAATAAAAATATGTATTACCAAAAACTTATTGAGCTTTTCCTTCTTCTTCTAAAAATCGAATGTTTGCTTCCATGATTTCTCTCAATCTAGCCGCGAAATTTTTCTCAGTGGGTGGTGATACAATAGCTCCCGTTATCATTTCAGACAGAGATCTTACTACTTGTTCCCTTTTTTCTAGTGGTAATTTATCCATTAAATGTCCAAATCGTTCTATGAGAATGGACATTCCTGGAGGTAAATCTTCATTTTCTGGAAGTTGTGGTGGTTTAGTAAATTGATTCATATTTTCTGATATTAACTAATAATCAGTATTATATCTTATTTTTCATCTTCTCATAAAGCATAATGTCATATTTACCATCAAGTATGCGGTCTTCTTTAGGTACACCGAGGAGGTCAAGAAAATCAAACAATTCCTCTCGAATCTTCTTCCTATCTTCGTAATCCTCATGTATAACAATCTTTTCCACCTCAATAAATTCTCCGAGAAGTTTTACATCGTCTAGCACTATCTCCATATCCTTGAAATTAGTTTTGATTCTAAGCTTTTCGACTGTGGGTACACTTTTGTAGTCGAGCAGTTTTATAACTTCGATCATTTGGTCTCCATCAGAAATTTCAAATTCATATTCGATACAATCCTGTCGGCTTTTTTGAGGAATTTTTAGGTTAAAAATACTTTTACTGTTTTGTTTACGAACACGCAATACATTAGTTCCAAGTGGTGGCGGAAAAGGTAAATTTTTAGGAATAAAAACGAAATCAAGCTGGTAAAGTTCTTCGGAGAATTTACAACCTAAATCTTGAAGTTTTTTCATTACAGCTTCCCTGTCTTTCAATCTTGCCTTTACCTCAACTTCATACATAAATTATCTATTTTTATTCATCCACACCAAAACGCTTGTAGTCATGGATTTTACTAGCGCCAAACCAATGCTTAATCTCATGCTCTGCCTCTTCCGGAGTTTCTGAACAGTGAACAATATTCATTACTGCTCGTTTTTCTTTATTGGCCAATGCAGGAGAATCAATAGAGAAATCACCTCTTATTGTCCCCATATCTGCTTTGTATGGCATAGTATCACCGGCTATTTTACGTACTACATCGACAGCGTGAGTTCCTTGTAAAACCATTTTTACCAGCGGTGCTGAAATCATATAATCAATAACCCAACCACGAACCATTTTGCCTATTTCAAAAAGATCAGTAGTGCCAAGCTCATTTAGGTCGTAACCGTATTTTTCGTAAGTAGTGGATGTTTTTTCACCAAGCCGAGTAATCCACTTTTCATCTTTTGGATAATGATCATTTATCTGTGCATGTGTTGGCTGAAACATTTCAAGTGCCACAACTTTCAAATCTCGCTGTTCAAAGCGCTTTATAATCTCACCCGTGAGCCCTTTTCTGACTCCGTCCGGCTTGATCATCACATATGTTCTCTCTTCTTTGGGATGTTTCATAACAACCATCATAACAGAAAAAAATAATTTTGCAAAATTTTACTTTTTAAACATTCCCTTAAAAGTTATAGAAGAATAGTCATCAATATTAATGCCATATTTTTTATAGATAGTACCAGCTGTACCTATAATTCCGGCTTCAGGATTAAGATCTAGCTCGTTCGCAGCATCTTTAACTTTTTCGTAAGAACTGGATTCAATTTCAAGGTAGGTGGGAATGAACGGCCAAAAATCAATATCAAAAACAACATCTCCATACTATTTTCTGTCTTTTAATAAAACTATTTGTATCCAGTACTTTAGCATAACCAAAACCAGAAAATACCAACCTACAACAACCCATATAGAGATCCCCCAAATTTGAAAACTAAAAAATTCAGGAGGATAATATTTCCACTCATAAACAGCTACATTAGGAATCTCGTGCATAAAAATAGACAGTATGGCTGTCGTAACAACAATGGCTATCCAATGCGTAAAATGTTTGATGTAATATTTTAGCTTTAAAGTGGTTAAGATTATCCAGATTGGGAAAACTATCATAAAAATAATCTGAATATTGTTAAATAAATTAAAATTCTTCAAAATTAAACACGTCAATATAATTAAAACCAGTATTGTGTCGGTCACATGAGTCAATTTATTTACAAACAAATTTTTTACATCGTCGTGAATTAAAACTACTTTTTCTTTTAAAATCGAAGCCAAAAAATAGATAAGTTCAACCACAGACAATCCGCCCAAAGGATAGATTAGAAAATACAACCTAAACCAATCACTGATGGAACTATAAATACGATAACTCCATAAATTTACCAATTGCTGACCGATAACATAGTCCGCCACAAAGCCCAGAACTACCAACGCAAGATAATACTTAATAAATCGAGATCGCCTATTTTTCAAGAGCCAAAATGTGGTTTCGTGGCGATAATTCAAAATCGAGAGACAGAACCAGAAGAAAAATACAAAACCGAGATACCAGTAGTGGAATCCCATGAAGGCAGAATAGATGAAGGAAATCCATCCGACAGTAGTAAGCAATGCAAATAGATCTTTATATTTATATATTTTCATAGAACTACTCCATGGTATTGTACCTTGCCATGATTTCTGCTTCCACTTCTTCTCGATCACGGCCGTATTTTACGTATGAAAGCTCTTTTAAGCTATCCACAATATCTGGATTGCCTTGCTCTGGAGCTAAAGTTTTCAAATTAAAGGGTTTGGTCGGCTGACCTTCTATTAACATACTCATGTAAGCATTGTAATTATCAAGCTTTGTAATGTCTTGAGCCGTGAATTGAGGTTTAAATTTCGGCTCTAGAAATGTCGCGTCTTCGGTACCGACACGAAATACTGCCATCGAACCAACGTTTCCAAAAACAGCATTCTTAATATTTTCTTCCAATTGATTAATGTATTGATGGGCAATGTTAAGTGATAACCTGTATTTTCTAGCTTCAGACAAAATAGAAGCAATGGAATCAGTAGTTACGTTTTGAAACTCATCGATATAGAGATAGAAATCATTCATTGGTTTACCGAACATGTCTACCCGAGACAATGCCGCCATTTGTATTTTGCCCACTAATACCAACCCTATTAAATTCGCATTAATATCTCCCAACCTGCCCTTGGAGAGATTGACCAAAAGGATTTTTTTCTCATCCATAATTTTTCGGAAATTAAAAACTGAATTTTGTTGAAGCACTACTGGACGCATAATGTCATTGGAAATAAAGTTATCAAACTTTGATGAAATATATGGTACAAAATTCGCCAAAGACTGATCCCCTGTCGTCTGCTCGGCCGAAACCCAGAATTGTTTTATAATAGGATTCTTGCATCTAGATAGTTTCAAGTCACGAAATTCTTTGTCAGCTAAAATTCTAGTAATTTCAAGTAAGGTTGAACCAGATTCCGGATCTTCCATCACTAAGAATGCGCTATTCCTAAAATATTGTTCAAACATGGCTCCGCCCCCTATTTTCATATCAAAAAGTTTATTAAAAATTCCCATCATTTCATTCACGACAAAAGTTTTTTGTTCTGGATATTGCGGATCATACTCAAGCATGTTGAGCCCCATCGGTCGCGCGGTATAAGCTGGGTCAAAATAAATTACATCATCAAGACGTTCTTTGGGGATGCGAGACAATATAGTTTGAATATCCGTACCGTGTGGATCAACATAGCAAACCCCGTCGCCATTTCTGATATCTTGCGTTATCATGTTCAGCATGATGTTTGTTTTGCCTGTTCCGGTTTGACCAATGACATAAAAATGTCTCATGCGATCTTCGCGTGCCATATGAATTTCTGTATCTTTGCCTCGATAACTATTGATTCCTAAAATTATTCCCTCTTGCCCTATCTCCAAAGGTGCTGGAGCTATCCCCGCTTTAGCTTCTTTTAATTGTGGCTGGCTTCCTATGCCGACCGGAAAGTGAAAAACGGAAGAAAGTTCTTTTAGATTTAAAGGCAATATTTTATCCGCCGAAAAAGATCGATAAGAAAAATCACGGAAAAGCTGTTTAAGAGAACTTCCTTGAGCTTCTTCAAAAACGAAAGAATTGCTAGCTGCTTCAGAGAATTGATTGAAAGAGGATTCTATCTCTTTTAGGATAGCTTCTGCGCGCTCTTTGGTCGCGCTCGAGGCAATGACGCGAATATTAGCTTTCATTATAGTACTTTTTATTTTATTTCCTATTTTCTCTGTCGCCCCCTCATCCACCGCGCGTCTGCCTTTCATGTATTTTTCTTTATTCTCTTCTTCATTTTTTTGTTTGGCGCCAAAAATCAAATCTTTAGAAGCTTTCATGAAAGCTTTGTTGAACTTATAAAAATTATCGGATGCGTGTTTGACAGAGATACCGTCTTTCACATCATCTAAAATCATATGAAATTCATTTATGAATTTGTCGCCAGCAGGTGCAACCACAAGCTGAATCGCCGCACCTTCGCCCTGAGTTTTTAGTTTGGAGAAAACATTCAATATTGTATTCATTGGATCATGGTCTATGTTTTCATAAGTCTTAATAGGCATTACGCCACGCTCGGTAAAAGATGCGTAAGCTCCGACCGACCCGCCAGAAGAATTAAAAATATTGTAATCATCTGTTACCTCGCGAATTTTTGCATTATGATAAAAAGCTAAAATTTGTTTCTCGAAAAGTGAAATGTGTTTATTGGGAATAGCCGCATATATGACCACTTCGTCGCTCTCGCTACTAAGCGCAACTTCTAGTGTAAAATAATTTTCTTTTTCGTTGTTTTTCCCAATGGAAATGGAATGCATGCCGGCGTAAAATTGTTCCATGGCTCCAATAAATTCTTTGAAACCTTTTGACTTATCAGTTTCATCCGTAGACGGTGGAAGTGTGATTTCAAAAAGAGTCATATTAAGAGATTTATATAAAGGCGTGCCTTCTTTGGAATCAAGAACTGCTTGACCTGCCTTAAAATATTGGATTAAAATCCGATGAAAATCATCCTCAATGTGGGGATTGCTCATCGCTTCCACTACCGAGAGCGCGTTTTTAATTCCTTTGGTGATGACAAGACCCAAAAGTTCTTCCATTACAGTATCGTGGGACTCCGGCTTGAGCGAAAGCACTATGCCCTCTGTATCTTTTTTATTTAAAATATTATCTCCATGTAATGCTTGTTCTGACGACACATTCCTGTAAGCTTTTACAACATCTGTAATAGCATTATCTGCCACACGCTCTACACGACCTATTTTAATCAATTCTTCTTCGCGCTTGGCTACATGCGCACGCAAATAGTCTAACTCATCTTCTGGAGTCTTAAACCTTGGCATTTCCTTTAAAAAGGATGTTTGCATTAGTAATAGTATATAACAAAAAAGTGAAAAACTAAATTACAGGAATTACTTTTTCTCAGGTCCTCGGTTCCCTGGGTCCCTCCCCCAGCCAGACCATTCTAAAAAGTAATTCCTGTAATTTAATTAATTTTTGTTAAAATTTCCGCATCACCCTCCGTAATTAAAATCGTGTGTTCAAAATGCGCGCTTTTTTTACCATCAGCTGTGCGGAAAGTATAACCATCAGTATCCAAAGTCACATTCTTTGTGCCGTTATTTAACATCGGCTCCAAAGCTATCACCATGCCGGAAAATAATTTTTCTCCTTTTCCTTTTTTCCCGAAATTGGGGATATAAGGATCCTCATGTATTGCTCTACCCACGCCATGACCAGACAGAACTTCTACAATACCGTATTTGTACTTATGTGAACGAATGAAACTCTCCACAGCATAGCCAATATCACCCACAGTACCTCCGGCCTGAGCTGCATTAATGCCGACTTGCAACGCTTGTTCGGTTATATTCATAAGTTGTTGACTTCCTGCACTCACCACGCCTACTGGTACTGTAATTGCCATATCAGTAAAAAGACCTCTATGTTTAAGACCTAAGTCAATCGAAACAATATCACCTTCTTTTAATATTCGCTTGGAACTTGGAATGCCATGCACGACTTCATCGTTAATCGAAACACATAATGATGCAGGAAATGGGAACTCGGCTCCAGCCGGACGATAATTCAAAAAGGCTGGCTCGTCACCCATACCTCTGATCAAATTCTCGGCATATATATCTAAGTCTTTCGTAGAAAGACCAGGAGCAACTTTTCCTTTTACTTTAAAAAGTACCGTAGCCAAACGTTTGCCCCCTTCTCTCAGTATTTCTATTTCTTCTTTTGTTTTGATAATTATCATAAATTTTATAGAACTTTTTAAAATAAACTTTTGGAGGGGTTTCGAATGCGACGGCGTGAGAACTTCAAGATTTTTTAAGCTTAAAAAAATCTGTACCGTAGAAAGTTATATTTTAAAAGTTTTAATTTAAAATCCCAAAGCTTTTATAATATCTTTATGCACATTTGGAACTGTCTGCTCACCATTGATAGTATAAATTGTGTAATTTTCTTTATCTTTAAAATAATTCATCGCTGGCACCACATTGTTCACATATTCTTCAAATCTTTTGGCAAGCCCCTCTTCTGTGTCGTCATGCCTTCCGCGAAGCAAATTGCGTTTCATGGCTTCCTCTTTTCCTACTTCAATATAAATAATTTTTACATTCTCTCTATTGTAAAACTTCATCATTCGTTCAAAGCTTAGAGACTGATCAACGGCGCGAGGGTATCCATCAGTAATTAAATGCTTGTCTCTAGAGAGAGCTGAAATAAGAATATTTGTAACAATTGCATCAGAAAAAAAGCCAGGCTGAAGCTCGCCTCGAGAAACAGAATCTTTCATGAGATCCCCCGTATAACTACCAGACTCTATGATCTTTCTATACTCATTGCCTGGATAGGCATAAACGCACTCTTTGCCATCTTTGCCTTTTAGAAAATCCATTAAAAGCTTGATCTGAGTACCCTTGCCAGAGCCCACTATCCCAAAAAATGCAAAAGTTTGTGGTTGCATATAAGTAAACAATACAAAATTCAGCTTGAAAAATCAAGGGTTTTGTAATAGAATAGTTTTATTATGAAAAAACTTGGATTTAATATAGCACTTTTAGGGATGATAGCTTCGGGCAAAGAAACTCAAGCGAATATTCTAAAAAATAAATATTCATTAAAATTCGTAGAATCTGGTTTATACGTACGCAACTTACTAAAAGAAAAAAGCAAGATCGGTGATCGGGCTAGGCGTACTGCAGGGAAAGGTAAACCTTTACCGACCGTCCTACTGCAGAAATTTTTAATTAGGGAAATAAATAACAAGCCTAAAAATAAAGATTTGCTTTTCTTGGGCACTCCTAGATTAAAACCAGAAGCTCAACTCGTAAAGAAAATTCTTACTGAGCGTAAAGAAGATTTTCTTGTTTTATACATTGATCTTCCTGACAAAGAAATCTATAAACGTTCAATAAAAAGAAGTACAGGAAATATGAGAGAAATCTATAAAGTATTTGACACAAAAAAACTTATTGGTATACGAATAAAATGGCACAAAGACCAAGTAGGAAAAACCGTGAAATATTTTAAAAGCCTTAAAAAATTAAAAACAATAAATGGTGATCAACCTATCCCAAAGGTCACCAGAGATATACTAAAAGCTGTTGAGGAATATAGAAAACTGGCTAGAAACTAATACTCTCGCATGGAGACTTGGGCATCGACTTTTTTCATTAAATCAAGGACGACTGAAACGACGATAAGTATCGATGTGCCACCCAGGGCAAGAGAAGCAATACCAGTTAGAAATTGCATAATAAGAGGCAAAACTGCAATAAATCCCAAAAAGACCGCGCCGAGCAGAGTAATGCGAGTCAAAACTCTCGAAATATAATCGGACGTAGATACGCCAGGACGAATGCCCGGAATAAATGCGCCATTTTTTTGCAAGTTAGTGGAAAGTGCTTCGGGGTCAAAAGTGACTGCGGTGTAAAAATAAGTGAAGAGAAATACTAAGATAAAATAAAATACTGCATAAAGTATTGAGGTTTGAGAAAATGAAACAAGTACTTGAGAAATTTTAACTAAGATCACGTTACTGAAACGCGACAAAAAAGTACCAATCATCTGTGGAAAAAGAAGAATGGAAAGCGCGAATATTATTGGAATCACTCCTGCTTGATTCACGCGCAAGGGTAAATAAGTGGAGCCACCACCATACATTTTCATTCCTCGAACACGCTTGGCATAAGTGACGGGAATCGGGCGTTCGGCTTCAGTGACAAGAACAATGCCCGCGATAACAAGCACTCCGGCTACGGCAAATATAAGGTAAAGCGGAATCTGTGAGACATCAAAAGTAAAAATAAGCTGAGAAACCTGTGAAGGAAGCTGAGAAACAATACCGGCAAAAATTATAAGGGAGACGCCATTACCAATGCCAAATTCCGATACAAGCTCGCCAAGCCACATCAAGAAAACCGAACCCGCAATGACAATAAACAGATTCGTAATCCTGTCAAAAGTTGTTAAATTAGTCAGAATACTCTGACTTTCAAGGATAGCCAAAAGAGCAAAGCCCTGAATAGCCGCAAGCGGAATAGTAAGTAGTCTGCTGTATTGATTAAATTTTTTTCTGCCAGCTTCACCTTCTTCTTGATAAATTCTCTTTAACGCCGGAACCATGATGGTCAAAAGCTGCATAATAATTGAACCAGTGATATATGGACCAACACCAAGCATTATTATAGAGAGGTTCGTTAGTCCGCCTCCAGAAAATATATTCAGTATTCCGAAAAACTGGTTATTGGAGAGGAAACGATTAAGTTGCAATGTATCAATACCCGGGATAGGAATAGCGGAAAGCAACCTGAATACTACTAAAGAAAAAAGTACGAACAAAACCCGCTTTCGCAGAGTAGTATCCGTCCAGATCAATTTTATTTTGTTGAAAAAATTTTGCATGTGATTTAGCGGAATGATGTCGCGCAATCATCCATTAAAGCGCGACGCTATCTAATTCTTATCTTTTTTCCTTTAATACCGAGACGCTTGCGGATTTCGGAGAAACTTTCTATTTTTCCGGCAGTCGAGAGAACCTTGTCCTTGGACAGCGTGAATAATTTCTGGATAGACTTAAACTGGTAACCACGATTTTTCGGCAACTTCTTAATAATATCACGAAGCTCTGGACGGCGCTTGTTGCCCGCGCGCGCCGTCTGGCCCTTGCCTCCACGGCCAGAAGTTTTGGCATGCTTGCCTCCGCGACCCACTAATCTATCTTTTTTATTCTTATGAGTTCTCTTTAAATTATGTATCTGCATAAATGTATATAAAATATTATTCTAAATTAGTTTCCTTTTCAGCAACTTTTAATAAACTTGCGGGTGGAACAACTTCCAGAGGAACAATAACCACGGATTCTGATAATGGCTTTGCGTATTTTGAAGAAATGCCAGAAAGTGCCAACATAACCGCTTTCGCATTATTCAATGAATTTTTGCTGTTAGATAAAATTTTACCGGTAATGTCTTTCATCCCAGAGAGTTTCACTATATCACGCAAGACTGAACCCGCTACAAGTCCGCGACCTCGATTCGGTATAAGTATGATTTGAGAACTTCTAAATTTAGCAGAAAGCTCGTGAGGAATAGACATTGTTTTCGTCAGATTTAATCTGATCATATTTTTCTTGGCGTTGCGAACCGCTTTATTGATCGCAAGAGCCGTATCTCCCGCTTTACCAAGCCCAAGCCCGATAGAACCCTTCTTGTCTCCGGCCACTAACGCAACACTAAAAGAAAATCTGCGCCCGCCAGCGACAACTCTGGTCACACGACGAATATTTATAATCTTCTGGTCAAATTCAGGCTTGGCTCGTCCGAAAGATGAATTTCTTCTATTGCTATTCTTTTTTTCTTTTCCTTTTTCCATTTTATTTTATGAACTTTATAACTACTAGAACTTAAGCCCTCCCGCTCTTGCTTCGTCTGCAACTGTCTTTATTCTTCCAGTATATTTAAATCCATTCCGATCAAAAACAACTTTGTAAATTTTTACTTTTTGACAAACCTCTCCAATCATACGACCCACTTCTTTTGCTCTTTCCGTCTTGGTGCCTTTGATTATCTTAATGTCACTCGCTTGGGCCAGGGTTTTCCCCTTTGTATCATCGATGACTTGCGCATAAATAAATTTATTTGACCTGAAAACAGAAAGCCTGGGACGATCTTCTGTGCCTAAAATCTTTGCTCGGATTTTGGCTTTTAATCTTATTCTTTTGTTATTCTTCTTTTGCATTATACTGTCTTCTTGCCTTGTTTACGTCTGATAATTTCACCCTCGTAACGTATCCCTTTACCTTTATAGGGCTCAGGCTTCTTTAATGCGCGCAGGCTGGCGGTAAAACTTCCGACTAATTCCTTATCAACCCCAGTAATCGTAATATTATTTTTCTCAGCGGTAGCAGTAATACCTTCTGGTATCGGCACAATAACTGGATGGGAAAATCCTAAAGCAAAATTAAGAGTTTTGCCTTTAACTTCAGACTTAAATCCCACACCTTCTAATATTAATTTCTTTTGATAAGGGGTCTCTACCCCCTGAATCATATTCTTTATGTGTGAAGCATAAGTACCCCAGAGAGATTTGGAAAATTTATCATTTCTTTTTATATTTAAATTAATAACTTTACCAGTGATTGTAATAACAATATCATCTCGGAAATTTTTTGTTAGAATCCCCTTAGAACCGACAACACTAAAAATCGCGCCATTTAGACTGGCTTTCACTCCTTCTGGTATAATTATTTCTTGTTTACCTATTCTTGACATATTTTTTCTCTCACTACTTTTACCAAATTTTGAATAATGCTTCGCCCCCGACTTGCTCATGTCTAGCATCCTTGCCTGATAAAATCCCCTTGGGGGTTGAAAGCACAAGCAAACCAGAACCATTGCGAACCTTGTGAATATCTTTCATTCTAAAATAAACACGCCTCGATTGTTTTGAAATTCTCTCGACTTCTGTAATTTTTGGTTTCTTGTCTTTATACGCTAAACCAACTTCTAATATTTGCTGATTCTTGCTTATTTTCTTTGAAATATTGTTTACATATCCTTCCTTCTTTAAACATTCAAGGATGGCGTGCTTAATTTTAGAATATGGGAAAAATACAGACTCTTTATCCACCTTGCTTCCATTTTTCATTATTATTAACATGTTTGAAATTGAATCCATGATTTTTTACCAGCTTGATTTACGAACCCCCGGCAACATGCCTTCGTTAGCCAATTCTCTAAAACAAATACGACAAATACCAAAATCTCTCATAAAAGCATTCCCCCGTCCACAACGAAAACATCGATTCTTGGCTCGAGTAGAAAATTTTGGTTTCTTTTTTGACCTAGCGATAACTGATGTTTTTGCCATATATCAAATCGCCTATTTTCATAGATGATATCGTGTATTTTTTCTTAAAACCTCAATACAAGCCTTAAGGAGAAATACAGATCAATCTATTTTCTAGACTCTTTATAGGTTAGCAGACAAATACAAAAGAGTCAAATTTTTATTTCTTCTTCTCTCCATCTACCAGATGAATGGGTTCTTCCTTCTTAAAAGGAATTCCCAGAAACCCAAAGAAGGCCACGCCTTCTTTTTTATTTTTAGCCGTGGAAACAAGGGTGATAGACATGCCGAAGATATCTTTAATATCCTCGTCAGCTGTTTCAGGAAAAATAGTGTGTTCTTTTATGCCGATTGTTAGGTTCCCGATGTTGTCTACTGCAGTCCGAGCGATACCACGAAAGTCTTTAGTACGAGGAAGAGCGACATTTATCAATTTTTCCAAGAAAGTATACATTCGATTGCCACGCAATGTTACAACAATGCCGATCGGATCACCTTGGCGAATTTTAAAAGATGCTATAGACTGCTTAGCGCCTTTTAGAGACCCTTTCTGTCCGGAAATTTTTGCCAAACGTTCCAATATAGCCTCATTTTTATTTTTATCTTTTTTAATGACGGTCCCTGTGCCAGTATTTATTACAACTTTCACCATTCTGGACGCAGCCATAGCATTTTTGTAATGAAAAGATATTTTCATTTTCTCAAATGCCTGCACCTCTTTTTCTTTTACAGTTAAATGTTTCATAATTTTAAAATCTTTATTCTACTTTTTTAACATTGGAAGCATGAATCGGCATGGCAATATTTACCATTGATCCTTTTTCTCCAGACTTTCTAGGACGCTGATGCTTCTTCATCATATTCGCTCCTTCTACAATGACCTTGTTCTCTTCTACTAAAACACGGATAATTTTACCTTTTTTATCCTTGTCTTTTCCTGTTATTATTATTACATTGTCTCCTTTTTTTATTTTCATAATTCGTAATTTTAAATTGACTAGATTACCTCCTGCGCTAAAGAAATTATTTTTTGAAATCCCTTTTCAGCAAGCTCTCTCGGAATTGGTCCAAACACACGTCCAGCTTTCGGATCTTTTTTTCCTTTTTCTAAAAGAACCACAGCATTATCATCAAAACGAATATATGATCCATCCTTCCTTCTGTAGGCACTGCGAGTACGCACAACGACTGCTTGATGCACATCTTTCTTCTTAACTCCTTTTCTGGGGCTCGCCACCTTTACAGAAATAATAACCAACTCACCCAAGGTCGCATATCTTTTTTTTGAAGACCCTAAAATCTTAAACACTTTGCCCACTGTGCCTCCAGCATTATCTGTTATTTTTACCAATGTTTCGTTTTGTATCATATTGCTTGTTCTCCTATTTGCCCCACCATGGCAGGGTGAACAAAAAATTATTTCTAAATTACTTTAAATCTCTTATCTTTTGATATCGGCCGTGTTTCAATTATTTCTATCTTATCTCCTATTTTATATTTATTTTCTTCGTCATGCGCTTTGTATTTTTTATTCACTTTGTAAAATTTCCCATACAGTGGATGTTTGATAAATCTAGAAACAGAAACAGTGACAGTTTTATCCATCTTGTCCGAAACAACTACACCCACCAGAAGATTCCCATTTTTTTTAGGGCCTTGTTGTTCTTGTATTTGTGATTGTTTTAATTTAGTTACCATATTGGTTAATTTCTAATTTTTAATTTTTTGGTTTATTTCTGTCAAAATTCGAGCTACGTTTTTCTTTAAAGACGCCAACTCTTTCACATTTTTTGATTTTGAGCCTTCGGATTTAAATCTAATAACTCTTATGTTCTCTTTCAAGAGAACAAGCTTTTTTTCTAGCTCATCTGTTTTCATTCCTTTTGCCGCCCGAGGCTGATCCGCCTCGGGCGGCAAATTTTTATCTTTTGTATTTTTATTTTTTTCGGTCATATAATTATTGTTTATGGGTTCTTCCAATAATCCTGGTTTTAAGCGGAAGCTTGGTGCCAGCCTTACGGAGCGCCTCATGTGCTATGGCTTCTTCTACACCATCAACTTCAAAGATAATACGCCCGGGCAAAACATCAAAGCAATACCCCTGCGGATCTCCCTTTCCTTTTCCCATGCCCACTTCTGCTGGTTTAGAGGTATAGGGGCGATCTGGAAAAATACGGATCCAATACTTGCCAGCCTTGGTCAAAGTACGCGATATTACCTTTCGAGCAGATTCAATTTGGATTGACTTAACACGCGCTTGAGAGACAGACTTGATTCCATAAGAACCGAAGGCGAGCTTAAAACCTCTGGTGTCTGGTGATAACATTTTGGGATTAGACCGCTGGGTCTGCCATTTTCTAAATTTTACTTTTTTTGGTAATAACATATCATTGATTTATTATACTTCTTGTTTTTTGCCAAATATTTTTCCGCGATAAATCCAAACCTTAATGCCAACAACGCCGTAAGACAGGGTCGCACGCTCGCGCTTAAAATCTATATCCGCGCGGAAAGTCTGAAGTGGAATAGACCCACGCTTGATTTCTTCCGTGCGAGCAATGTCTGCCCCGCCAAGTCTGCCTCCTAGAACTATTCTGGCACCTTCTACCCCGCGTGCTGTCATTACTTTTTCAATAATCGTTTTAATAACTCGGCGATAAGGCATTCTTTTTTCCAATCCTTCAGCAATCATATATGCAACAATAGCGGCATCAGCTTCTGGATTTGAAACTTCAACAATTTCAAGCTTAAAATCTTCGGGCTTTGCGAGTTTCAACTTGTCCATTTTCTTTAAAATATCTTCCTTGAGCTTCGTTGCTCCTTCGCCACTTCGGCCTATTAAGAGCCCAGGGCGAGAAGTTCTTATGATAAATCTGGTGGCTTTTCTGCTTCTTTCAATTTCGATTGAAGAGATATACATACCGCGCAATTTTTTTTCTAAATATTGTCGTATTAGAACATCACCTTTTAAATAAGTGACATATTTTTTCGGGTCAGCGAACCAGCGACTTTTCCAGTCTCGCAGTATGATCAACCTATGCGCATATGGATGGACTATTTTTGACATGTTATTTTGATTTTTTTCTACCGGAGGCAGATCCACCCTTAGTGGAAACTTTAACTATTTTCTCGGCAAGCATCAGACTTAAGTGGCTCGTTCGCTTATTTATCCTGTGTCCTGTGCCCATGGCCGCCGGCATCATTCTTTTCATTGTTATACCTTTATCCACGCGTAATTCTTTAATAAATAAATTTTCCTTGTCTATCCCCATTTGTTTCGCATTAGAAACTGCAGAGAGTAAAAGTTTTTTCAGTGGCAAACCCGCACGCTTCGCCAAAAAATCAAGTTCGGCAATAGCTTCTAAAACTCCCTTGCCCCTCACAAGCCCTGCGACTAAGCGAACTTTTCTAGGAGACTGTCGATAATTTTTCAAAAATGCTTTCATGATTATTTTTTCTTCGCATCATCAGCCGCCGCTGTAGCTGATTTGGCTTGAGTTATCTCGGCTTCTTTTTTCTTCTGCTCTAGTTCTTTCTGCATTTTTCCGCCATGTTTAATAAATTTCTTGGTCGGAGAAAATTCTCCTAATCGATGACCAACCATATCTTCAGTAACGAGAACATCCACATGAACTTTCCCATTATAAACACCGAAGGTGAAACCAAGCATCTCTGGAGAAATAACACAAGCGCGCTTCCAAGTCTTCACCACTTCCGTCTGGAGCGGGTTTTTACCAGCAATCTTTTTTAATAGCCCCTCATCTACGTATATACCTTTTTTAATTGATCGAGTCATGATTAAATGAACCCCCACACTTATATTAAAGATATTTGAGTACCCTCTCTGTGCCTAAGGCACATCTTTAATATAAGTGTGGGGGTAAACAAAAAGCTCCTAACGAGCTTATTTTCATACTAACAAATAAGAGTAAAATGTCAACCGAATGAATTTGGGCAAAAAAAGGGGCCACCTGCGTTCGATTGCAAGCGAGCCCCTAAGACTCACGAAGTAGTTTGCCTGAACTTCGCGAGTTAAAAACTGAGATATGAGATGAACCCATTCATTTAGTAATATACCATATACGTAAAATAAAGCAACAAAAATACACAGAGCATTTCTGTGTATTGTGAGCGGCTTCCTAGATGGGCGGGCCAAGTAAATGGCAGGAAATGAGTCGCTTATTTCTAAACTGTTAAAACTTTTGAGTAGAAAATAGGAATGGGGAGCATGCAGAATCGCACACCCCCCAGGATGAGACCAGACGCTAACTCTTCTTTTTTTCCAAACGACGAATTGCTCGTCGGTCGGAACGATGACCAGCCTTCAGCCGTACTCGTCGGCTGAATCTGTTCTTGTGGTAATGGTGTGTTTTTACCATTACACCTCCTTCACTTATATATATAACATATATAAAAAACAACACAATAATAAAATGTGAATAACAAAAATTACAAAAGATTATCCTTTGTAATTTTTTTATTTATTCTTCCCAGTTTTCCTGCGAGAAACTATAAAAACATTTGAGTATTTTTTTGGACCACGTGTTTTACGTCCACCGGTAACTTTTCCCCACATGGTCTTTGGACGTTTAGTCCCACGGCCTTGTCTGCCTTCTCCACCTCCGTATGGATGGTCTACCGGATTCATGGCAGTACCGCGGACTGTCGGACGAATACCTTTCCAACGAGACCGTCCGGCTTTGCCATAATTTTCCAAATGATGTTCTTCGTTCGAAACAGTACCGATAGATGCCCAACAGTTTTCATTTATTTTTCTAATTTCGGTTGAAGGCATTTTAATATTTGTGTACCTATCAGCATTTGCTACCACTTGCGCGAAGATCCCCGCCGAACGAGCAATCTTCGCGCCACCATAGGGTTTTATTTCAATATTATAAACAAAAGTTCCAACAGGAATATTTTTAAGAGGAAGTCTATTGCCAACTTCAAGTGATGCTTTTTCTGAAACGACAAATGAGCTTCCTCTTTTTACAGACTTTGGTAATACCACATATCTTTTTTCTCCATCTTTGTAAACAGCGAGTCCGATAAATGCACTTCGATTTGGATCATATTCAATGGATTTTATTTTCGCCGGAATTTCTTTCTTGTTATATAAAAAATCCACATCACGATACAGGCGTTTATGCCCTGCGCCTTTGTGTCGCATAGTGATACGCCCCTGACTGTTGCGCCCAACAGAACGTCTGAAGCCATGAGTCAGAGACTTGGTCGGTTGTGACTCGGTCAAAATTCCTCTGTAAGATACATTGGTCATCTGTCTTCGTGATTTACTTGTTGGTTTATATGTTTTCATTAAATAAATTCTATCTTATCTCCTTTTTTTAAATACACAAGGGCTTTTCTGCCTCCCCCTTTTACTCCAGCTTTACCTTTTGACATTATGTTTTTCTTCGGCACTGATAAAACATTCACTTTTACTGGTTTTACTTTATAGAGAACAAAAATAGCTTTCTTGATTTCTGTCTTATTCGCCAAGGATGAAATATCAAAAGTATATACATTTTGCTCGGCAGCATTAGAGGCTTTTTCGGTAATTCTTGGGTTGTTAATAATTGTTGTCATGATGTTTTGCTATCCACGAGATTCTAAAAATTTTGTGCTTTCGACCGGATTTTCTATCAAAAGATATTGATAATTTAAAACATCTAGTGGATTTAAATTTTTTAAAAACACTATTTCCAATTGTGGTAAATTTCTAAAGCTTTTTTCTGTTTTTTCATTCCTTGCAAAAAGGGCAGTTAGAACTTTAGGCTTTTTGGAATCCGCAATTGGTTTAAACCCGGAAACTTTTGCCAAATTTTTCATCACATCTATCGCCAGCTTCGTCTTTATTCCAGACATTGCAAGTGAATCAATAAAAAGTATTTCATTATCTTTTAGCTTTCTGGAAAGTACCGAGAATAAAGCTTGCGCGCGCATTTTCTTGGAAATTTTTCTTTTGTAATTCTTTTCTGCTAGCGGACCATGGGTCACGCCTCCACCTACCCAGATCGGACTTCTGGAAGAACCATGCCTCGCTCGTCCTGTACCTTTCTGTTTCCAAGGCTTCTTGCCTCCACCACGAACTTCCCCACGATCTTTAGTATCCGCTGTGCCAGCACGTTTGTTGCTACGCATTCCTTCCACGACTTGATGCACTAAATCGCTCCTCCACGAAGCCCCAAAAACTTTCACTGGAAGATTTATTGTTCCTACCTGCGCTCCTTTTTGATTGTATATTTTTGCTTCCATGATTTTATTTCCTTGAGATAGGGCCTTGGATTCTATCTATCTACTAACAACCTCAACCAAACTTCCACGCTTACCGGTTATTGCTCCTTTTACAAGCATTAAATTATTTTCTTTATCTATAGAAACAACTTCTAAATTCTTCTGCGTAATACGATCTCCTCCCATTCGGCCTGCCATTCTCATACCTTTGGGAACATGAGTTCGTAAACCTCCTCCGATACTACCTCCTTCTCTTTCTGAATGCTTTTGACCATGAGTACGAGGACCACCATGAAAACCATGGCGCTTTACAACACCCTGAAAGCCTTTACCCTTAGATATGCTTGAAACAACAAGGCGGTCACCTGGAGAAAAAATCGAGACATCAATACTGTCACCGACCTTAACATCACTCGTATCATTTGGTTTCAGTCTGAACTCTTTAAGATTTTTATAAAGTCCGCCACCCATAGTACCAATGCGAGACTTGCTAATTCTTTCTTTCTTTTGTGTTCTAAAACCAACCTGCACAGAATTGTAGCCGTCTTGCTCCTTGGAAAAAATTCGGGTCACAGTTACAGGTCCTGCAGAGAGTATCGTTACTGGGACAACGTTTCCTTCCTCGGAAAAGTACTCTGTCATATTTTCTTTTGTTGCTAAAATGAATTTCATAACTTGTGTTCCGCAGGTCAGACCTGTGATCTAAACTTAGAGCATTTTCACATCAATATCCACCCCGGAAGGGAGCGATAAATTGGTGAGGGCTTCTATGATTTTTGTGTTTGGATTTACGATATCAATCAATCTTTTATGTACACGAATTTCAAATTGTTCTCGTGTGTTTTTATAAATAAAAGGAGAACGATTGACTGTATATTTTTTAATTTCAGTAGGTAATGGCACTGGCCCGACAATATTCGCATCATACCTAGTAGCAGTATCCATAATCTGCTTAACTGAAGCATCCAGGATCTTGCTCTCGTAAGCACGAACCCTGATACGAAGCACCACTTTGCCATCTCCACCCTCTGTGCGAAGAGGAGACACTGCGTGAGTAATCTTTTTTTCTTTTTTAACAGATACTTTCAACGTCCTCGCACCAACCTTGGTTGAGGTTTTCGGTTTTTTTATTTTTACTTCTTTGGTTACCATGAAATTAAACTTTATTTACGCAAGAATCTTTGTTACTACCCCGGCACCAACAGTCTTGCCACCTTCACGGATAGCGAATCTCTGTGCTTCTTCCAATGCAACTGGGGTAACTAATTTAACCGTAATTTTTACTGTGTCTCCTGGCATCACCATCTCTACGCCTTCAGCAAGAGCGACATCGCCCGTTACATCTGTTGTTCTAATATAGAACTGGGGTTTATATCCTTTAAAGAAAGGGGTGTGTCGTCCACCTTCTTCTTTTTTCAAAACATATATTTCAGCAGTGAAATTATCATGCGGAGTAGTTGTACCTGGCTTGCAGAGAACTTGTCCGCGAGTAATGTCTTCTTTTTTAAGACCACGCAAAAGAATACCAGCATTGTCTCCAGCCATGCCTTCTTGAAGATTCTTATTAAACATTTCAATACCAGTAACTGTTGATTTCTGCGTAGGTTTAATACCAACAATTTCTACATCTTCTCCTACTTTCACTATTCCTCTTTCAATTTTACCAGTTACAACTGTACCTCGGCCTTCAATGGAGAAAATATCTTCGACTGGCATTAAGAAAGGCTTGGCTGTATCACGAACTGGAATTGGAATATAGGTATCGAGTGCATTCACAAGCTCAAGAACTTTCTTCGCCCATTCATCGTCCACTGACTTTGATTCAAGGGCTTTTAATGCAGAACCACGAATAACTGGAGCCCCCGCGCCGTCAAAACCTTGCTTGGTCAAAAGTTCGCGAATTTCTTCTTCTACTAGGTCAATCATGTCTTTGTCGTCAACCATGTCACACTTGTTTAAAAATACAATTATTTTTGGCACACCAACTTGCTTCGCAAGGAGAACATGTTCGCGAGTTTGGGGCATAGCGCCGTCAGTCGCCGCAACCACGAGTACCGCGCCATCCATTTGCGCCGCCCCGGTAATCATGTTTTTAATGTAGTCAGCGTGTCCGGGAGCATCAATGTGCGCGTAGTGACGGGCATCTGTTGAATACTCATTGTGAGAAATGTTAATGGTAATTCCGCGAGCTTTTTCTTCGGGAGCGTTGTCAATCTGATCAACACCTCGAAGCCGAACCTGCTTTCCAGCCATGTTAAGCACATGTAAGATTGCAGCGGTTAAAGTGGTCTTTCCATGGTCAACATGACCAATCGTGCCGACATTAATGTGCGGCCTGTCTCTTTTAAATTCTTCTGCCATAATTTTTCCGCCAACTGGCGGATTAATAACCAAAACTCAGTGTACGAGAACCAGTCACTGGGGCTTAGCTACTAACGATATTAAACTTATAATAATTGCCCGATCGGCGATCCACCATAAAAAAGGCGGAATTAAGCAAACAAAAACTGCCAAAAGTGCAGTTATTTACATACTAACAAATTAAAAAACATTGTCAAATAAAGAAAACGCAAGGATTATCCTTGCGTTTTCTTTATTTTTTCCTTTTTATTAAAAAGATTAGTTAACTTTTACTGCGCCATCAAATATACTGCATCCTGCTGTAAATTGGTATGTGTTTAAGCATGTTACTTCAACATACAAGTCACTTGTATTTTCACCATCTTGTGGTATCCATGTTTCTTGCCCGTCATTTGGAGTATCAGTGGTAATAGCTCGTACAATTACAAACTGATTTGGGGAGTCTGAAATTTTTCTAATTAAATTTATATTAACCCCAACATCTGTTGGATAATTTGTTGTTTGCCAAATAACGGTCTTCGCTCCAGAAAGTACGGCTGAAGCTGAAGAGGTGTCACTAACAACAGAAAGCGTTGCAACTGTCGCTGGACTAGTTGGAGAAGTTTTTTCTTTTTGAGAAGAACTATACATCCAAAAAACTATTCCCAGAACAATTACTACAAAAAGCACAATATATATATTTTTATTCATATTTATATAATATAATATTAATTAATAAACTGCAAGCATACTATATCATACTTCTCTTAAAAAAGCAAGCTCCCTGAATGTTCCCCAATAACCCTTGTTAAACAAGGCTATGTTGCCTTATCTCGTCACGAAGTTTCCGAGCTTCTTCTTTGGGGTTGGGGCTAAAAATTATGGCTTTTGAGGAAGACATTATTAATCCCATTTTATTTACATTCATCCCCTTATTCATAACTTCTTTCACACTTCCACCTTGAGTACCAATACCCGGCACAAGCAAAGTGAGTTCGCCAACTATTTTCCTTATCTCCCCTAATTCTTCTGGGTATGTTGCACCAACTACAAGCATACAGTTGTGATTGATGTTCCATTCTTTAGAAATTTTTTCAGCAACTATCTGCCAAAGTTGTTTGCCGTCTATTTTTAAATCCTGCAATTCTCCCGCGCCGAGATTTGATGTTCTACATAAAATAATAGATACTTTATCTTTTCTGTCTAAAAATGGCTTAAGAGCCTCCTTACCTAAATAAGGGTGAAGTGTAACTGCATCAAAACCTAATATATCAAAGATGGCTTTGGCATAAAGTTCGTTTGTATAACCGATATCTCCCCTTTTGGCATCACAAATAGTAAAAATGTCGGGATGTTTTTCTCGCAAATATTCCATGGTCATAGCCAAATCTTCCCATCCGTCTTTTCCTCTTACCTCATAAGAACCCATGTTGGGTTTGTAAGCTGATACATACTCATGTGTTTCTTCTATAATATATTTATTAAATTCAAACTGAGGGTGTTTAAGAGCTTTAAATTTTTCTGGTAATTTTTCAAGGTCAGGATCTAAACCAACACACAGCAATGAGTTTATTTTTTCCGCTCTTATGTTGTATTTATCGATGATCATATTTTGTATTCCAAATATTTTTTACCCCATCCTGTTTCGGTATCAATAGGAATATGCTTTTTGCATAGCGGACAATCTTTTTCTTTGTATGAAGGAACTTTAAAAATTCCAAGTGAAGAAAATGGTGCCCCGACACTCTTAGAATTTACTAATTTTGGGTCTCGATTTATCATAACGCATACTGTAACTATTTTTCCCCCAGCTTTTTTCACACTACTAACTACTTTTTTTACTGAACCACCAGTTGTTGTAGCATCTTCAATAATAAGGACTCTTTTATTTTTGACGACCAAGTCATAACCTCTCTTGAAAATTTGGTTACTTTTTTCATCTTTTTCTGTATATAAACTCAAGACATCTTTTTTTGTTATTTGACTTAAATGATATGCTGTCCACTGAGATAAGGGAATTCCTCCTACCGCAGGAGCAACTACAGCCTCTATATTTTTATTTTTAAATTTATTAGCGAAAAGCTTTCCAACCTCTGATGTGGTTTTTGTATGCATAGTTAATTTATCCTTTTTTATATATCCTGGCATATGTCTACCAGAGGTACCTACAAAGTGGCTGTGAGTAACAATAGCTCCTACGCTTTTTAAAATACTGATTATGTCTCGCATAAATTTATCTTAACCTTTCTTTAATTTCTTTCGCAAGATACGGGTTCCACATCGCCCCAGTCGCGGACATCACGATGTCTGCACCTGCCTTTTGATATTCAAAAAAATCATCTGCCGTAGTTACTCCACCGACGCCAACAATGATGTATTTGTATCCCAATTCTTCTCTAAGTTTTTTTAATTTTTTTACCATATCGAGTCCTGCCCATTTAATAGCATGGCCACACACACCGCTTCGCAATCTCCCTTCCCCGGGCAACGCTTGTCTATCATTTTCATCCACAATTTCTGCAGAAATTGTATTAATAACGGAAATACCTTGCACGACAAGTCCAACTTCTTTTACAAAATTTTTTAATGCATCGTAATCTTTATTATAAGCTATTTTAATAATCAGTGGAGTATTTCTGATGACTTCTTTTATCGTGCGAACCACTTTCGCGCTTCGCTCTGTATCATAACAAAGCAAGTTGTTCGTCCCTTCATTCGGACAACTCAAATTTACTTCAACTACCGGCACACCTATTTCTTTCATGAGCCCTGCAACAATAGCATAATCATTTATATAATCTTCCACACTCTGTCCTTCTTTTTTTGTACCCTGAAAAGAGCCAACGACTATTTGTCCAGGATGTGTATTTCTAATTACATTCGTCAAATCTTTTTGCCAAAATTCTGGATCAAAAGATGGTACACCGAAAGAATTAGTGATGGAAAGTGGTTCGTGATAATTTCTATCCGCCACTAATTTCCCCTGTGCTATATCTTCAGTTAGATCTCCATCAATTTTTACTGACAAAACATTTGGCCATGGATGACAAGGATATTTCCTGCTTCGTACTGTTTTATAAGTTACAATATCGAAACCTTTATCGAGCGCACCTTTAACAAAATTACCATTTATGAGTGGTCCAGCAGGAATCCCAAATGGGGAATTTACTTTAAAACCAAAAAAATCAAATTGGGGTTCATCCTCTTCTTTCAATTCCTCTCCGTCAGCAAAAGCACCGAAGGGACCTTGTGTAAAATTTTCTTCGTATGATTTTTCGGGGTCGTAAAAGGGTGTGTAAAGCATCCCTAGATTATACTATTTCCTCGCTGCAATAATAGTCTCCGCAACGTTGTTAGGCACAATATCGTAACGGAAAAATTCCATAGTAAACGATGCGCGACCTTCGGTCATGGAGCGCAAACCGGTCATGTACCCGAACATTTCAGAGAGAGGCACTATCGCCTTGATTACTTTATTCATTCCACGGTCTTCCATTCCTTCAATAAGCGCGCGCTTCGAGGAAAGATTACCCGTGACATCTCCCATGAATTTGTCCGGAGTCACAACTTCTACTTTCATCATCGGCTCTAGAATTACTGGATTCGCACGTCTACACGCATCCTGCACAGCCATCGATGAGGCGATTTTGAAAGCCATTTCATTCGAGTCAACTTCGTGATAACTGCCATCCCAAAGCTCCACTGAAACATTTACCATTCTAAAACCAGCTAAAATTCCCCTGTCTAGTCCCTCCTTAAACCCCTTCTCGCAGGGCGCAATATATTCCTGTGGGATTACTCCTCCTCTGATAGTATTTATAAATTCAAAACCAGGCGATCTTTTTGTGTTTTTAGGTAAATCTTCCAGTTCTTCTTTAGTCAACAAGACCATCGGCTTAACTTTTATTTTCACATGCCCATAATTTCCGCGTCCACCAGACTGCTTGATATATTTTCCTTCCGCTTCCGCAATGCCACTGATCGTCTCACGGTACGCCACTTGCGGTTTACCTACATTGGCCTCCACGGTAAACTCGCGTTTCATGCGATCCACAATAATTTCCAAATGTAATTCCCCCATGCCGGCGATGATAGTCTCTCCTGTTTCTTGATCAGTAGATACTTTAAAAGTCGGGTCTTCTTGCGCAAGTCTGTTGAGAGCCATACCCATTTTTTCTTGATCTGCTTTTGTTCTGGGTTCAATACGAAGTGATATAACCGGTTCAGGGAAAACAATTCTGTCTAGAATAATTGATTTATTTTCATCGCAAATAGTATCGGAGGTAATTGTATCTTTCAGCCCAACAGCTGCGGCTATCTCTCCAGCAAAGACTTGCTTCACTTCTTCTCTATCGTTAGCGTGCATGCGTAAAATTCGTCCGATGCGCTCTTTATTGCGCGTGCGCGGATTATAAACATAACTACCAGCTGAAAGAGTCCCGGAATAAACACGAAAGAAAATAATCTGCCCAACAAATGGATCAGTCGCTATTTTGAAAGCAAGTGCAGCGAAAGGTTCTGCGTCTGAAGCATGCCTAACAATTGGCTCCTCAGTATTAGGGTCAATGCCAGAAATAGCTGGTATATCAAGTGGTGATGGTAAATAGTCCACCACGGCATCCAGGACAAGCTGAACGCCTTTATTCTTTAATGCAGAACCGGCAAATACTGGAAAAATTTCATTAGCTATTACAGCCTTACGAAGAGTTTTCTTTAATACATCAAAACCAGGAATCATGCCTTCTAAATATTCAGTCATCATAACTTCATCAGTTTCAACTATTTTCTCAACCAATTCACTATGATACTTTTCCGCGTCAGCTAATAAACTTTCCGGAATCTCTTTTTCAACAACTTGATTACCCATTTCTCCTTCAAAATAGTAAGCCTTCATACGAAGAATATCAATAACTCCTTCAAACTTTTCTTCTAGACCGATAGGAATTTGTACACGTACAGCTTTTTTACTAAGTCTGTCTAAAATAGTCGAAAATGAATGTTCAAAGGAAGCGCCGGTTCTATCTAATTTATTTACAAAACAAACGCGAGGCACTTTTGCTTCGTCGGCATAACGCCAGTTTGTTTCAGATTGGGGCTCTACTCCAGCCACACCGTCAAATACAACGACTGCCCCATCGAGCACTCGTAATGACCTTTTTACTTCTACGGTAAAGTCAATGTGTCCAGGAGTATCAATAATATTAAAACGATGCTTTTTAGTTTTATCTGTCAGCGCATACGTAGGTGTCCAAAAACAGGTTACAGCCGCAGAAGTAATGGTAATACCACGTTCTCGTTCCTGCTCCATCCAGTCTGTCGTCGTCTCGCCGTCGTGAACTTCACCTATTTTGTGCGATACTCCAGTATAAAAAAGCACACGTTCTGTTGTGGTAGTCTTACCCGCGTCAATGTGGGCAATGATTCCAATATTTCTAACTTTCTCTAGAGGATAGTCTCGTTCCATATATTTAAACTACCAAGCAAAATGCGCGAAGGCTTTGTTGGCCTCTGCCATTTTATGAGTGTCTTCTTTCTTTTTAATAGCCGAACCTTCATTTTTTGAGGCTGAGATCAATTCATCGGCGAGTTTCAGGTGCATTGGTTTGCCCTTTCCCCCTCGAGCCGCATCACGTATCCAGCGCATAGCGAGTGCGAGTCTGCGTTCAGACCGGACCTCTATCGGCACCTGGTAATTCGCGCCTCCAATACGCTTGGAACGTACTTCGGTTGAAGGACCAGCATTTTTTAGTGCTAAATCAAAAACTTCCAATGGGTTTGGGTTGCCTGTTTTTTCTTTGATGATATCAAAAGCAGCATACATAACCTTTCGGGAAGTTTCTTTTTTCCCAGACCACATAATGTAATTAATAAACTTCTCTAATTTCTGAGAATTATATATGAAGTCTGGTTCTACTATATTTCGATTTTTAACTTTTCGTCTCATTTTTATTTTATAAAAATTTATAAATTCTATTTCTTGTTTTCTTTCGGCTTTTTGTTACCATAGAGAGATCGTCCTTGTCTCCTCTTTTCTACTCCTTGCGTGTCGAGCACTCCACGCACAATGTGATATCTTACTCCAATCAAGTCTTTCACACGTCCTCCTCGAAGCATAACCACTGAGTGTTCCTGTAAATTATGACCTTCGCCTGGAATATAAGCCGTAACTTCCATGCCGTTAGTTAAACGCACTCTGGCAATCTTTCGGAGTGCTGAGTTTGGCTTCTTTGGGGTTGTCGTTGAAACTTTTGTACAAACACCTCGTTTAAAGGGAGCAGGGAAAAAAACTGGTCTATTTTTAAGAACATTAAAACCCTTCGCTAGAGCAACTGTCTTGTGTTTAGAATGGACTTTGACTCTCGGCTTTTTAATTAATTGATTAATTGTTGGCATTAAATTGATTTCCTGCAAAACAAAAGAGTCCCAGACTCGAAAGGGACTACAGAATAATGTACTATAAACTGTGGAAAATTGCAATATTAAAAAGAGAGACCGGTGATTAAATGAAAAAGATAAGACAATATGGGATATAAATAGCTGGAAAAGAAAACAATAAAGACAAGAAGCAAAATGAGAGAGTATTGCTCAAAGAGAGTTACCCACTTAGAAAATGAATACGGTAGGAAAGAAAAAAGTATTTTAGAGCCATCAAGCGGAGGAATGGGAATTAAGTTGAATAATGCTAGCGCCAAATTCACTATTACTATTGTAGAAGTTATAAAATAGAAACCGGCTGGTAAAGTAAGACTGGGAGCCAGACGGATAATGAGACCAAAGATAACGGCAATGAAAAAGTTGGCAAGCACCCCAGCCGCGGCCACCCACATGGTCCCCCATTTCTTGTTGCTCAGATTGTTTGGATTGTATGGCACCGGTTTTGCCCAGCCAAACAAAAAAGGAGAATGGGATAAAATTAAAAGTGCCGGCAAAAGAATCGAACCAAAAAGATCTAGATGAACAAGCGGATTCAAAGTCAGACGTCCGGCATAGCGCGCAGTTTTATCACCAAAATATTCTGCTACAAAGCCGTGCGAGACCTCGTGAATCACGACTGATATTACAAGTATGACTATATAAAAAATCGTATCGGTTGCTTGCATAAACTTGTATGTAATGATAACATAAAAAACCTATGGCGAAAATATGCGTAATAACAAAAAAAGGTTCAATCGTCGGCGGAGGATATTCCAACCGAACCCGCGCCACTAAATTTAATCCGACTGGCAAGAAGCGAAAATATTTAAATCTTCAAAAGAAGAAGATTTTTATTCCTGAACTAAATAAATCTATAAAAGTAGAAGCATCCGTCCAGGGCTTCCGTACAATGAAGAAAAACGGTGCTTATACCACTTTACTCAAAGCTGGATTGATACAGGCAAAATAAATTTTTATTTTCATTATCTAACGATAGCTACCTTGATTGTCTACAAGGTCATGAAGCTCCGTTAAACGAATAAATATTTCATTTATATCAAAATCTTCTGGATGTAATTTAAAAATATCGTTAATTTCTAAAACAATTGCATCTAATCTAGCAACGATTTCTCTACCTCTTTCTGTTAAAAAATCTTCCAGAGCAAATCCATCAATTTTATCATCCTCTCCTCCTTTGGTCATATAGTCCGTATAAGTAATAAATTTTTGAGATGCTTCTAGTATTTTTCCTCTTACATTTGCTTCAGAAGAACCGTAATGCCTCAATGGAAATTTTTCTTCATCCAATTTTAAAAGTGCCTTGCATTGCATAGAAACCATCATAAAAGAGTTGAGAAAATCAGCAGAAACACCTTCCTTTTTAACTTGAAATGTTATAGCTGCTTCTGTTCTTGGATCCCCTGGTTGTCCGTCTCCTGTAGCCATAGAGCTCATTATATCATACGCAATTACCCTGGCACGAAGGTCAGCGCTGTTCCCTTTTTCCCTGAGCGACCGGTTCGGCCGATGCGATGCACATAGGTGTCGTATGTTTGTGGCACATCGTAGTTGATAACATGAGTCACATCTGGAATGTCCAATCCCCTCGCCGCGACGTCTGTCGCTATTAAAACATTGATGTGATCTTTTTTAAAGGAATCCAGTATTCGAATACGTTCTCGACTTCTTTTGTCACCGTGAATAGCGCCCACTTTAAATCCAAAGTGAGCAAGTTCTTTTGCAAGAGTATCCACGCTGTGTTTCATTTCACGGAAAATTAAAACTTTATCCGAGCCATCTCTTTTTAAGACCTCGTGTAATTTTTCTAATTTTTCTTCTTTACTTCTAGTGCGTACGATATCTTGATCAATATTTTTGGCTGTTTCACCAGAAATAACAGAAATAAAAATGGGTTCTTTTAAATATTGCTCGGTTAATTTTTTAATTTCGCTCGAAAGGGTCGCCGAGAAGAAAAGAGTTTGTTTTTCCTTGGCGGTTTTACCAATTATATAAACCATATCATCTCGAAATCCCATATCGAGCATCCTGTCCGCTTCGTCGAGCACCACAGAGTGACATGTAGATAAATCTAAAACTTTTCTGTCCAAAAGGTCACGCAAGCGTCCCGGAGTACCAATAACAAAAGATACTCCTCTTTTTATTTCACCAATCTGTCTCATTATTGGAAGTCCGCCCACACAAGCCACAGAAAACATTCCGAATCCAAAAGCGAGATTTTTAAAATCACTTTCAATCTGAAGCGCAAGTTCACGAGTAGGCGCCATGATCAAAACTGTTTCCCTCTTATTTTGTCCTTTGGTTTTTGAAATTTTTTCAATTAGTGGAAGGAGGAATGCCGCAGTTTTACCGGTACCAGTGTTCGCCATACCGAAAACATCCTTATGCTCTAGTATTGCATGGATTGATTGGTCTTGAATTGGACGAGGATGAATATAGCCTGCTTTTGCAATATTCTTGTGAAGCTGAGCATTAAAAGGAAAATCCGCGAAAGTATGTTTCGATACATAGGGCTTTTCTTCTGTGTGTATCCCTTTTTTTATGAAACGAGAAAAATCTATCCGCTCACCCCGGGATCTTTTGTTGCTTTTATTACCTCCAAATTTACTTTTGAAAGTAGGTCGAGAATTATTGCTGAATATTTTTTTTGTTCCACTACCAAAACGAGGTTTTGCTCGAAAAGTAGAAGTGTGACTGCCGAATTTCTTCGGAGCAGTCGAATTAGTTCTGTACATAATGGGTCATCCCCAAAATGCAACTAGTGAGAATGATATATTGAGTATAGCATTAATTAACTTTTTTGTAAAGGTTTAATTATACCTAAAACATATTCGTTAATTTCATCCGTATTGCTCACAATAAATTTAGTGTTAATGTATTCTTTTTCTCCTTTTCCAGTAAAATCAATTATTTTTGCACCAGCTTCAAGGGCGATAAGCTTACCTGCAGCAAAATCATGAATTTCAATACCATCAGTAATAACTGATTCAACCTTACCAGAAGCAAGCATGCAATACTCAAAGGCAGCTGACCAATTATTTATAATTCTCTTACAACCCTTACTACACAGAGAACTCATTACTCTACTAAAATAATTATACTCTATCTTATAGCCACATGTGTATATAATGGTTATTTTTTTGGGATCAAGAATATTATTAACCTTTATTTCTCTTTCATTAAGATAAGCTCCTCCGCCTTTTGTGGC
>MFUJ01000021.1:0-2103 GCA_001785675.1 Candidatus Nomurabacteria bacterium RIFCSPHIGHO2_12_FULL_37_29 | reverse complement strand
CTCCCGCCACAGCTTCGTTTTTATATAAAAGAGCTATAGATACAGAAAAAGTTGGCACACCAAGTACAAAATTATTTGTGCCGTCCAGTGGATCTATTACTAATGTGTATTGAGAATTATTATTAATTTTGCCTTCTTCTTCAGAGAAGATATTGTATTTTGGAAACTCTGTCTTTAAAATTGCCAAAATACTTTTTTCAGATTCCAGATCTGCTTTGGTCTGAAAATCCGCTATGGTTGATTTCTCAACCAGGTCCATAGATTGACCAAAATATTTTTTTAATACTTCTCCTCCGGCATGAGCAGCCTTTATCAAAATTTTTAGATCTTTATTTTCTATCATTAAATTATTATTAAAACTGATGCCCAACTATGTTATCAGCATTTGCTTTATTAAAAAGTATTTCACTATTTTCAAGAAGATATACATTCCTAATACCAGCAGAAATCATTACATTCCAGCAAGATTCACAACACCACCAATGACCCCAGAGATATAAATCAGCGCCCTTTGTATTATGCCCCGATTCTTGTGCATTCTTGATTGCCTTGGGCTCGCTATGATTTTTCGGATGACATCCTTCGCAAAGTTCATAGCCTTGTCCTGTAGGAACTTTTTGCTTCACTCTTTCACATTCATGAGTTTTGTGATAGTCACTACCGTTTGCTCCTAACCCAATAACAACGCCATTCATTACGATTGCGCTCCCCGTTGGCATTGTAGAATCCAAAGAATGTTTATGAACATACTGTTTCGCTTCTTGCATATAAGTATTATCTTCCCCCACGTATAAAACAATCCGACCTTCAGGTATATATGGATATTTAACTTTATTCTGATTACTTCCCATAGTATTTTGATTTATGTATACTCTACTATATGACGACTTTTGACACAATCTATCAAAACATTATAAAAAAAATAATGTCCGAGGGGATTGAGGAATTAAATGAACGTACTGGCCATAAAACAAAGGCTTTGCCTGGAATTACATTTTCCCTTGATATCGAAAAAGATGGTTTTCCCGTATTGACACTTCGTAAGCAACCATTAAAATCTCCTATCGCGGAACAAGTTTGGTTCATACAGGGTGAAAAAGACACAACATTCCTGCGAAAATTTACAAAAATGTGGGACCCTTTCATGGAGAAAGATGGCACACTACCATTTTCCTATGGATGGCGCTGGCGTAATCATTTTGGGCGAAATCAGCTTGGAGACGCAATCGAACTTCTAGAAAAAGAGCCGAGCTCACGCCATGGCGTAATCATAACTTGGGACCCAAAAGATGATGGCTATGGTGGTACTCCAAAAAAAAATATACCTTGCCCTTTTGCCTATACGATAAATATAATCGGCGGCAGACTTCATATGCATAACATGGTCCGTTCCAACGATATGATGCTTGGTTGTCCATTTGACACATTTGGCTTTGCGCTTTTGCAATGCATGATAGCGCAGAGACTCGGTATACATCCTGGAATTTACACCCATACAATATCTAATGCCCATGTTTACGATAATCATTATAAGGGTGCGGAAGAAATTATTTCAAGAAAGAACGATCATTCAAAAATAGAACTGCATTTACCAAAAGATTCACTAATAAGAGCAGAACAAAAAGATGAAAACTTAGTTGGAGAAATTTTGACTGACTTACAAGCTCAGTATAGTCCACTTCCGCCTATTTCTGGTTTGGAAATTGCAATATAAATCTATTTTTATGATTTCACTTATCGCGGCTATTGGAAAAAATAATGAATTAGGCAAGGACAACACTCTGGTGTGGAGCATGCCCATCGACCTAAAATATTTTCGTGACAAAACCAAAGGACACACAGTGATCATGGGAAGAAAAACTTTCGAATCCATAGGGCGTCCAATGCCTAACAGACAGAATATAATCATCACTAGAGATAAAAACTACAAAGCCGAAGGTGTAGAAGTGGTAAATTCTCTAGAAGAAGCCCTAGGGCGGACTCAGGGCAAACAAGAGATTTTTATTATCGGTGGAGCAGAAATATACAAACAATCCATGTCTATTGCCGACAGACTTTACATCACGCACATAGACGCAGAAGACAAAAAGGCTGATACTTTTT
>MFUJ01000020.1 GCA_001785675.1 Candidatus Nomurabacteria bacterium RIFCSPHIGHO2_12_FULL_37_29 | reverse complement strand
TTGTGAAAGAAATGGAAGATTATGGAATTTTAATAGATAAAAAATATTTTGAAAATTTAAGTCGTGAATATCATAGAGAATTAGATAAATTAACTCTGAAAATATATAAAATAGCTGGCATAGAATTTAATATAAATTCTCCAAAACAATTAGGGGAAATACTTTTTGCTAAAATGGGCATGAAGTCTCCAGGGAAATCAGGGAAAAAGAATGCGAGTGGTAACTTCTCTACTAAAGTTTCAATATTAGAGGAACTCGAGGAAGAAAATCCAATTATCAAAGAAATATTGGCCTATAGAGAATTGCAAAAATTACTTTCCACTTATATCGACGTGGTTCCTGAAATGGCTGGCATTGATGGAAGATTACATGCGAAATTTTTACAAAATGGTTCAACTACCGGAAGATTTTCTTCACAAGATCCAAATTTACAAAATTTACCGATAAAAACAGAGCTGGGGAAAAGAATTAGAGAAGGGTTTATCGCAACCAAAGGTCACAAACTTTGCGCTTTTGACTACAGCCAGATTGAACTGCGAGTAGCCGCCATGCTCTCCCTAGATAAAAAGATGACAGAGATTTTTCATCAAGGGAAAGATATTCACACCGGTGTGGCATCTTTTGTTTTTGGAATGCCGATTGATAAAGTAGATAGCGAAATGCGTCGCAAGGCGAAAGTGATAAATTTTGGCATTATTTATGGTATGGGAGTATCTGCCTTACGTAAAAATATGGGAGGTACGAGAGAAGAAGCACAAACATTTTATAATAATTATTTTAATCAATTTTCCGGCGTGCGCGAATACTTAGAAAAAACAAAAAAGTTCGCGCTTGAGCATTCTTATACAGAGACCTTGTTCGGCCGACGCAGAAACTTTCCAAATATAAATTCCAGAATTCCATTCTTGAGAAATATGGCAGAACGCACTGCTATCAATGCGCCGATTCAAGGTACAGCTACGGCGGACATTATCAAGCTGGCTATTAGGTACGTGGCAGAAGACTTGAAAAATGCTCTGCTACTGGATAAAGTTCATCTAGTGCTTCAAATACACGACGAGCTAGTATATGAGATACAAGAAAATGTGCTGGAAAAAGCTTCCGAGATAATAAAAAATACCATGGAACGGGTATTGGAAAGGTCATATTTACATTATAAAACCGAGATTCCTCTCGAAGTGCGTTTTGGTTCGGGGGATAATTTAGGGGAAGTTAAATAATGTAGTTTATGGTATAATACAGAAATGGAGAGTTATGATGAAATAGAACCAACGAAAAAAGAGCATCCTCATAAAAATAAAGTACATCGAATTTTAGCCCATTCCTACTTGATATATTTTATTTTACTTTTGATCGGTGTTTCTTTAGATCTTATTTTTAGATTTAAAATTTCTACAAGTGTCACGATTCTATCAGTAGGCGCTGTTTTTTTAGTATTCGGTACAATTTTAATTCTTTGGGCGCAGAGGACTTCACGAGATTTGAAAAAAAATAATATAAGCAAAGAAACTTTTTGTCATGGGCCCTATTGTTATACTCGTAGCCCGACGCATTGGGGACTTTTTTTCTTGATATTAGGGTTTGGAATTATAGCTAATGCTGTCTTTGTAATTTTTTCTACAGTCATTTCTTTTTTTCTTACCAGATTTATTTTTTTAGAAAAACAAGAAAATATTCTAGCAGAAAAATATGGTGTACCTTATCTAGAATACAAGAAAATGGTTAAATTTTAATATGATATATCTTTTTGCCGGGGACGATACAAAAAATAAGATTTCTAGTTATGAAAAATTCATAAAGTCTATTCCAGCTGACACAGCGACCTTTTTTATAAATAGAAATAATTTTAACGAAATGGAGCTAGAGAGTCTTTATTCTGGCTCTAGCTTATTTTCCGCTCGAAATGTTACATTTTTTGAAAATATTTTTGAAAGAGAAGAAACACGAGATTTTGTTTTAAAAAAACTAAACCTTATGGGCGAGTCCCCGAATTCCTTTATCTTTTTAGAAGGAAAGTTAAATAAAGGAATATTAGATGCTTTCAAAAAAGTTGGGCCGAAAAGACCTCAGATTAATATTTTTATATTACCCAAAGCGAAAAAAGAAAAATTTGATAATTTTTTAGTAGCAAATGCATTTGGGGCTAAAGATAAGCTGAATCTTTGGATTTATTTTCGCCAAGCGATAGATAAAGGAGTGGGTATGGAAGAGCTTGTCGGTGTGCTTTTTTGGAAAATCAAAGATATGATACTAAAAAAGAACTTCAGTAAATTAAAAGAAAACGAACTTAAAAATTTCGCCTCTAAATTGAGTTATCTTCTACCAGAAGCTCGCAAAAAGGGTGACGACGCCGAAATAGCTTTTGAGCAATTTTTGTTAGAGGCTTTTTAATTTGTGGCTACACATAATTCTTCGCCAATTCAGCTCGCACTTTGTGGTCAGGAATAATTTTGTTTTCGTCAAAACAAAATTTTCACGACCCTGACTCGACTTTTTTGCCTGCTAGCAAAACATGTCTCTGTCTCGCACAAGCTAGAAAAAATCTAAAGCAGTTTAAATTTTTTCGCTTGTGCGCCCGGTTGGGATCGAACCAACGACCTTATCCTTAAAAGGGATCTGCTCTACCGACTGAGCTACGGGCGCATACATTTTTTTTATCAAAAACAACTATATACTGTTTATAATCTATCGACCTACCAAAACAGCTACGGGCGCATACATTTTTTTTATCAAAAACAACTATATACTGTTTATAATCTATTGACCTACCAAAACAGCTACGGGCGCATGAATACAAAATATATAGGAAATAAAGACAAAAATCAAGAATTATGTTAAAATATAAAAGTCATGTCCTCAATCTCCACAGTCAACAGAACACTCTTATACATGCTTATTTTTACAATTATAAGCTCCGCAGTGTCCTATTATATCGTGATTAAAGCCTACGACAATGTTTTTGAATTAACTTTTCAAAAAGGTCAATAATTTATTTTTCTATTTTTGCCGACAATTTTTCTATTTATGATAGTATAGGTTCATGCTGAAGGATAAAAGCCAATTAAGCAGTATTTTTAAATTATATAATCCTTTTCAACCGGCAGGAGATCAACCGGCGGCTATTTTAAAGCTCTTAGGAGGATTGAACAAAGGTCTAAATAAACAAACATTGCTTGGCGCTACAGGGACAGGTAAGACTTTTACGATGGCAAATGTAATAGCACAATATAATAAACCCACATTAGTGATTGCGCACAACAAGACTCTCGCAGCTCAATTAGCGCAAGAGTTTCGAGAATTTTTTCCAGAATCCGCAGTGCATTATTTTGTTTCGTATTACGATTATTATCAGCCGGAAGCTTATATGCCGGCATCTGATACTTATATTGAAAAAGATGCGCAGATAAATAAAGAAATAGATCGTTTGCGGCATGCCTCTACTCAAGCTCTTCTCACGCGACCAGATGTTATTATTGTGGCATCGGTTTCTTGTATTTATGGTTTAGGAAGTCCTGAAGAATATCAAAAAGTAAATTTAAAATTAGAGCTCAATATGAAGATGGACAGAATGACTCTAATGAAAAAATTAATCGAAATTCATTTTGAGAGAACTAATGCGGATTTAAATCCTGCTCAATTTCGTTCTATCGGTTCTAGGGTAGAATTTATGCCCGTGTCCGAGACATTCATATATCAAATAGAGTTTATAAGGGGAGTGGTAGATAAAATTACAAAAATAGATCCAATTTCTTCGAAAATAATAAAACAGGAAAAAAGTATTTTTATTTTTCCAGCCAAACATTTTATTACTGAAGATATAAAGAAGAAGAAAGCCTTAGTAGAAATTAAAAAAGAATTAATAGCACAATTAAAAAATTTTGAAAAAGAAGGAAAGCTTTTGGAGGCAGAAAGAATTAAAAGGCGTACCAACTACGATTTGGCTATGATCAAAGAAGTAGGCTATTGTAATGGTATTGAAAACTACTCTAGACATTTGTCGGGCAAAAAAATGGGCGAACCACCAGAAACTCTACTTTCATATTTCCCACATAAAGAAAACGCAAAAGGCAATATAATTCCTGATTTTTTAACTATTATTGATGAATCGCACGTTACTTTACCACAACTGCATGGCATGTATGCCGGAGACGCTGCTCGCAAAAATACTCTTGTGGAATATGGTTTTCGTTTACCTTCCGCAAAAGATAATAGGCCACTTAAATATGAAGAGTTTAGTGAAAGGATAGGACAGGTAATTTATACATCTGCTACGCCATCTTCTTTTGAGCGTACAGAAAGTAAACAAATTGTAGAGCAAATTATTCGTCCGACTGGGTTGGTTGACCCGGAAACAATAGTGCGTCCCGTTTCAGAAGACCCGGATAGCGAATATACTCGCCGTCATTCGCATTCCGTCTTGGAAGGGCAAGTTCTATCTGGTCGTAGCGAAGATTCCTCTGAGCATATTCTCTATCCGGGTCAGATTCAAGATTTTATACAAGAAACAGAAAAAACAATTGCAAAAGGTTTCAGAGTTTTGGCGACCACACTGACAAAAAAAATGGCGGAGGATCTATCACTTTATTTAAAAGATAAAAAAATCAAAGCAGAATATTTACACAGTGATATCAAAACAATGGACAGAATTAAAATTCTTACGCAATTTAGAAAGGGCGTTTTTGATGTTCTGGTGGGAGTAAATTTGCTTCGCGAGGGACTTGATTTGCCCGAAGTTGCATTAATTGGTATTCTGGATGCTGATAAAGCAGGATTTTTACGTTCAGAAACTTCTCTGGTTCAGACCATAGGCCGCGCAGCGAGAAACAGTGAAGGTAAAGTCATCCTCTACGCTGACGTCATGACTGACGCCATGGAATATGCGCTAAAAGAAACTGCTCGTAGGAGAACCATTCAGCTTGAGTACAACAAAAAACATGGTATCACACCGAAAACCATCCTGAAACACATTAAAGACATTACTGAAGAGATGGAAAGTGAGCACGGCAAAATAGTCAATGCAGAATTAGCGCTTGATTTAGAAATATTCAAAAGAGCTTACAAAAAAGAATTGAAGAACCCAGTTCACCCACTCGGTTTAGGTAAAACTGTTTTTTCTGATCAAGAAATAGAGGTAATGATGTACGAAAAAATAATAAAAATGAAAGAAAAAGAAATGAATAAAGTAGTAAAAGAACTAGACTTCGAAACTGCCGCAATCCTACGTGACGAGATTGAAGTTTTACGACTTAAGACAGAAAAAAAAGATAAATAAAGACTTTTTAAATTTTTATGATATATTAAGGATAGTTTAATATTCAGCTTTAGTTATATTGACCCCCTATGAACATGGCGGGGTGTGATTGTGTTGTATATGAGCAAAACAGAAAAAAACATAGATACTATAAGGGTTAAAGGGGCACGGACTCATAACCTGAAAAATATCAGCGTTGAAATGCCTCGTAATAAAATGGTGGTTATTACTGGCGTGTCAGGGAGCGGGAAGTCGTCGCTTGCTTTTGATACTATCTTTGCCGAAGGACAGCGCCGATATGTGGAGTCTTTATCTTCTTATGCTAGACAATTTTTAAACCAAATGCCGAAGCCAGATGTGGATGAAATTACCGGACTCTCGCCAGCAATTTCCATTGATCAGAAATCTCGTTCGAATAATCCACGTTCTACTGTAGCGACAATTACAGAAATATACGATTATCTTCGTGTAATGTATGCGCGTATCGGGCATCCACATTGCCCACAATGCGGAGAAGAAATCAAAAAGCTTTCTAATGAAGAAATTTTGAATTTTATTTTGAGCAAAATAAATCTTGAAAAGAAAAATACTTCTTCCCAAGATTTCAAGAATCGCAAAAGAAAAGTAATGAATATAGAATGGGATGACACAGAGATAAGTATTCTTTCTCCCATTGTGCGTGGGCGTAAAGGGGAATACTATCAATTACTTTATGATTTGCTTGGAAAAGGATTTTCTGAAATTCGCTTAGATGGCACAATGAAGAAACTCCGGGAACAAATAACTCTTTCTAAAAACAAAGCTCACAATATTGATATTTTAGTCGACCATTTTCTGTTACATGAATTTACTGGTAATAAAGAAGGTGCTCGAATGAGACTCTCGGAAGCACTTGAGCGAGCGCTTATTGAATCTGACGGACTGGTTGCTATTAAAATTGGCGAAGAAGAATTTATCATGTCTGCGAAATTTGCATGTAAAAATGACGGTTTTTCTTTTCCGGAAGTTGAACCTCGTCTTTTTTCTTTCAATTCTCCCTATGGCGCATGCTCAGGTTGTAATGGTCTGGGCTCAAAATATTTTATGGGAGATGAACCTTGTGATATATGTAATGGCGCACGACTACGTCCTGAGGCATTAAATGTGTTTTTGTATTCTCTTGGCTCGAGCAATACTCGCAAAAATATTCTTGATTTAGCGGATCTTTCAATAAAAGATGCGCATGATTTTTTCAAGAGTCTAAAACTCTCTGAACAGGAAAAAGAAATATCACTACCGATTGTTCGGGAAATAGAAGCGCGACTCCAATTTATGTTGGACGTTGGACTGGACTATCTCCAGCTTTCTCGCAAGGCAAATACACTCTCTGGTGGTGAAGCGCAGCGCATCAGACTTGCTTCACAGCTGGGTTCCAGATTAGTTGGAGCGCTATATGTGTTAGACGAGCCCACAATCGGTTTACACCAAAGAGACAATGATCGCCTGATTAAGACATTACTTAATCTCCGTGACTTGGGTAATACAATTTTAATTGTTGAGCATGATGAGGATACTATTTACGCATCGGACTACATTGTTGATCTCGGACCAAAAGCCGGAGTGCATGGGGGTAAAATAATAGCTTCTGGTTACTTGGAGGAATTGTTAACCACTAAGAAAAATACAAACAATTCTAGGACCTTAGCCTATCTTCGTGGTGAAATTAAAATAGAAATTCCCCAAAAAAGACGACTTGGCAAGGGCGCGCTTCGCATCACCGGAGGACAAGTTTTTAATATCAAAAATATGAATGTTGAAATACCACTCGGGGTGATGACTTCTATTACCGGGGTTTCTGGTTCCGGTAAAAGTTCTTTAATGTACGAAATTCTTTATAAAAATTTACAAGCTCGCTACGAACGAAAATATCGTACGGCAAAAGTATTCAACTGTACTTCTTTTTCCGGTACTGAGTATTTATCGCGCGCCATTCTAATAAACCAATCTCCTATTGGCAGAACTCCGCGCTCTAATCTTGCTACTTATACGGGAGCATTTACTCATGTTCGTGATCTTTTTGCGACGACTGAAGAAGCGCGACTGCGTGGATGGAAGGCAAATCGTTTCTCATTCAACGTGAAGGGTGGACGCTGTGAAGCCTGCGAGGGAAACGGTGAAATAGCAGTAGAGATGCATTTTTTGCCTACCGTGTATGTAACATGCGATGTATGTCTCGGAAAGCGTTTTGACAAAGAAACTCTCACTGTGAAATACAAAAAGAGAAACATTTATGAAGTGTTGCATCTGACAGTTGAAAATGGTCTAGTCTTTTTTAAAGATATTCCAGCAATCTTTGATCGTCTGCAAACATTAATGGATGTGGGTTTAGGTTATCTAGAGCTGGGTCAATCGGCAACTACACTCTCTGGAGGGGAAGCACAGAGGGTAAAAATTTCAAGCGAACTTCATCGTCCTCACCTAGAAAAGACCATATATCTCTTAGACGAACCAACGGTAGGACTCCATTATGATGACGTGCAGAAACTTTTAGAAGTGCTAAATAAGCTTGTGGGCAAAGGCCACACCGTTGTTTTGATTGAACACAATCTTGATATTGTTAAAAGTTCTGACTATATAATAGATATTGGGCCCGAGGGGGGGCAAAATGGCGGAAATCTGGTGGCCAAAGGAACGCCAGAAGAAATTACGAACAATATTAAATCGTATACAGGAAAATATTTAAAGAAAGTGTTAAAAAATTAATAAATATCAATTTTTTAATCTTTAAAATCATATGGATAAAAAATATTTTAAAAAACTCAAGCCCCCTGATTCCCCTGGAATTTACTTTTTCAAAAAAGGAAAAGATATTTTATATATTGGCAAAGCCACTTCTTTAAAAGATAGGATTAAAAGTTATTTTGGAAAAGACTTGATTGAAACACGAGGGCCAGTATTGTTAGACATGCTTTTTCATGCAAACAAGATTGATTGGCAGGCCACTGATAGTGTTCTTGAGGCGTTGATTCTAGAAGCTGAATTAATCAAGAAAAATCAACCCAAATATAATACAAAAGAAAAATCTGATAAAAGTTTCAACTATGTCTGTATAACAAAACCTGCTCGTCGTGGTGGAGAGGAATTGCCAAAGGTTTTAATTATGCGTGGGAAGAATCTTAAAAAAGATAACTTTAGCAAAACATATGGCCCATTTACAAATGGAGGTCAATTGAAGGAAGCATTAAAAATAATACGTCCGATTTTCCCTTTTTTAGACGATAAAAGTAAAAATTACTTAGAATTTTATAAACAGGTTTTTTTAGTACCAGATATTTTAACCGAGCAAGGGATAAAACAATATAAAAACAATATAAAAAATCTCAAACTATTTTTTGAAGGTAAAAAGAAAAGAATTTTACAAAACCTAGAAAAAGAAATGAAAGAACACGCGAAGAAACACAAATTTGAGATTGCTGGAGAGATGAAAAGACAAATATTTTCTTTGAAGCATATAAATGATATAGCTCTTTTGAAAAACGAAAGAACCAAAGAAAAGAATTCATTTAGAATTGAAGCTTATGATATTGCTCATATGGGAGGAAAGAATATGGTTGGAGTTATGACGGTAGTAGAAGATGAAGAGGCATTAAAGCATGAATACAAGAAATTCTCCGCCAGAGGCGGATACGCCTTTGGCGGGAAAACTGTACTTGGGAATAGTAAATCAAACGACGTTGCAGCACTCAGAGAAGTGCTGGAAAGACGTCTAACTCACAGTGAATGGACATATCCGAATTTAATTGTCGTAGATGGCGCAGTGGCGCAGATGAATGTGGCTGAAAATATTCTAAAGAAAATGAATTTAAAAATAAAAGTAGTGGCAGTGGTAAAAGACGAGCGGCACAAACCCAAAAGTATTATGGGCGATAAAGAATTTATCATAAAATACAAAAAAGATATTTTGCTTGCAAACAGCGAAGCCCACAGATTTGCTATTGCTTATCATAAAAATATGCGTGCTAAAAATTTCCTAAGATGAAAAAAAACCACGAAAATCAAAAAAATAATATAGTAATACTGCACAACATCAGAAGTGTGGAAAATGTAGGTGCAATATTTCGCACGGCTGATGCTGCGGGCATAAATAAAATTTATTTAACTGGTTATACACCTGCGCCACTTGACCGTTTTGGGAGAAAGAGGGGAGATTTAGCCAAGTCTGCCTTGGGAGCAGAAGAATTTGTGCCATGGGAACAGAGGAAAAATATTCTTCCACTTATAGCAAAGCTTAAGCAAGAGAATTATTTTTTAGTTGCTATAGAGCAAGACAAAAACTCCATTGATTATAAAAAAGTGAAACTGAAACAAAAAAATGTTTTTATTATCGGGGCAGAAGTAACGGGGGTACCCAAAAATGTTTTAAAAAAATGTGACGTGATAGCAGAAATTCCTATGCGTGGCAAAAAGGAATCCTTAAATGTCTCTGTGGCACTAGGTATAATGCTTTTTAGGATTTTAAATATATAAAAAAGGCTTTCTAAATTTTGTATTTCACTTTTTATTTCTGGCAACGTGGGCAGAAAATAGTTGTACGACTTTGAATAACTGTTTTTTCTAAAGGCTTGCCGCAGTTAGCGCACATTTTGCCAGATTTTCCATAAACTTTATGTTCGCGCGCGTAATTACCACGGGTATCATCAAGCAGGCGATAAGTAGCCACCGAAGAACCGCCGACTTTTATTGCTCGCCGTATTATTCGTATAATTGCTTTATATAATTTTTGAACTTCCAAGCCAGATATGGAAGAGGCGTTTCGATACGGGCGAATTCTGGCTTCAAAGAGACTCTCGTCTGCGTAAATATTTCCTAGGCCAGTTACTATTTTTTGATCCATCAATACTGCTTTTATCTTTCCGTTTTTGTTTTTAAGAGCAGCAGAAAAGTATTTAGATGTAAATTGTTTTGATAATGGCTCCAATCCATACGTACTAAAATGATTCGCAGTCTCAAAGGCTTTTATACTAGGATAATATAAAAGGTACCCGAACATGCGAGTATCATTGTAATAAAGTGTTCCACGCTCGAGTTTAAATGTTATATGAGTGTGTTTATTGGGAAGTTCTTTTTCTGAAAGTTCTATGGGGTGGCCGCCCATTACTGTTTTCGTGCCTGCCGATGCTTTGTAAACAAATTGTCCAGACATCTTTAGATGTGCCAAAATAATTTTTTCATGACTCAATTTGAAAACTAAATTTTTTGCCCGACGTTCTACGTTTATAAATTTCTCTCCCGTAAGACCGCGGATAAACTTCTCCTTCTCTTTTCGAGAAACTCTTCGCAGAGTTCCTTTTCCAGAAACAAGTTTTGGTTTTCTAATTTCCACATGGCGAATTTTTTGACCCATGATAGTGCGAGCTAATCCTTGGCGTAGATTTTCTACTTCTGGTAATTCCGGCATGTTTAGAATTTTTACTTACCTCCTAATATTTTAAGTGCTTCACGAATTTTAGTATTTATATTCGTGTCAGAAGAGACTTTTTTTAATGCTTCACGTGCTTCATTTTGGGAATAACCGAGAGATTTAAGTGCTTCCAGTGCATCCAATTCTCCCTGTAAAGAGTTTCCACTTTTTGTTCCACCTATTTTATCTCGAAGCTCGATGACTATTTTTTCAGCTGTTTTTTTACCAATGCCGGATATTTTTGTAAGATATGTGATATCACTCATGCTGATAGCTTGCTTTAATGTTTCAATTGAGGCAATGCCCAAAATAATAAGTGCCCCCTTGGGTCCGATCCCGGGAACATTTATTAACATTTCAAAAAATTCTAATTCTTGATGATCTAAAAATCCATATAAGTCTAAGGTGTCTTCACGTACATGAGTATGAACCCAAAGTGAAATTTCCTCGTTCGTTTTTTTTATCTCAGGTAAAACATTTGGCACTAGCTTTATTTTATATCCGACCCCAGCCGTTTCCACAATTAAAAATTTATCTGTTTTTAAAATTATTTTTCCTTTAATGCTTCCAATCATGGATTAATCATAGCATATTTATCTTGTCGTGAGCATTAAGGCAGTGTTTGTGTTTTTTTATGTTTTCTGCTAAATTAGTTATATGCCAATTACACAATCAGCCAAAAAAGCAATTCGAGGTTCTCTGCGCAAGAAGGCTCTTAATGATAGCCGAAAGCGTGTGATGAAAGAGATAATCAAGAAAGTTGAAAAAATTGCAAAAGGAGACAAGGCTGGAGCGGCCAAGATGTTATCTTCTGCTTTTTCTATCATAGACAAAGCTACCAAAAGAGGGGTAATAAAGAAGAATAATGCTGCGCGCAAGAAATCTCGTTTATCAAAACTGACTAAATAGAAAAAGATGAGTCATCTTTTGGAATTTTATGGAACTGAATGCCCGCACTGTGTTTCTATGCATGAGCTTGTAGAAAAGTTAGAAAAAGAAGAAGAAATCAAAGTTGAAAGCTTAGAGGTTTGGCATAATAAAGAAAATGAAAAACGTTTACTTGAGTTAGACAAAGACTTTTGTGGTGGGGTGCCTTTCTTTTATAATACAAAAACAAATAAATGGATCTGTGGAGAAGAGAGCTATGAAGAATTAAAAAAGTGGGCTCAAGATAAATAAAATATATAAATTAAAAAAGCCCCCAACAAAATGTCAGAGGGCTTTTTTAATGAATTAAATATTACGCGCGTTGTACGTTTGTAGCATTCAATCCTTTTGGTGATTCCTCTGTTTCGAAAGAAACAGCATCACCTTCTTTGAGTTCATCAAAAGTTACGCCCACAAGAGAATTGCTGTGAAAGAATAAATCCTTTGCAAGCCCTTCTGCTGTAATGAAGCCGAAACCTTTATCAGTGAGTCTTTTTATTGTACCAGTCATTGATTTTTTAGTTAAGTTGTTAAATACAAAAGTGTTCTACGAAATCGACTCTTTTCTTTATCCATTTCGAGCTTAAACTAGAAATGGATCTACGACCTACTTTGTTTCTTAAGTATAGCACAAAATGACCTATTTTGTCAAGCGACCCTGGGCCATTGAATGGGGTTTTAATCTTAAATAATGATAATACTTATTTCTTTTCTCCTCGGTTCGTAACTTTTCTAAATAATCATTAGAAGTTAAATATTGTAAATGTTCCCACATTTTACTTCGATTCCTAACTCTAGCGTTCTGGAATTTTATTTCTTCAGAGGTAAACTCGCTTTCATTAAAATTAGATTTTAAATAATCCAAAAGATCACTTTCATATTTATTTAAATTTAAATACTTACCTGGACCTTCATTTTCTATTTTTAATTCCCGCTTGGCTTTTTGCTCAAGAATTCTTTCCGATTTAGTTTTAGTTATTTGCCTTTCTTTTAATGGTTCGTAAATTTCCACAAGCTTATAGTTGCCTTGCTCATCTTTTACCCATTTAGATTTTTCTTCCAAATAAGATAAAAGATTTTCTGAAATTCTCATCTCAAACACATCTTCCAATTCTTCCAGTGTGTAACCTTTTCTTCTATCGATTCTTCTTAGCCTTACTGGAATAGAAGTAACAGCTTGTTGTACCCTTTCCTGAACCAGCTCATTTAAACTTGGTTGTTTTTGAGTTTCCATTTTAGTTCTTTCCCTTATCAAAATAATAACAAAATTTAAAAGAAAAGACAATTACTTTTTGATACAGAACCTTTCTATTTTATCTTAAACAAGCTAGTCTATATTGATGTCTAAAGAATTGAAAGAAAATCGAAAAATACAAGAAACAATAGTCAGATTTGATAAGGTGTCGTTTGAGTGGGGAGTAAACAATCATATTTTAGATGGGGTTTCTTTTTCTATACGACGCGGGGCCAAACTTGCTTTAATGGGGCAAAATGGGGCTGGGAAGAGCACCATCTTTGGTTTGATTCAGAGCTTATGCGTACCCGAATCTGGAATTATTAACGTTGTAAATGGAGTGAGTATTGCATCATCTAGACAAGTTATTCCGCGTGATCAACTTGATTTGACAGTGCGAGAATTCTTTGAGAAATGTTTTCAAAATAAAACATCAATAAAAGTTTATGATATTGATCCTCGGATCGATAATGTCTTGGAAGTAGTAAATTTAAAAGGACACACTAAGATTCATGATAAAAAAATTAGGACTTTTTCGGGTGGACAACAAGCTCGTTTACTTTTGGCTTCCGCAATTATTCAAGATCCAGATTTACTTTTATTAGATGAGCCAACAAATAATTTAGACAAAGCAGGCATCTCTCACCTGACACAATTTTTAATTGATTATAAAAAAACAGTTTTGGTTATTTCTCATGATGCGGAATTTCTGAATGCTTTTACACGAGGGGTACTTTACTTGGATGTCTATACAAAAAAGATTGAGCAATATGTAGGGAACTATTTTAATGTTGTTAAAGACATCACCCTCCGAGTAGAAAAAGAAAATATGAAGAATGCTCAGCTGGAGAAAGAAATTCAGGCAAAAAAAGATCAAGCGAATGTTTTTGCTTATAAAGGTGGAAGATTGCGACTAGTTGCAAAAAGAATGCGTGAAAAAGCAGAGGAACTAGAGGAAGAAATAGTGGAGATACGAAAAGAAGATAAGTCCATCAGACCTTTTATCATACCGGCACAAGACTTTTTAATAGGAGAAATTTTAAGTATTTCTTCTTTTACTACAATGAAGAATGGAAAAATTGTAAAACACAAAGCTTATATTTCTTTAAATAAAAATATGCATCTTCTTTTACAAGGGCCAAATGGAATTGGTAAAACTACTTTATTAGAGAAGTTGGCGAGTGGGCATGCAGATGGTGAAAAGGTAAAAGAAGGGGTTCGCATTGGGTATTATCGGCAAGATTTCTCTACTCTTAATTTTGAAGATACAGTTTATCAATCTCTCGCGAGCGCTATGCTCGAAGGGGGGGAGAAGCTTAATGAAGAGCATATGCGTTCCGTTGCTGCCGGATTTCTAATTACCGGAGAATTTATTCGTACTAAAATTGGCGATTTATCAGAAGGGCAGAAGGGGCTAGTAGCGTTCGCGAGGCTTGTATTACAAAAACCCGGGCTTCTTATACTAGACGAGCCGACTAATCATATAAATTTTCGGCATCTGCCTATCATTGCGGAGGCTCTAAATAAATATACTGGCACAATGATATTAGTTTCTCATGTTCTTGAGTTTGTTAAACAAATCAGGATTGATGAAGTACTTGATCTAGAAAAGTAGTCAATTCCTCTCCCTTTATTTCTCTAAGCGCATTTGGTTTGAGATTACCGAGCTTGATATTCATAATTCTTTCACGTTTTAAGTCAGCGATTTCTTGAAAAAGGCTGGAACACATGCGGCGGATCTGATGTTTTTTGCCTTCAGTTAAAATTATTCTGAAGATAAAATCATTAATAATTGTAACGAAGCTTTTTTTTGTGATGTAGCCTTCAATATTCACTCCATTTTCCATTTTCTGTTTAAAATTTGAACGAAGTTTGTTGGAAGTTTTTACAACATATTCTTTTTCGTGAAAATATTTCGGATTTAAAAGTTGGTCTGTAATACGTCCATCATTTGTTAAAATTAGAAGTCCATGAGAATTTTTATCTAATCGTCCCAAAGGGAAAAGACCTTCTCGTGGAGAAGTAGTTTCAATCCCGATCGGTTTATTATAAGCAAAGTATAAATATTTTTTTTGCTTTGCTCCTTTTACTTCTACAACATCCTTTTCATTCACTTGGCTACCCAGAATTGCTAGCTTGCCATTAATGGACACTTTCTTTTCTTTTACTAACTCATCTGCGCCTCTCCTGGTAGAGATTTTTTTTAAGGCTAGATATTTATTTATTCGCATTGGGTAATTATTCATACCGCAGTGCATCTATTGGGTTTAACATACCTGCTCGACGGGCGGGGTAGTACCCAAATATAATTCCTATGCCCGCTGATACGCCGAAGGCCAGGAGAACAGAAGAAAGTGAGACCTGCGTGATAAGAATTCCGGTCGATGTCACGATGAAAGATATAAGCCAGCCTAAGACAATTCCAAAAAATCCACCGATAAATGTTAGCATAACTGCCTCTGAAAGAAATTGTATATTGATGTCTTTTCGTTTTGCTCCAATTGCTTTTCGCAGTCCGATTTCCTTCGTACGTTCGGTTACGGTTGTGAGCATCATATTCATAATACCTATACCGCCAACTAAAAGTGAAATTGAGGCAATGGCTGCCAAGAAAAGAGTAAAAGTATCTATGACGGTAGTCAATGTGCCTAAAATATCTTCTTGTGAAATTATTGAAAAATCTACTTCGGTCACGCGATGCTTGTTTAGAAGCGCATTTATCGCCAAATCTTTTACTTCTGCCATGTTATCTTTATCTGCTACAGAAACAGCCATCATCGAAAGGTAGTCCACTCCCGAGAGAATTTTTTGCATTGTAGAGAGAGGAACAAAGACCATATCATCAGGACCAGAGAATCCAGCTCCACCCTTTGCAGTTAATACCCCGATAACATTGAAATTAATTTTATTAATACGAATAGTTTTACCGAGCGGATCTTCGTCAGCAAAAAGGTCGGTTGCAACAGTGGCGCCTAGAACTGCTTGCCTACCGATGCTCCTTTCATTTGCTTCGGAAATAAAACTTCCATTTGCAATAGCGATATTGTGTACATTAAGATAAGCTGGGATAGCTCCAGTTATGGTAGTATTAGTATTATTACCCATCGCAACTATTTGAAATCTACGAGAGACTTCCGGTGAAACAGCTGCTACGCCGTCTATGTTTTTGATGACATCGATGTCCTCGTTCTTTAAAGTTTGGGCTGTGCCACGACCAGAAGAAACTATACCTCGCCCGGGTTGTACTATTCCCGGTAGAATTGTTAAAAGATTTGAACCAAGGCCCTCGATGCTTGATTGGATAGACTGTTTGGCCCCATTGCCTATAGAAACCATGGCAATAACCGAAGCAATACCTATCACAATACCTAGCATTGTAAGACCTGACCGCGCTTTATTGGAGGATAACGCACTATATGTTTCATTTATTATGTCTATTATTTTCATATATTTTTTACAAAATCATGTCTCGCATGCTTTATAATTCTTTTTTATGTTGTTCTATCTTCAATCAGTTTTCCATCTTTTATAAAAAGAATTCTATCGGCGTGTTCCGCTATTTCTTGTTCGTGGGTAATAAGAATGATCGTACGACCTAATTCTTTATTTAATTTTTGAAAAGTACTGATAACGATTTCTCCTGTCTTTGAATCTAAGTTACCTGTTGGTTCATCGGCTAAAATAAGTGATGGATTGTTTACAAGAGCTCTCGCAATTGCCACACGCTGGATTTGACCGCCAGAAATTTGGTTAGAAAGATGATGAAAATGATCTTCATCCATCCCAGCAGACTTGAGAGCATTTTTCGCTCTTTTTTTTCTTTCCAAACCATGTATGCCAGCATATACTAAGGGTAACATTACATTTCGCAGTACCGTTGTGCGTGGTAATAAATTAAAAGATTGGAAAACAAAACCAATTTTATCTCTACGAATATCAGCTAGTTCATCATCAGATAGAGTAGATACATCTTTTCCATCCAGAAAGTATGTTCCGGAGGTCGGACTATCAAGCGCACCTAAAATATGCATTAGGGTTGACTTACCGGACCCTGAAGGTCCCATAATAGCTACAAATTCTCCATCAGTAATTGTAAAAGAGACACCATTTAATGCCTGAAATTCGACGTCTCCCGTCTTGTACGTTTTTGTAATATTTTTTATTTCAATCATCTCGCTCTGTTCCCTCCTGTGTTACCAAAAATACTAGGTGCTGCTGTTGTCGTTGTCGCTCCCCCCTGTATTGTTCTTGTGATTATTTCATCACCCTCCTTGACTCCTCCGATGATTTCACTTCCTCTGTCACTAGAGAGGCCGACAACAACTCGGATTTTTTTGGGAGCAATTTTTGAAATAGAACCCACTGTTCCGTCATTGGATGGAGAGAGTGAGGTATCAAACATTTCAACATAATTGTTCCCCCCGGCTTGTGATTTTATTGCGCTATTTGGGACGACTAATACATTTTCTCTGGTGTCTGTGACAATGGTCGTCGATACACTCATCCCGGATTTTACTCTTTCATCTTGAGTGTCGAAACTTATTTTTACAATGTAAGTTACAACTCCCTGCTCGACTGTACCTATAGCATCAATGTCTATTACAATACCAGAGATAGAGAGGTCTGGGATTGCATCAAAAATAAGAGTTGTTTTTTGCCCGACTTTTATTTTCGCCACATCAACTTCATTGAGTGAAATCTCTGCAAGCTGTTTTTTTGTGATGAGCGTAGCTATAACTGAGCCTGCGCTCACTGTATCTTTATTTTTTATATTAATTTTTGTTATCGTGCCATCAAAAGGCGCTCGAATAAAATAATCTGCCAATCCATCTTTTGTATCTTGCAGAGAATTTTCTCTTTGCCTAACTATTAGTATTGCTGACTGTATGTCTAAATCACTCGAAAGAAAAGCATCTTTATAACTTTTAATACTTGTTGTAGTAGATAGGAGATTTAACAAATGAGAATTAGTTTTAGAAGTATAACTGCTTAAGCTTGTTTTATGTGTAGTTATTATTGCTGGAGTATCGGCGTTATTTTTCTGTATTGAACTGTTTACAAAATCAACGTAGTTATTGGCATTTTTGATTGTGTCAGAAATAAGTTTGGTCGTATCGTAAGTTTGTAAAATAAGCATTTCAATAGTTGCATTATCTGAAGTTCGTGAAATTATTTTATAATTCTCAAAACTTGCATCATAAGCCTTCAATGCTGTGTTATAAGAATCTATAAAATTTTGTTTAAAAATTACAACCTTCTCAAGGTCGCTATTGATAACTTGTCCCTGATACCAATCCACATTCCATTGACCTGTCCCTGAATTGCTTTTAAAAAATATATCTTTCAGGCCGGTCATAATTCCGGGGAGGTCAAGAAATACACTTGAGACTATATTAAAACCGTCATCATAGCTTTTGGCCAGATCAGCATTCATATTTTCTTTTGATTTTTCAATTTTTAATTTATCTAAAGAAATTTTTGAAGATTCTAGATTTATTTCCGCATCACGTACAGACTTTTGCATATCCCTAGTATCTAATTGAGCTATAAGCGTACCCTGACTCACCATATCCCCATTTTGCTTAGGTAGATATACAACATCTCCAGAAACTTTGGATTTAATATCTACTTGGCTTAAAGCTGAAACCTGACCACTACCTGAGACAGATGCAACAATTGAACCTTTTTGCACCTTCGCTGTTATATAACGGGCATAGCCAGCGGTACTTGTGAGTTTGTTATATCCCCAATATGTAAGAGCCAAAATCGTAATCAAGACAACTGAGCTGATTATTTTATGGGCGATAATGTGAGATTTTACTTTGTAAATATGTTTTCTCATTTTTTATTATTTTAAAAACTGTGGAGACGATATTACGCGAATCAATTTTGCTTCTATGACACCTTTTTCATTTGGCGTCCCGATCGTAACGATAAAATCAGCAATTTTTAAATCGTTTATGGTGATACTCGTTCTTGCTTTTTGTATCTTTGTATCAACGTTTATCGCTATAACTTTTTCTGTATTGTCTTTATCTTGCACGATTATATTTGGTAACTCCATTTTAATTATTTCGCCTATTGCTCCATGAGCATTCGGAAAATAATCCATCATTCCTATATTTCCAAAATTCATCATGCCTAAATTTTTGCGTCCTATTCCGAAATTTTCGTTATAATGTTCCCCCCATGCGCGTCCAAAAGATGCTTTATGAAAGCCAACCATTATTCCGGCGAAGAAAACAAGTTTTGCGATTATTAAAACCGCCAAAACATACAAAATCTTTACTAATATTTTTGACTTGCCCACTTTCTTTATTTGTTCGCTTATTTTATCCATAAATTTATAGCTTAAAATGACAATACTAGTTGGCTTTTAATAGTTTGTTTCATCGCGTATTTGAGTGATAAAAAGAAAATGAAAATCAATGAAAGTAATAAAGTAATGCTCATAACAGGTAATGATTCACCTAACAATAAAAGAAAATCTCTCCAGTAGTTAAGTATTGATCCGTCACTTGTAAAGGCGAGAGATAAATATTCATAAAAGCCAGATTGTACCAAATTATTAGATAATATTTTAAACGCTGGTACGAGTCCTACTAATGATATAAGTCCAATAAAAGAAAAAGTCCAGAATTTTAAATGAAGATTACGCTTATCGTGTAGAACTATAACGCGCCAAATATTCTCGGTTAATTCTTTCTCTGGAAGATATCTTCCTTTTGAAAACACTTCTTTTAGTTTATCTTGCATACCTCTATTATACGTTAAGAAGATGCGTTTTGGTGCATCTTCTTAACCGAAGCTAGATTTAAGGTCGAATATACTCCAGCTTACTAATATATACGCAGCTCTTGTTGCTTTTGGTGCAAAATTAATCAAGCATTTTTCTTAATTTGATGAGTGTTCTCCTGTGCTTGCTTTTTACTGTATTTAAACTTTTGTTTAAAACCTTACCTATTTCATCAAAAGTCATATCTTCTTGATAATGGAGTACCAAGATCTCGTTTTCGTCCGGAAGTAGTTTTTTTAGTGTATTATTTAAAAATTCCTTGTCTTGTAATTTTTGTAATGCCTCAAAGGGAATTATATTTTCATCTGGTATGTTTTCTTCAAAAAAGCTTAAACCTTTTTCACTATTGTTTTCCATATCAGAGAATAATAACCTCTCTCTTTTTCTTGAAAAATCGATGACGGTATTTCTCGCAATAGTGAAAATCCAAGTTTTAAAACTTGCTTTTTCTCTGTCAAAATTATTTAGATTCTTCCATATTTTAATAAAAATTTCTTGAACTATATCAGATGTATCAATTCGATTAGTTATGCGCGCAGTAAAATTGTAAAGTGGGATTGTATATCTGTCTATTAGCTTTTTAAAAGCTTCTTTCTCGCCACTTTTATATAATGCTATTATTTCTTCGTCATTTAATTTACCAAAATCATGCTGGGCATATGGCATAAAATAAATATAGCATATTTTACGCTATATTTATTTTAATATCATTAAAGATAAATTAATGACTTATTGTGTTTTTCTGTGGAAACTCATTATCCATCACTGGAGTAATGACATATTTATTTTGCGTAGTAAATAAGTATTTTGTTAAAAGTATTAGAATAAGAATGAGAACAAGTAGGAGAAGCCAACTGAATATATTTTCTGGAAAGAAACCAGCCCCCAAAACATTTGCTCCGAGAGATACATCTTCTGTCGGTTCACTCCAAACTTGCGCATATACATTGGCATTCACTGATTGAGATTGGCCTGAGGGGTCAGTGTAGCTTAGGATTGCGGGGAAATTTAAATTTGCTCCGGCAGGAATATTATTCTGCACCCGTACTCTAGCTGTAACCGTGCCCTGACCATTGGCCTTTAGTGTTCCTAAGTTGAAAATCAAAGTACTACCGAAGACGGTTGGATTATTTGGATTTGAGAATAAATAATCTACTTCGATAGGGAGAATTATTCTCAAGGAAAGATTAGTTA
>MFUJ01000019.1 GCA_001785675.1 Candidatus Nomurabacteria bacterium RIFCSPHIGHO2_12_FULL_37_29 | reverse complement strand
ATAATAATTCACTTTCTAGCCTTATCACAGGAGAGACAGAAACGCTGGACTCATGGGAACTTATTTTAACAATGCCGACAACGTTACAAAATAAAATTTGTAATTTTGATACGGAATACAAAGGCTCACAAACAAGACATGACTACCCCCTGATGGATGGTTATAACGACACAGAGACGGTCAGTCATAAGATATTCTCTTGGGGCTTTCGCATAAATAAAATTTATTATGATGTTGATCCCGCGCATGGCATCGAAGGGGACAATGAATGGGTGGAAGTTTATAACCAGACAGATACAGCGCTGGATATTTCTGGCTGGGAGATTTGTGACAATAACTCTTGCGATACTACCGGAGCGGATACTCCTTTGATTCCGGCAAAAGGATATGGGGTTATTACTAATGCGAATTCTACTTGGAGTTTTTGGGATATACCGAGTGATGTAGTGAAGATTGAATTAGGAGAAGATATCGGTAACGGACTCTCAAATAGTGGTGATGAGCTTATCCTGAAACGACCAGATGGAGTGGTCATGGATGAGATGAACTGGCAAAATGATATTTCTGTTTGGAACCCAGGTTCAGTAGATGTACCAGAAGGTCACATGCTCGGCCGAGAACCAAACGGCTATGATACGAATCAACCAAGCGATTTCATTGATTTGGCTCCACCAACGGTGCTTCTTATCAATCCTAATCAGAGTGGAAATCAAACATGGTACTGGACTTACATTTACAATATTCTTTGGAATGCAACAAATCCAAATGGACCAGATAGCGATATTAAAATTAATCTTTATTGGATAAAAGATATCGACCAGTCTCAGACAATTACTCCTGCCGATGAGACTCTGCCTATTGCCACAGATCTTTCTAATTCCGGAACTTATTCTTGGACATTGCCCGGAGGTTTCCTCGGTTACATTTGGGTTAAGATAGTTGCTGTTGGTCCAGAGAATCCAATGTTAAATGCTCATATGATCAGCGGAAAAGTTTGGGATCCATTCCCAACAGAAATGTGGTCTATCGATAGAGAAATGGTAATGGAAAGTATTATAGAAATGATGAATCCAGATATTGCAGTAGATGAAGAAGATACGACGGAAGAAAATATTACAGAAGACGTTACCGCTAACATTCTAGAAGATACCAGTTCTTCGTCATCCGACTCCACTCCAGCTACGACGGACATGGAAACTTCCACCGACACTGAAATTTTAGCGGACGAGACGGTGGGCGAAATAGAAACTGTGGAAGATGCTTCTCCTATAATAGTACCGGAAGTTGTAACGGAAATATTGGAAGTAGTAGAGACACTTGTTAGTACTGAACTTATCGAACCCCAACAGCCAGTAGTAGAAGAAACAGCCGCTTCCACTGAAATCTCCAGCGAGCCACAGCCAGAACCAGATACTTCGTCTGCCGATTCAGCACCTTCGGTTCCTGTTGAACCTACGGCATCATAAAATATTATGAAAAAATTAATTCAAAAATCAATAATATCTGTAATCACAACAACAATGACACTTTTTGGTTTTGTTCCAAATGTTTTTGCTGTTGATCCACTGAATGTAGTCTTTAATCCCAATCCTCTTTTTGTGCAAGCAAATTTTCTTCCTCTAGACGAAACATCCGGTGTTGTCACGATTACTAATAATTCGGACGCAACACAGGATGTTTTGACTGAAGCAATCAATGTTTTAGACGATGATAACTTTGGCAGTTTATTGCATCTTAATATAGTAGGGGACAGCGGAACTTTATTTAATAACTCTCTCTATAACTTCTTTTCAACTGCTGGTGAAGTTCCTCTAGGCGCAATTTCTAGTGGAGAATCTAAAATTTTTACTTATACTATTTCTTTTATTGATTCTAGTAATAACTCTTATCAAGGAAAAACGCTTGGTTTTGATGTTTGTGTTGGATTTTCAGGTGGAACAAGCCATTGTGGCAATACTGTTGTGGGGAGTGAAAATGATACAGACGGTGGTGGCGGAACTGGAAATCCACCACCAAGTGGGACCATTACTGGCTCGGGTGGGGGAGGAAGTGTCCTGATACCTCTTACTATATCAAATGAACAAACAAGTGCTTTACTTCCTCTTACCACAGCGACAATAGTGTGGGATACAAATAAGTTAGCAACGAGCCAGGTTATTTATGGGCTAACTTCCGGAGGTCCATATACTCTAGACTTGAATGCAGTGAATTTCGGATACCCATTTAGTAATACTGAAGACCCAGTAAAAGTCTTACATCACTCTATGCTGATCACGGGTCTGATTCCGGGACAAATTTATGACTATCGTGTTGTTTCTCGCGCTTCACCACCGACTGTAAGTTTCGAGCATCAATTTACAATTCCTTTGCTCGCCTTGGGCGGCCCAAATAATTCAACAAATCTAAGTGATCCAAATAGCGGGGGAGGTGCTGGGGCAGGCTTAGGATCTTCCGACGTAAATTCCCTCGGGCTATTTAGCCCTCCAGACTTCGCAGTCGAAGGGACTGGGTGGAGAGAACAAACGTCTGAGAGTGCGCTCCTAACAGACGAAAATAATGGTAATGATACAGATTCAGGCAACAATTTAGCTGCTAATATATTACTTTCTGGTTTCGAAAATATATTATCTACTTGTAGTTTGATTGCCCTACTTATACTTTTGGTAATTTATATAATATGGCGACTGTGGCTAAGAAAAAAACATGAGAGGAACTTGGTGTCGGAAGAAGAAATATTAAATAGATTTTATCTTTTCTTTGGAGGATCTTCACTGTTGATGATATTCATATCTATCATTTGGAGAGAATACTGTCTTCTTCCTGTACTTATAACAAGTTTTGTAATTTCTCTTTGTCTTTATGTTTTTAGGAAACTAAAAATGTAATAGAAGAACTTTTTTAAAAATTTGCATCAATTTTTTATTATTGATACAATATACCAATGCTTAAAGTACGCATACTTTTAATAATAGGTGCCTGGGTGACGGTATTGCCATACTTGGGCTTTCCGTATTCCTGGAAAGATATTTTATTTACACTTTCCGGGATTGGAATTGTTTATATAAGTTATGTGCTATATAAAGAATTAAAATTGAAAGAAGTTAAGGAAGAAAAAACTTTTGATAATTTTAGAGAGAATCATGATTTCTAAAATCAAATTATGCCAGAATTTTCTAAAATGAGACGTAATATCGGTATCGCCTTCATTGTTATTTTATCTTTCCTCTTCGGCATCTATGTAGGTTTACGTAATTATCCTGAGATAGGAAAAGTTACAGGTCTTCTCAATAAGGAAAATGAAGTTGCGACAAAAGCGGACTTTTCCCCTTTTTGGAGAGCTTGGAATACTATAGATGAAAAATATCCAAAGGCTGGCAAGATAACCAACCAAGACAGAGTTTATGGGGCTATTTCAGGTCTAGTAGACTCTTTAAATGACCCGTATAGCGTATTTTTTACCCCGGAGGAAGCTAAATCATTTGAAGATGAAATAGCTGGTAATTTCAGCGGAGTTGGTATGGAAGTTGGCATAAAAGACAAAGTACTGACAGTTATCGCGCCACTTAAAAACACTCCGGCCTATAGAGCAAATATTAAACCTGGTGATAAAATTCTAAAGATTGATGAAGTAGTTACTTCTGGTTTAGGTATTGAAGAGGCAATCAAATTAATGCGGGGGGAGAAAGACACGACAGTTGTGCTTGTAATTGCGCGCGAAGGAAATAAAGAACCGATAGAAATAAAAATCGTGAGAGCCATTATTGAAATACCAACTCTTGACACTGAGTTTCGCAAGGATGGTATTTTTGTAATTAGACTTTATAGTTTTTCTGCTAATTCAGCCAACCTTTTCCGTGATGCAATCAAAAGTTTTGTTGAATCCGGAACTGATAAATTGCTCCTGGATTTACGAGGAAATCCCGGCGGATATTTAGAGGCGGCAGTAGACATAACAAGTTGGTTCTTGCCGGGAGGGAAAGTTGTTGTTACAGAAGACTACGGCAGTGATAAAAACCCGGAAATATTTAGAAGCCGAGGTTATGATGTGTTTAACGACAAATTAAAATTTGTCGTTCTTATAGATGGTGGATCTGCTTCGGCGTCTGAAATTGTCGCTGGCGCCCTGCAAGACCATAAACGCGCAAAACTGGTAGGTGAAAAAAGTTTTGGCAAGGGCTCAGTACAGGAAGCTATTAAAATTACTCCTGATACTCTTCTTAAAATTACAGTAGCAAAATGGCTCACGCCAAATGGGAACTTAATTGAGCAAAAGGGTCTCACTCCAGACTACTTAGTGGAATTTACTAAAAAAGATTTAGAAAGTAAAAAAGATCCGCAATTGGAAAAAGCGGTAGAGTTATTATTAAAATAATGATAGTTCTTCTATCAAATAATTTTTGAAAATACGCCCTCAGAGTCATAAGGACAGGGAACCCACTTTTCTTAAAATTATTTATAGGAGAACACTAAACATGAAAGTAATATTTTTACATGACGTACCCAGAGTGGGGAAAAAATACGATATTAAAGAAGTGAATGATGGTTACGCCATGAATTTCCTGTTGCCTCGAAAATTAGCGCAAGCCGCGACACCAAAAGCCGTAGCGGAACTTGAAATACGCAAGAAAGAAGTCATGATTGAAAGGGAAGTGCAAGAAGACCTTTTGATGAAAAATTTAGAGGAAATAAAAGGAAAAACTATCACAATAAAAGGTAAAGCAAACGAACAGGGACATCTTTTTTCAGCAATTCACAAAAAAGAAATAATCGCTGGCATGCAAAATGAACATCATGCGACAATCAGCGAAGAGTTTATTATTCTAGAAAAACCAATTAAAGAAGTAGGGGACTTTGAAATCCAAATAGAGATAAAGGGCAAAAAATCTTCATTTAAACTTGTGGTGGAGGGAATTTAAAAGTAGCTAAATTACATTCACTATCTTTTTTACTACAGTAGCGCCGTTGAAGGAAATTTTGCGTCGAGAGCCAAATTTGACCGTGCCGGGTCTGAGAGCGAAAAGGGTATGATCTTTGCCTACGCTGACATTATTACCTGCCATAATGGCTGTACCACGCTGGCGGACGATAATAGAGCCAGATTGAGCCATTTGACCGTCAGCAAGTTTAATACCGAGGTATTTTGGGTTTGAATCTCTTAAATTTTTGGCGGTTCCGCCAGCTTTTCTAT
>MFUJ01000018.1 GCA_001785675.1 Candidatus Nomurabacteria bacterium RIFCSPHIGHO2_12_FULL_37_29 | reverse complement strand
CCATTTTTTTGAATAAATAATCCACTTCTTCATTTTTGAGGGGTACTGGATTAACTCCCGCACCTACGAAACCAGTAACTCTAGGGGTATTCCTCACCACATACCAAGAATCATCCGTCACAATCATGTCAACTAATACATAACCTGGATAAATTTTTTCCTCCACTTCCACTCTTTTCCCTGCTTTAATTTTTATTTTCTTTTCAATTGGAACAATAACATTGAAAATTTTATCGTGCATACCAAGAGAATCAATGCGTTGCTTTAGATTGCGCAAAACAACATTTTCATATCCAGCATAAGTATGTATTGCATACCAATTTCTAATTCCTAGTTCTTCTTGTTTTGACATAAAAATTTAAAGAGTGATTACTTTCTCTAAGCCCTTTGAGAAGATAAAATCAAAAACACCTAAATAATACGAGATTACAATAGATAAGACGATAACAAATAAAGTATAGTAAAGAGTTTGGCTTCGCTTTGGCCAAATAACATGTTTTAATTCAGTTTTAGTTTCTTTAAAGTATTCGGTGATTTTTGACATCTTTGTAAAAAATCTTAATTCTTTTAAAAAAGCCCCTTTCCAAGGGCTCTTTTAATACTACGCTTTTTCTCCAAAATAGTCAACGGAAAAGCAAAAACAAATTTTTAAGGGGTTTGGCGAGCGACGGCGAGCCAATCTCAAGATTTTTTTAAGCTTCAAAAAATCTGTATCGACAAAAATTTCGGTCTTTGATTTTTTGTTACCTTATCTGATCTCATAAGTTATCGTTACATCTGAGCTTATTATATTCTCGCCTTTGGGAATTTCGGCAGGCACAGGCGCAGAACTTACTGCAGAGTCCATCATGGCTTTACCATAGTAAATCGGCCCTCCATAACCTCCTCCTTCACTGAAATTTGAAATTCTACCTAATTTTACCCCTAGATCTTTTGCTAAAACTTTTGCCTTAACCTGTGCATCATCAATAGCTTTTTTTCTCGCTTCCGCTTTTAGTCCATCCTCATCATCTATGGCAAAATTCGGACCGCTCAAATCAGTCACACCCAAACCTCCCAGACCTTGCATAATCCGACCAGTATCGTCTGTATTTCTAACTTTAACTGTGATGCTCTCATATGCTTCATAGCCAGAAATCACATTTTTGCCGGGACGAGGCGGGCAGTTAAAATCATTACAAGGCATTAATATCTTTGTATCATATCTATATTCATATTTTGGATTAAAGGAGGAGTTGGTGGTTTTAATATCTTTTTCTGCCACCTTATTATCTTTCAAGAAATCCAACGATGTCTTTTCAATAAGAGCCACAGCATTTTGCGCTTCTTTTACTGTTTTGCCATCTTTCTTAATAGTGAAATAAATATTAGCAATATCTGGCACCGCAGTGACCTCGCCATGCCCCGAGAGAGTAATGGTATTGACATTCTTGCTTCCCATCATTCCATATTCCCTCCACTGTGCTAATAACTTTACAACAAAAAATAAAGAAAGAACGATTAAAAACGCAAATGAAACTCTATATAAATTTTTTATGTATTCGCTTGGCATAATTATTGATCGAAAAATTACTTCTAATAATTTAATTATACACTTATGTGCCGTTAAATCAAATTAACCTCAGGAATAAGTTCTAAGCCAAATTTGGCCAAGACCGAAGCAACAATCTGTTCAGCTAAATTCTTAATTTCTGCTCCATTTGCTCCACCGTGATTTACTATAACCAATGCCTGCTTCTCATGTACGCCGACATTGCCTATTCTTTTCCCTTTCCATCCAGATTGTTCAATAAGCCAGCCGGCTGGGATTTTCGTCATACCATTTTCTTTAAAGTAGGGCATATGTGGATATATTGAGAGCATTTCTTTAATTTTTGCATCTTCGACAAAAACATTTTTAAAAAAACTACCAGCATTGCCGATGACCTTAGGATCTGGTAGTTTGCTACGACGTATTTGGCAGACTGCATTACTTATATCTTTAGATCTCTCAATTTGGATTTTATTTTTTTCTATATGGTCAGAAAGTATTTTATAACTTATATTTTTTTTCTCTTTTTTGCTCAATTTTAAAGTAATTGCTGAGATAAAATATTTATTTTTTAATTTATTTTTAAATATACTGTCTCTATAGCCAAGCTCGCACTCTTCTTTGGTAAAAATTCTTTTATTACCTGTCGCGATTTCAATACTCTCTACATTCTCTAAAACATTTGCCAGTTCTGCTCCATACGCTCCGATATTTTGCATCGGCGCGGCCCCAACTGTGCCTGGGATAAGCGATAAATTTTCAATGCCCCAATACCCACGATCTACAGCAAAAATTACAAGATTATGCCAGACTTCGCCCCCCATAGCTTTAATCAAAACAAAATCTTTCCCGACCTCTGCCCCGGCTTTTAGAATTTTTATTCCCTTTAACTTATTCAAAATAACTAAACCTTCAAAATCTTTTGTAAATAAAACATTGCTTCCGCTACCTAGAAATATTTTTTTATTTTGTTTAAATTCCGGCAGAGTAAATAGTTCTTCCAGCTCTGCAAGACTGCCTACTTCAGTTAAAAATTTAGCCCGCGCAGATATGCCGAAAGTGTTAAGTGTAGCTAGGTCGTAATCTTGCAAAATTTTCATAACTTACAAAATTTCTTTCTCCAGTCTTTTTTCTATTTCTTCTTCGCTAATCGGACGAATCATTTTCTTGAGTTCTGGATCTTGGGATAAATCTAGACCCTGTTTTTCTAAAAGCAAAGCCATCATTTTCATAAGTTTGGTAATTTCTCGCTCAGAGATAAGATTTAACTGTAAATGGGTCTCTTCGCGCAAGTCATCTACTTTCGCCGTACGATTTTGAGATATTAGGACGAAGATGGCAAGAATAATGGCTTCGAGGGAAACTATGTTCGTTAAAAGATTAAAGGGGAAAGGATCAAATATAGGTACACCTTTTATTTGATTAGTATTGATAAGTATCCATGAGGTAAATAAAAAAACATTGAATAATAAAAAAGTATTGCTCCCGAAATTCGAAGTCATGAAGTCTGCCGTTTTTTCCATTGTCGTTCGTTTGGCATCGGATTTTGCTTTGATGCTACGAAAGACCCTTTTGCGAGCTTCGTAATTTTCTTCAAAAAGCGATTTTAAAAACAAGATCGGGTTCTGTGACATATACCATATTATGACATATTTATTCTCTAAGTACAGCCACGGAACCATCTTTGTGCAATTTAATAACTTTAGATGCTTTACTGGTGACTAGATCACCATCTAAATATAAATCAACCAAATTCCCAAAATACTTTTTTGCTTCTGAGATACTTTTGGCCGGAGGCAATGCCTCTGCATTGGCAGAAGGCGCGATTAGTGGTCCAACTTTAACAAGTAACTCTCGAAGTGATGCGTGGGCAGGTACGCGAAACGCGAGAGTCTTTGTGCCACGATGTAAATATGAAAGTGATTCATGGGGACAATCTAAAACAACACTCACCGGACCAGGCCAGTATTCTTTTAACTTATTTTCCTGTTCGTCTGAGAGAATTATAGAAAACTTTCCGAGTTCACCAACATCTTCGATAAGAATAATGCAGGGTTTGTGTGTATCTCTTTTGCGTATGTTATATATACGATTAACCACAGATTCACTTTGGGCTTTGCCTACAATACCGTAGAGAGTATCGGTTGGCATAACAACAACCCCGTTATTCTTTAGAACATTTAAAAGATTTAAGTTATCCCAGGTCATAGAAATTATTCTACTATTAATGTATAATTAAACAACATGTTAACAAAAAAAGTTGTGAGATTTTTTGATAAATTAGAAGATAAAATTAGAGCAAAATTAAGCCATACGCCCATTTTTTATGGATTTTTGGGCGGTATTGGGGTGGTATTGTTTTGGCGCGGGGTATGGCATATTGCAGACGATATAAATTTAAGTAGTATTGTTTCTATAATCACTGGATCTATTATCCTTCTTCTAACAGGGGTTTTTGTCTCTGCTTTTGTTGGGAATAGACTTATTATTTCGGGCTTGATTGGTGAGAAAAAATTAGCCGAAAGAGCGGAAGAAGAAATTGAATCAGAAGAAGCTCAAATCAAAAATCTACAAAATACTCTAGGTAGAATGGAGAAGAAATTAGATCATATTGACAAAGAGATAGAAGGGAAATAAAGAAGGGGCGCCTGGAGAGAATCGAACTCTCGATATCTGCTCCACAAGCAGAAGTTTTACCACTAAACTACAGGCACCATGTAAGTTAAGTTATATCAATAAACGAGGAACATATGCAAGTTTTTTATTTGCATAATGTCCAAGTGCCGTTGATATATGTTACTCCATATATCAAAAAAGATTGTAAATGCCGCCCACTAGTGAATAAAAATTATAATTTAACATAGCCAAACCAAAAATCAAACTTGAAATAATGGCTGAAACAATACACCAGGAACATCCCTTTTTTAAAATAAAAATTTGTATAGTTATCAAGTAAATAGAAAAAAGCAATGCTACCAAAGACATGACAATAAGATAGAAAATCAGACTAAGTGACACAGCACTTGGCATAAAAATAAGAAAAAAATAAGCAATAGATATAAAACTATAGTAAATCATTCCGAAAAGTTCCACTGGAATGCCAAGAAACTTTGAGTAGTCGCTATGAACCACGTTATGACAATCAAACCCCACCAAACAAACAAGTGGTGTATTCTTTGTTTTATGGTTTCGAATATGCTTGGCTACCATAAAACCACATAAACCCAAAATAAAAATTATGATTCGTAATAAAACCTCATTTGAAAATAGCATAAAAAGAGTATATCAAGATATCAGTCTGAAACAAAGTTTTATGAGATTGGGAAAGTTTTTGATATAATAAAAAAGTATATGGTTAAATTCAAGCAAAAAGTTATAAAGATTGTAAAAGGTATTCCGAGGGGACACACAATGACGTATAGAGAAGTGGCAAGATTCGCAAAAAGTCCAAGAGCGTATCGTGCAGTGGGTAATATCATGGCAAAAAACTTTGATCCCCGGATCCCTTGCCACCGAGTTATAAAATCAGACGGGAGTTTTGGTAATTATAATCGTGGAATAAAAAACAAAATCAGACTTCTGCGAGAAGAAGGAGCTATTAAATGACTCATCATAGGTGCGCGGGAGAGGAATCGCACCTCCACGCCCTTACGGGCACCAACACCTCAAGCTGGCTCGGCTACTGTTACGACACCCGCGCAATATTCTATTGTAGTAAATTACTCTGCTGTCTTTTCTTTTACTTCTTCTTTGTCCTCACTATCAGCCACAAAGGTAGCTGAACGCATTTTTCGGCGAACATCTTTGACTGCCTTGGTGCGAATATAGTAAAGTTTAGATCTGCGAGCGCGAGATTTTTTTAATATTTCAATTTTATCTATCATTGGAGAATAAAGTGGAAAAATTCTTTCAACTCCTACCCCAGAAGCGATCTTTCTAATGGTAAAAGTAGCCCCTATCTCTTCCCCGTGTTTCCTTGCCAGTACTGTACCTTCAAAGGCTTGCAAGCGAAATTTACCTTTTTCATCCTGTATTTTAGACCAGACGGATATAGTATCACCTGCTTTAAAATGTATCTTCTTTCGAGCTTCTATATCTACTGGACTCCATTTTATATTGCTTAATTTACTATTCATTGTAGTAAAAAAACTTTAGCATAAAAATTTTCTAAAGGCAATATCATGTTAGGCTTATTCTCGTATAAATTTAAGTAAATTCCTGCTGATAACATTTTTCGCAGTAGACTATTTCAGGTCGGTCGGGCGCGTAGGAAGTTCTAATCGGGTTACTGCATTTCATGCACACACGGTCATAAAGTTTGGGCATTTGGAGTTTGTTAAAACGAGATTTCTCTCGGCATTTTAGACATCGAGCTGGAAGCGGAATATTCATCTTGCGCAAAAGGTCAAATTCAATAGAAGCTATTTTGTATTTCCTTTCACATGTGGTGCAAGAAATAATTTCTTTTAAGATTGAATCATTCACCTCGCTGATTGTCTGCGGTAAATCACTCCCCGAGATTGTCGCTTCTACTTGCTTTTCCACTTCATCATTCCATTTATAGCCAGAGCTTAGCGCTTCTTCTCTCGTTTTTGGGAAAAATTTATTAGCATTGGAATTATTGTAAGCAAATTTAGAAAATAATACTCCAGGAAATTCTCCATAGGGCCAGGACCTGCCGAGCTCATCTACATATGGATTATTTTTCATGTCTTCGATAATTTGCGCTTTGAGTTTTTCGTATTCTTCCTTCGAATACTGCTTGTTTAAAATACTATAGCTCTTGCGTTTCAGATTTACACAGCCAAAACAATTCTTCAGAGCAATCCCCCACAGACAATACTCGATATTTAATATATCTGGAAAACAATACGCCGAAAATTTCGCATTACTCACATTATTACCAATATTGGGCGATTCATAGATGAGCTCGGCAGCATTGCCCCAACCAGAATAATCCATGCAATCTTTGGCTGGTTTTACAGTTATAAATTGACAATACTTACAATTGTCTGAATGTGAGCTGCTGTACATTTCTTTCGAATTTTTTGATTGGTAAACGTATTCACCTGTCACATTTAAATTAAAAGTATCGCCGGTATAAAAGCGATAGGGAAACTTTTTCCAGAATATTTCTGCCTCTTTTTTCAATGCCTCTATTCCAGAACGAGTATCGAGTCTGAGCTTTTTTAATTTTTCTGCATATTCTTCTTTGGAATATTGCTTGTTAAAAATTTGATAAGATGCGCCACGTAAATTTACACAACCTACACAATTCATGCAGCCATAACAATTTCTAGAGAACCACATATCGCTACAGGAATCACATTCTTCCGAATAGAAAGATCTATAACAAGATTTTCTCTGCCCGACAGATTCATAACATAGTTCAGAGCTAAAAACTCGCAGACAGTCGGCTACATCTTTTACCCCATTCAAAAGAGAAGAGTGGTAAACACTCTCACAAAAATCTGCCCAGATAGTGAGGGTACAGTTTTTGCAATGACTCATGGCGTTGCTGTAATCGCAATTCTTTAAGGTTAGATATTCTGTTTCGAGCGCCATGTATGGGGTTTTTTCAGAGAGTTCTTTGACTTGAGCTAAAAAAGGTTTTGATGGATTATAGTCAATCGCATATTCAGTGCCGTCCCAAGAATCGCCCCACCAACACGGTTGGCAGTAGCTGGTAATTTTCTGCGAGGGCGTATACATAGAAAGTGTACGTTCCCCGCATTTATCGCAATTTCTAAAAAATAAAGACCATCCATTGACGCAAGCCAATCGTCTGATCATGCGGCACTCCGGACACCACGACGGTGGTGGAACTTTCATTTTTTCATAAAAGTTAAAATCTTCCTTTTCTAGGATAAATTCTTTTTTACAGTTTTGACAGTTTTTTGCTTCAGCTTCCATCTTGTCATCTTAGCATTTTTTTAAATTCGATTGGTAGGGAAGATTCCACTTTTACAAGTTTGTCTTTCAAGTTTAAAAACTCGATAGATTTAGCATGCAGCGCCAGTCGTTTCAAGCCCTTGGGGCAAGCACCCTTCGGATTATAAAGGGAATCGCAAGCCACTGGGTGATTCAAAAATTTCATATGCACCCGGATTTGGTGTGTTCGCCCAGTTTTAGGTTTTATTTCTAAATAAGTAAATTTTTGTGCCGAAGCTACAAATCTTTTAATAACCTTGTATTCTGTTATTGCTTCCCTCATTTTACCTTGCGCCCCACGACCGGCAAGTCTACGACGAAAGTCCGTTGGACTCCGGCCGATCGGTTTATTTATAAAACCATGATCATTTTTTACCCAACCAGCTACAATAGCTATATATGTTTTATTAATTCTGTTCTGCCTGTCTGCCAACCCGCTTTTAGTTTTCAATTCTAGGGCGGAGGCGGAAAATTGTTTTTTAAGGAATTCATGAGCTTTCTGATTTTTTGCTAAAATTAAAACCCCGGAAGTTTCACGGTCCAGTCTGTGCACAATACCCGGACGAATTACATCTCCCATAGACTCTCCCACATTTTTCGTTTTTGGATAATTTTTCAATACCCAATCAGTAATATTTTTCTCCCTGCCTGCATCAGCTATGCTGAAAGCATTGTGGGTGGGTTTACTTCTACCATCTCCGTGCACAGCAATACCAGATGGTTTATCTATGACTAAAATATTAGAATCTTCGTATAAGATTTTTATTTTCATATTATCTTTGTGACTACAAATAATTTCTCGCCGTCGCTCGAAATTTTCGCAGTCCGCCCCTCGCGGTTTTGCGCACTCGCAAAACATCGCTGCGGTCAGCACAAAAATGAAAAAACGTAAAGCAGTTTATCTTTCTTCATTTTTGTGCTCCCGGGAGGAATCGAACCTCCATCAAGGCCTTAGAAGAGCCTCGTTTTATCCATTAAACTACGAGAGCATGGTGGTCACAGATAATTTTCTCGCCGTCGCTCGCAAATTTCTGCGACCCCGGCTCGGCTATTTTTCCTACTGAAAAAATTGGGCCTGCGCCTCGCCCCAGTATCGGAAATAGTACATATGTACTATTTCCTTCTCTGGTGCTGTAATTATACACTTCGCGCGAACTTTTTTTGAAAGAAACTGACCCATTGCCGCGCATCGCGCGGCACAAACGATTCTGAACGCTCGGGCGGGCAAAAAGGAAGGGGGTTGGGGGGAAGGAATT
>MFUJ01000017.1 GCA_001785675.1 Candidatus Nomurabacteria bacterium RIFCSPHIGHO2_12_FULL_37_29 | reverse complement strand
TGGGCAAAAAATGTTATATTATGGGCATGTATTTAGATTTAGTAAAAATTTTCATACCAACAACATTTGCTTTTTTTTTAGGTATATTTTTAACCCCGATTGCCACACATTTTTTCTATAAATACAAAATGTGGAAAAAATATTCCAGAAACGGTGGTGAAGTTTCTGAAGAATTTCGGAAAATTCATAAAGAGCACAAAGAACATCAAGAGCTAAGTACTCCGCGCGTGGGCGGAATTATCATTTGGGTTTCGGTGTTGTTCACTACTGGGCTTTTTTCTTTGGCATTAACTTTATTTCCTTCCACAAGCACTGAAAAAATGAACTTCTTGAGTCGTAATCAGACCCTGATACCGTTTTTCACTTTATTTATAGGATCTCTGCTTGGACTTTGTGATGATTTTATTCAAATTTACGGAACAGGTAAATTTGCTCGTGATGACAAATCTTGGCGAAAATGGAAAATTTTTCTAGTAACTTTTTTTTCTTTTTTGATAGGTGTTTGGTTTTTTTACAAATTAGGCATGACATCTTTTCACGTTCCATTTGGAGGAGAAATTTATTTAGGAATTTTAATTATTCCATTTTTTATAATAGTCACGTTGGCGACTTTTTCCGGCGGAGTGATTGATGGGTTGGACGGGCTCTCCGGCGGGGTACTGGCCTCTATTTTTGCCGCTTACGCGGCGATAGCTTACGCGAACAACCAGATAGACATCGCGGCTTTTTCGGCGGTTACGACCGGGGCAATCTTGGCATTCCTATGGTTTAATATTCCGCCGGCCAGATTTTATATGGGCGAGACTGGTATTATGGGGCTTACGATTACCTTAGCGACACTAGCATTTTTAACTGATTCGGTTCTAATTCTTCCTATTGTAGCATTGCCGCTTGTCATCACATCCGGCTCAGTTATCTTGCAAATGTTGTCAAAAAAATTAAGAGGTGGCAAAAGATTGTTTAAACTTGCGCCGATACACCATCATTTCGAAGCAATTGGCTGGCCATCTTATAAAGTTACAATGCGTTTTTGGATTTTGTCGGTTATTTTCGCTATTGTTGGTATAATTTTAGCAATTGTAAGTAGATGACCCTTCGACTAAAACTCAGGCCTTCGGCTCTGAGGCTCAGGCTCGAAGAGGTCATGGTGAGTAATATCGAACCATGAAAGAAAAAAAAGCAGACAAATTTTTTTTAATAATAATATTCCTTCTTATTACTATTGGAGTTTTGATGTTTGTTTCTGCATCCTTGGGAATTTTGGCTAAAAATGAAAAAACTTTTTTCTCAGTGCTTTTCAGCCAACTGATCTTGGGTTTAGGTTTAGGACTTGTTGGCATGTATCTTTGTTTTAAAATAAATTATAAGTTTTGGCGCAAATACTCCTTTCTTATTTTCTTGGGGGCAATACTTCTCACTGCTTCTGTTTTTATCCCCCAGCTGGGATGGAGTCATGGAGGGGCGCAAAGATGGATTAAGCTCGGGTTTGTGTCTTTACAGCCAGTAGAAATTTTAAAATTCGGATTTATTATTTATTTTGCGGCGTGGTTATCTTGGGCTAAGAATAGAGTGCAGGATTTTAGATTCGGAATCTTGCCGTTTAGTATTTTACTTGCCATTATCGCCATAATTTTATTTAAACAACCCGATACTAAAAGTTTCATTTTAATTACAGTGACCGGAATTTCGATGCTTTTTATTTCTGGTGTTCCACTGAAGTATATTTTAGGCATTGCGGTGGGTGCATCATTTGTTTTAGGATCCCTTATATTTTTTACACCATACCTTCAAGAACGAGTAAAAACCTTTATTAATCCAGAAGTCGATCCGCGTGGGTCTTCTTATCAAATTCAGCAGTCACTTATTGCTCTCGGATCAGGTGGGATATTTGGAAGAGGGTTTGGTCAGAGTATTCAGAAATTTAGTTATCTTCCAGAACCACAAGGCGACTCTATTTTTGCAGTTTTGGGCGAGGAGTTGGGTTTTATTGGGGCACTTACGACGATATTTCTTTATTTACTTTTTACTTTACGTGGATTTCGCATTGCTAATAATTCACCGGACCTCTTTGGTAGACTTTTAGTCTCTGGAATTGTTATACTTATCACAGTGCAGTCATTTATGCATATTGCTTCCATTACCGGGGTTTTTCCATTAACAGGAGTGCCACTACCCTTCATGAGTCATGGAGGCACTTCATTAATGATAAATCTTATGGCAATGGGTATTGTGCTTCAAATATCGAAATTTTCCGCCAAAGGCGAGAGAGCTAAGAGTTGAAATAATAATAATTTATAATCCAATGAAAATAGTATTTACGGGCGGTGGAACAGGCGGACATTTTTATCCCATTATTGCTGTCGCTCAAAAAGTCAATCAAATAATCGATCATGAGAACATACTAAAAGCGAAACTCTATTATGTTTCCGACAGTCCTTATGACAAAGAAATGCTTTTTGAAAATGATATTTTGTATGAAGAAATAAATTCTGGCAAAATGCGTACTTATTTTTCTTTAAAAAATTTTGTTGATATCTTTAAGGTTTTTTTCGGTATCATAAATGCTATTTTTAAAATGTTTTCAATTTATCCAGATGTTGTTTTCGGTAAAGGTGGATATGCTTCATTCCCAGCGATTTTTGCCGCTAGAATTTTACGCATTCCAGTTGTGATTCATGAGTCGGACTCTGCTCCAGGCCGAGTAAATAAATGGGCCGGACATTTTGCCAAAAAGGTCGCTGTCTCTTTTCCAGAAGCTACGGATTATTTTCCTAAAGATACGACAGCTTGGACGGGTCAGCCAATAAGAACTGAAATAGAAAATCCCGCGGGGAGAAGGGAAGCACTTGAATATTTTAAATTGGAATCGGAATTGCCCGTTATTGTAGTTTTGGGTGGTTCTCAAGGCGCGGAGCTTATCAATAATACTATTTTAGACGCATTACCGAGACTTATTAATAATTATCAAATTATTCATCAAACTGGTGTAAAAAATTTCAAGATAGTTAGTGGACGAGCAGAAGTTGTTCTCTTAAATAATCCGCGCAAGCTCCGATATGTATCTATGCCCTTTTTAAATCCATTGATGATCAAAATGGCTGCTGGGGCAGCCACCATTATAATTTCCAGGGCAGGGTCAATGTTGTTTGAAATAGCATCTTGGGGTGTGCCGTCTATTTTAGTACCCATAACAAATACCAACTTAGATCATCAGAAAAAAAATGCTTTTAATTACGCTCGCGCAGGGGCCTGTAGTGTTATCGAAGAGATGAATATGACTGCTAATATTTTAAGTGGAGAAATTGAAAGAATAATAGGGAATAGAAAGGGTTACGAACTTATGGCGCAAAATGCAAAAATTTTCAATAAGCCAGATGCTGCCAAAAAAATAGCTCGCGCATTAGTAGACATAGCTTTGAGTCATGAGTAATAAAATACAATACAATAAAGTTGTAACTAGATTTGCTCCAAGTCCGACGGGGTTTATGCATATTGGCGGAGTTAGAACCGCTCTTTTTGCCTGGCTTTGGGCACGAAAGAACAACGGGACTTTTATTTTAAGAATTGAGGATACCGACAAAAAAAGGGAAGTGGAGGGGTCCATTGATCACATTATGGCTTCTTTGAAATGGCTTGGTATAGATTGGGACGAAGGAGTTGATATAGGTGGCGAGCATGCCCCATACAAACAATCAAAGAGACTCTACACGTATAAAAAATACGCAAACATTCTTGTCGAAAAAGGGCTTGCTTATGCTGATCCGTATTCAGAGGAAGAAGTCGCAAATTTTAGAAAAAGTGCTGAAGAAAATAAAAAACCTTTTTTATACAGAAAACATAGACCAGAGAATCCGCCTCTTTGGGATGGCTCAAAACCCCTTAGGCTTAAAACTAATGTAAAAAAGCATAAATGGCATGATCTGGTTCGTGGAGATTTAGAAGCAGGTGAGGAAGCAGTAGACGACCTTGTGTTAATAAAAAGTGACGGATATCCTACATATAATTTCGCGCACATCATTGATGATCTTTTAATGAAGGTAACGCATATATTTAGGGCAGATGAATTTATTTCTTCTACACCAAATTACTTAGCAATCTATGAAGCTCTAGAAATAAAAAGACCAGAATTTGTTACCTTGCCTCCGATTTTAGGAGAAGCTGGAACAAAAAAACTAGGGAAAAGAGATGGAGCAAAGGATATTTTAGATTATCAAAAAGAAGGATATTTACCGGAAGCGATGCTTAACTTTTTAGCATTTATTGGCTGGAATCCCGGGGGAGGGGATAATAGAGAAATCTTATCAAAAGATGAAATTATAAAATCTTTTGATTTAAGTCATATACAAATTTCTGGAGCAAAGTTTAATGAAGAAAAGCTGGATTGGATAAATAAAGAACACTTAAAAAAGTTATCTCGAAAAGGTTTCGTAAAAAAAGCAAAGCAATATTTTAATGAAATTGGCATAAATATAAAAGAAATACTTGCTGAAAAAAATTTAAGCGAAACAGAATTTGATAATTATTTGGTTCAGTTTAAAGATAGAATTACAACATTCCGCGACTTAGTTATATTTATGTATGGTTACATAACAACTACAGATGATCTTAAGAATCTTGAAATTTCTAAAGTGGAGAAAATCAACACAACATCCATTTTACCAACTAGCTACAATTATCATGCTCCGACCGACTACTTATTTAAATCCAAAGACCCTAATCTTAGTGAAGTTTGGGAATTGTTCATAAAAAAAAATATAATTGGAGATTTGTCTAAAAATAAAACACTAAAGGAATATTTAACAGAAACAAATGATTTATTAATAGAAATTAAAAGTAACGATTGGAAAAAAATCGAAAAGAATAAAAACGACACTTCATTATGGCGGTATGCAGAAAAGATGGGTAAGGGTAACATACTTTGGCCACTTAGAGTAGTTTTATCTGGCAAAGATAAATCTCCTGACCCTTTTGAAATCATGAAGAAAATTGGTAAGAAATCCTCCCTAAGAAGAATAAAAAATACTTTAAAGATTATTGATATCTCTGATCTAAAGGTTTTTAGTACAAATACAAATAATAATCAAATTTCTGATCCAGAGGTTTTTAACATCAACACAAATAATAATAAAACATCAATTACTTTACATTAATACAACATAGTGTTATACTGTATTAATAATGCTAGAAGTAAATTTTTTCCACATTTGTGATAACGTGATCCTTGAACAGGGAACTGGCAAATTCTCTATTATTGGCGTTTTCCAAAATATAAACGCTCAGAGTTTCCCGGCCATGCATCCGAGTATGAATATCATTGTTGGTCTGGAAAATAAAAATGCTGGTCTTTATGATGTAGAGCTTGTATTTTTAGATGAAGTAAGTGAAATATTAAAAGTTACATCAAAAGTTAA